>NC_015681.1:995238-1326985 GCF_000217795.1 Thermodesulfatator indicus DSM 15286
CGCGGAGAATCGGGGACAGGCAAATCCCTCATCGCCAAGATGATTCACTTTAACAGCCCTCGGGCTAGTGGGCCTTTTGTGACTATATCCTGCACCGCCCTTCCTGAAAACCTTATTGAATCTGAGCTTTTTGGCTACGAAAAAGGCGCCTTTACCGGAGCCCTTGGCCGCAAAACCGGGCTTTTTGAAAAGGCAAACGGTGGAACTATCTTCCTTGACGAAATCGGCGATCTGCCGCTTCCTCTTCAGGCCAAGCTTCTTCATGTGATTCAGGAAAAGGAATTTTATCGGGTAGGAGGTACTCATCCGGTTAAAGTAGATGTGCGTATCATCGCGGCTACCAATCGCAACCTTGAAGAGCTGGTAGAGCAAGGGCTTTTCCGCGAAGACCTGTATTACCGTTTAAATGTGTTTCCTTTATATTTGCCACCCCTTCGCGAAAGAAAGACGGACATTATCCCTCTAGCTGAATTTTTCCTGGAAAAATATAGCCGTTTATACAATAAAAAAATTAAGCGTCTTTCCTCGCCAGCTATAGACCTGTTAGTCCAATATCACTGGCCAGGGAATGTGCGCGAACTTGAAAACGTTATTGAGCGCGCCGTACTCATTTGCGATGAAGAAGTTATTCGGAGCTATCATCTGCCCCAGAGCTTGCAAACAGCAGAAAGCTCTCACACGCATGCTAAAAAAAGCTTGGCTCAGGCTGTAAAAGAGGTAGAAGTGGAATTGATAATAGAAGCCTTAAAAGAAACAAAAGGCAATCAGAGTAAAGCGGCCAAACTTCTTGATACCAGCCTTAGAATCTTGAATTACAAAATTAAGAAATACGGAATTGATCCAAAGGCCTTCCGTTCCAGAGTATAAAATGCTTGCCGAAGAAAAACGACTCAAACAAGGGAAACTTTTTGCCGAGACAGTTACCGAGCCTGTCATTATCCCGCGGGGAGAACATAACATCTCTCGCAAAGATATTTCTAAAGAGGCTCTAAAAGTCCTCTATCGTTTAAAAAAGAAAGGCTTCCTTTCCTATCTCGTAGGAGGAAGCGTAAGAGATCTCCTTTTGGGCATAAAGCCCAAAGACTTTGATGTAGGCACTGATGCTCGGCCAGAAGAAATAAGAAAACTTTTTCGGTGGAGTCGCATCATAGGCAAACGTTTCCGTCTGGTGCATGTTTACTTTCCTGGAGGCAAATTTATAGAAGTAGTCACCTTTAGAGGCCCAGAGACCGCCGAGGAAAATGGCCTAGAGGTGTTTGGCACGCCGTATCAGGATGCCTTTAGGCGAGACATCACCATAAATGCCCTTTTTTACAATATCGCCGACTTTAGCATCATTGACTACGTAGGTGGCATGAAGGACTTGCGAGCCGGCATCATAAGGGTTATCGGCCCGCCTGACATTCGCTTTATCAGAGATCCTGTGCGCATGATAAGGGCTATTCGCCACGCCGCTCGTACCGGCTTTATCATTGAAGAAAACACCTGGGAGGGCATTCTTCGCCATCGGGAAAAAATTATGCTTTGCCCACCCATGCGCATCAGGGACGAATGGTTAAAAGATGTCCTTGGCTTTTGGACCAGCCCCTGGGCCGACTTGATGCTTAAAAGCAGGCTTTTTCAAGAAATCTTTCCGACTTACGGAAAATATTTACACCGAGCCACACCTCAGGAAAGGCAGTTTTTCTTCAAGCTCCTTGCCTGGGCCGATAAAGAAGCCCAAAAAGAACGCCTTTCAGAGGCCCAGAAACTAGCGGCCTTTCTTTATCCATTTCTGGTTGGAGAAGGAAGCCTTCCTAGAATTCCTAAAAAAACAACTCGTCCCGGCGGCTTAATTCGGGAACAGATGAAAAAAGTTTTTTATCCTTTTGATTTTAAAAGAGAGCTTTTTGAAAATACTTTGCAACTTTTAACAGGCATCTGGCCGATAAAATATCATTTGCTAAGAAGTAAACATATGCCAAGGCGTCTTTCACGGAAGAGCTATTTTCAAGAAGCTTATTGTCTGGCCAAAGTTATCCTGCGGCTTGAAAGAGAAATTCTAGGCCTTGATTTTTCCAATGGAAAAAGAAACCGCAAACGGCGCTAGCCGATTATTTTTATCACTTCTCGCAATTCAGAAATAACAAAATCAGGCCTGGCTTCGGCTGGAGGAGTGGCCCCAAAAGGGTCCCGTGATGGTCTTTTCACCCAGCACGTAGTCCATCCCCTTTCTTTAGCCGGGGCTATGTCGTGGAAAAGGCTCTGGGCCACGTGAAAAATGCGCTCAGGCGAAACAGAAAGCCTCGTTTCCGCTAGCTCAAATATGGCCTGCCCCGGTTTATAACAGCGAGCTTCTTCTGCAGTTATAAGGGCGTCAAAAGAAACACCCATTTGAGCCACACTTTTTGCCAAGAGATCATTGTCAATGTTTGAAATGATGGCGAACTTAAAACCAGCTTTTTTGAGACCTGCCAGGGCTTCTTTTACCTCAGGAAAAGGTGGCCAGCTGGGTAGGCTCTGCCAGAGGATGTTTTCCTGGCCTGGATCTGGCTTGAGACCGAAATGGTCAAAAAACTTTAGCGCCACTTCTTTCAAGATTTCACGATAAGGCTTCCAGGTTCTTTCCGCCTCACTCTCAAATCTCGCGTAAAGCTTTAAAATTTCTGCGTCTTCAAGGGCAAAAATAGGCTTTAAGGCCTTCAAAATGCCCGTTTCCCAATCAATCAAAGTGCCGTAGCAGTCAAAAGTTACCCACTCAAAATTTGCGGACATTGAGTTCCTCCAGATCGTCTTGGTAGCAGAGTATCACTTCTAAACCGAAGTCTTCAAGCTCTTCTATTAATTGGTCAACCTGAGTAATGCGAATGGGGTTTCCTTCAGAATGCGCTGGAATTTTAACCATCACCCGAGGAGGATTAATAGAAAGAACCTGGGCCTTAATACGAAAACCTGGGGGAAGCCCTTTTAGAGATTCCTTGAAAAACTTTTGCGTAAGAAGCCTTAAATCTTTTTCTGTACGGGCCTTTTTAAAACGAGTTCTAAAATTTTCTCCCATAGCTATAAGCATGGAACATAGAAACTTTTTCGGCAAGAGATTGTTGCCCAATTTCCAGTTAATCAAATGGGGACAGGCAAAAAATTTCTGATAACGATAACGGGGATAACGGGGACAGGCAAAATCAAAATTAAAAATTTGCCTGTCCCCATTTTGACTTTTGTTAAAGAGAGCTTATTTTCCAAATTGCCATGGCCACTATAAAAATTTTAGGCACAGCAGGGGCGCGTTACGTAGTAGCTAAACAGCTTCGTTCCTCAGCAGGTACGTATATAGAATACGAGGGCACTCGTTTAGTGCTTGATCCAGGGCCGGGCACGTTGGTGCGTATGGCCACCACTAAGCCTCGCCTAGATGTTATGAAACTTCACGGCTTGATACTCACCCACGCCCACCTGGATCATTCAAATGACGTTAACATTCTCATAGATGGGCTAACTGAAGGCGGTCTTAAAAAAAGAGGTGTGCTCTTTGCCCCGCGAGAATGCTTGAGCGGAAATAGTGCGGTAGTTTTGAAATACTTACGCCCTTATTTAAAAGAAATAAAAATTCTTGAGGCCGAAAAACTTTATACCATTGGAAACATTAAGTTCCGCACTTCCAGGCGACATTACCATACTGCCGAAACCTACGGCATAATCTTTGATTTTTCAGGAAAAAAGGTAGGCTTTTTAGTAGATACCCTATTTTCCCCTAGGTTAATTGAATCTTATCGGGATTGCCAGATTCTTATTATAAACGTGGTTCGCTTCAAGCCTCATCCTTCGCCTAATGTGCAACATCTGTGTGTGCGGGACGTAGAAGAAATCCTTGCGGAAATAAGGCCAGAAAAAGCTATTCTTACCCACTTCGGCATGACCATGTTAAAGGCCCAGCCCCATCAAATAGCGGCTAAGTTGAGCCGCAAGTTAAATTTAGAGGTCATAGCCGCTTATGACGGGTTGACTTTGGAAATTTAAAATAGGGACAGGCAAACTTAACTGCTTGAAGAAAAAGATCAAAAATAGTACAAGAAAAACATGGAAGAACGGCTTCTGATGGGAGAAAAAGAAATAGACCGCGCTCTTACAAGAATTGCCCACCAGATTCTCGAGCGCAACCAGGGTTGTAAGGACTTAGTCCTGGTCGGCATTCGCACTGGAGGAGTGCCCTTAGCAGAACGCCTGAAGAAAAAAATTGAACAAATAGAAGGATCAGGGCCTCCGGTAGGTATGCTGGATATTACCCTTTATCGTGACGACTGGAGCAGAGCCGCTTCACAACCAATTGTACGTAAAACTCAAATACCTTTTCCCATAGATGATAAAGTGGTCATCTTGGTAGATGATGTTATCTATACCGGTCGCACTATTCGCGCCGCCCTTGATGCTCTAGTAGATTTTGGCCGTCCTCGTAAAGTAGAACTGGCTGTTTTAGTAGATCGAGGCCACCGCGAATTGCCTATTGAGCCTACTTATACCGGCTTTACTATCTCCACTTTACCAAATGAACACATTACCGTACATTTAAAAGAAATCTCCGGAAAGGACGAGGTAGTCCTTGAAAGACACCGATAAATACAAAACTCCTTCCTTTTCCGAAAGATTACCTACCAAATGGCTTGGTAAAAAGATTCTTTTTTTTAAAGAAATACCTTCCACCCAAGACGAAATCAAAAAAAGGGCCTCTTCTGAAAAATCGGGCCTGGTAGTTTTAGCAGACCGTCAAACTCAAGGCCGAGGAAGACTTGCTCGTGCCTGGTTTTCCCCAAGAGGAGCAGGACTGTATTTTTCTATTTTACTTAAGGGCCCTTTAGCCCAACCAATTACACTTTATAGCCTAGCAACAGCGGTAGGGGTAGCCCGAGGTCTTGAACAGCTGCTGGATATTCCTGTAAAACTAAAGTGGCCCAATGATATTTTAATTAAACAAAAAAAGATTGGCGGCATTTTATTAGAAAAAGTTCCAGAGGGTTTGGTAATAGGAGTTGGGCTCAACGTAACCTTTAAAAAAGAAAATCTTCCACCTGATATTCGAGAAAAGGCCTCTTCGATCTTTCTAGAAACCGGTATCATTTTTAGTCGGCCGCAAATACTTAGAGCTGTTCTTGTAGAACTAGAAAAAATATACGAAAAACTACTTGAAGAGGGATTTAATGCCGTTGAAGATGCCTGGCAAAAAAGAGATGTAACCAAAGGGAGCAAGGTAGTCTTAAAAAGAGGAGAAGAAATCCTTAAAGGCCAGGCTATCGGCCCCACACCTAAAGGAGAACTCCTCATAGAAACAAACAAAGGTGTGATAACCGTGTCTTCTGGTGAAATATTAATGTGGGAAATTTCTGGCTGGCATCAACCTAAAGCCGCTTAAATAAACTTCTCTAAAAACAAATTATCCTTAATTTTACTTAACTTCGCTCGCAAGACCTTATTTTATTATGGCGAAGAAGCGGGGGACGAACGAAGAAAACAAAGTTATCTCTCGAATAAGACATTTGGCTTGTCCTTTGGTTTTAGATGCTTGCGTATTTTTATAAAAGGGGTAAGGATAATAAACAATTTTTATAAAAGTTTTGCAGGTGAAAGCCATGCCTAAACTCAAGGAAGTTTTACTAAAAGCAATTGAGGCAAAAGATTTGACGCCTGAAGAAATAGAACAGGCCTTCTCTGAAGTAATCGCCGGAGATTTTGACGAGAGGCAGCTTGCGGCTCTCTTGACTGCTTTAAAAATCAAAGGAGAAACCTGGAAAGAGATAGCCGCTGTGGCTCGCACTTTGCGAAAAGTAGCAAGGAGTGTCCCGCACAATATATCCAAAGCCGAACCCCTTGTTGACACCTGTGGCACAGGAGGGGACCGTAAAGGCACTTTTAATGTATCTACGGCAGCAGCCTTTGTAGTGGCAGCTGCTGGCGTTAAAGTGGCCAAACATGGCAATCGTTCGGTTTCAAGTAAGTGCGGTAGTGCTGATGTGCTTGAGGCTCTAGGTGTAAAAATAGACATGCCTCCAGAGATGGCGGCGGCCTGCCTTGATACTTGCGGACTTTGTTTTCTTTTTGCCCCACTTTATCATCCCGCTATGAAACATGTAGCTCCTGTGCGCAAAGCCCTTGGTTTCAGGACTATATTCAACCTGGTTGGCCCTCTTCTTAACCCAGCTGGGGCTAACACCCAGGTGCTTGGTGTCTCTGACTTCCGTCTTACGGAAAAAATGGCCTTTGCTCTCGATGCCCTTGGTGCCAGACGAGCCTTAGTTGTATTCGGTGAAGATGGCTATGATGAGTTTGTTGTCACTGGCTCTACCAAAGTTTCTGAATTAAGAGATGGCCGTATTACCACGTATTATGTTGACCCAGAAGACGTTGGCCTTGAACTATGCGAAGAACCTGAAGAACTGTTAGGTGGAGATGCTGAACAAAATGCCGAAATTATAAGGAACATATTAGTTGGCAAAGAAACCGGCCCTAAAAGAGACATGGTGGCCTTAAATGCTGGTGCCGCTATTTACGCTGCGGAAAAGGCCATTGACCTCAAAGCCGGTGTTAAGAAAGCCCTTGAAATACTTACCTCAGAGAAAGCCATGGACAAGCTCGAAGAGCTTATCAACTTCAGCCAGCGACATACCCAATGAAAATCGGCATAATCGGTCTACCACAATCAGGAAAGACAACTATTTTTAGAGCAGCGGCGGGAGAAGCTGCTGGCCAGGTAGAAGAGAAGGGCAGCATTGCCCGCGCGGTAGTCAAAGTGCCTGATGAGCGCCTTGATGTATTGCAACGTATCTTTTCCTCTGCCAAGAAAACCCCGGCCACTGTACAGTACCTCGACCTTTCCTTTGACCTCAGAGAAAGAGAAGGGCGAGGCAAAGAACTTGAAAAACTTTTACACGAACTGAAACCCGCTGATGCCTTAATCATGGTAGTACGAAATTTCGAACTGGCAGGAATTCCTCCAGAGCCACAAAAAGAACTTGATACCCTTCACGAAGAACTAATCCTTTCCGACTTGGCCATTGTAGAGAGGAAACTTGAACGCCTGGAAAAAGAAGCCAAAAAAGGGGCTTCAATAGTTGAAAAAGAACTAGAAGAACTACGCGAAGCCAAAAAACTCCTCGATGAAGGGCGCCCCTTAAGAGTTTCTTCGAATTTAAGAAAAAGTCCTTACATGAAGGGCTATGCCTTTTTATCCATAAAACCCCTTCTAGTAGTTATAAACTCAGGCGAAGAAGCCGAAGAGGTAAAACTAAACTTACCTCCCTTTGCCGAGGCTATTCACATAAAAGGGCGCCTTGAAGCCGATCTTGCCGAGCTATCCTCAGAAGAAGCTGAAATTTTTAGAGAAGAATACGGTCTTTTAGAACCAGCCCTTCCCCTGCTTATCAGAAAAAGTTTTGAAATCCTTGATTTGATTTGCTTTTTCACTGGTGGAGAAAAAGAAGCCCGAGCCTGGCCTATTCCACGAGGCTCAACAGCTCAAAAAGCTGCAGGAACTATCCATTCAGACATGGAGCGAGGTTTTATTCGAGCAGAGGTAGTAGCTTACGATGATCTGGTTGAAGCAGGTTCTTACCAAGCTGCCCAGAAGAAGGGAAAAGTTCGCTTAGAAGGTAAAGATTATGTAGTAAAAGACGGAGACGTTATAATCTTCCGTTTCAGTGTATAATCCTTTTGATGAAATACCGTTTAGCTATAACCACTTTAGGATGCAAAGTAAATCAGGTAGAAAGTGCCTCCCTTGCCGAACAATTCGAAAAAAAAGGCTATAAATTCGTTGATTTCAAAGAAAAAGCCGATATTTACATAGTTAACACCTGTGCGGTAACAGCCAAAGCCAGCTACGAAAGCCGCAAACTATTGCGTCAGGCCCTTAAGAATGAACCTCTTCTTGTTGTAGCTACTGGATGTTACGCCCAGGTTGGCGCAGAAGAAATTCTTGGTTATCTCAAGGCCCCTATTTTGATCGTTGGCCAGAGAGAAAAGGCAAAGCTTCCAGAAATCATTGAAAGTTTAAGCTTACCGCTTAAAGAGAAACATATTGTTATTAGCGATGTAAAAGATTTAAAATTTTGTGAGCCGTATCCTCTTTCGTACTTCAGAGAGCACAAACGCGCTTTTTTAAGAGTACAAGACGGCTGTAGTCTATTTTGCACTTATTGTATTGTGCCTCATGCCCGAGGACCTTCGCGAAGCCTCAATCTGGAAAAAATAAGAGAACAAGTTTTAAGATTTTTGGCAGCTGGTTATCAAGAAATTGTAGTCACAGGAGTTCATCTTGGACTATGGGGAAGGGATTTAAGTCCACCTAAAACGCTACTTGACCTGGTTAACCTTCTTGAAGAACTCGGTGTACCACGCTGGCGTTTGAGTTCACTGGAACCCCAGGAGTTAAGTGAAGATATTTTGTATTTTGCGCGAAAAGCCAAAGGTTTTTGCCCACATTTCCATCTGTCTCTCCAAAGTGGAAGCAATGAAGTCTTAAGAAAAATGGGGCGGCGTTACAAGGTAGAAAACTTTGAAAGGCTTGTATTAAAAATAAAAGAGCTTTTTCCTGATGCCGCTATAGGCGCTGATGTAATAGCCGGTTTCCCTGCGGAAACAGAAAAAGATTTTGAGGAAACTTACGCCTTAATAGAAAAACTTCCCCTTACTTATTTGCATGTCTTTCCCTACTCACCAAGGCCAGGAACGCCTGCAGCAAGATGGCGGCAGGTGCCACCACACCTGGTGGCAGAAAGGGCTAGAAAGCTACAGGAGCTTTCTCAGGCCAAACGAAAAGCTTTTTACCGGGCCCAAGTAGGACAGATTCTTGAAGTCCTAATACTACGTTATCTAGAAGAACAAGGGCTATATGAGGGGCTTTCACGCAACTACGTTAAAGTGCTTTTTGAGGCTCAAGAAAAAGAACTCGGCCACGAAATTTCCGTTAAAGTAGAAAGAGCGGTTAACTCCTGGCTTTATGGTAGTAAAATTTCCTAAAAATTGGTGAGGTCAATACCCCCGTTAAAACTAAATTCTATCCCTTGGGAAAGAGGCTTCCGTGTGATATTTTTTTAACATGGCTAACACCTATCTAGCGGCAAGATGGATAGAAGAGGCCCTTGATCGCTATCATAATCGCCCTCCTCGGGCCACTATAATGGGCAAACGTGTCATCTTTTCTAACTTTCATTATTTAGCCGCCCTTCTCCATATTTACACTGGCACTTTTAAGTTAACGCAAATTGCCGAAATTGCCCGTCTCCCTCGAGAAGAACTTGATTTTCACCGTGAGCAACTGGATTTTATGACCCTGGTAGATTATCTCAAGACTAGATTTTCAGAATGGTTTCGGGAAACCATAATGATGCGCGATTTCTCTTTAGAAGAATATGCAGATATTGCCTGGGAATACACCAAGTTAGATGAAATGGTCCAATCACAGATAAAAATTCCCCTCCTTGAGCGCTTAAAGCACCTCTATCAAGCCTGTGAGACTTGCCAGCGATTAGAAAAACCCATGGATACGTATGACCTCAATGTTTTTCGTCGGCTCATGTCTTTTTTTATCTTAACCGAAACCATTAAACCCACCCTCAGTAGTAAATTAATAAAAGATAAAGCCCTTCCAGTAGCCGAAAAAACCCTTGATATGGCTCCATTTAAAGAATGGCAAAAAGGCAGCTGGCAAGAAGACGAAAGGGTTTTGGCTCTAATTGAAGAAATAAAAGCACGCACAAACCCTTTTCTATAGGAGTGGCTATGGCCCCAAAAAACAAATATCAACCACCTAAACTGAGTGAACAGGAAAAAAAGCGCCTTAACGAAATATTGCGCCGCCTCAAAGAAGCCTACCCGGAAGTCAAAATCGCTCTCAAGTTTAGCAATCCTTTGGAACTTCTCGTGGCTACCATTCTTTCGGCCCAGTGTACTGACGAAAGGGTAAACCAGGTCACCGCCGAACTTTTCAAAAAATATCGCTCAGCCAAAGACTACGCTGAGGCCCCATTGGAAGAACTCGCCGAAGATATAAGATCTACGGGCTTTTATCAACAAAAAGCTAAGTACATTAAAGAATGCGCCCGCTTAATTATTGAAAAGTTTGGCGGTGAAGTCCCTCGCTCCATGGAAGACATGCTAAAACTACCTGGAGTGGCCCGTAAAACCGCAAATATTGTCCTTTCTAATGCTTACGGAGTGGTGGAAGGAATTCCCGTTGACACCCATGTGAGGCGTTTGGCCCAAAGGCTTGGCTTCACTAAGGAAAAAAAACCTGACAAGATAGAACAGGACCTAATGGCCATTATCCCTCGGGAAGAATGGGGGCAAATTGCTTACGTCTTCCAGGCCCATGGCCGCAAGATTTGTAAAGCTAGAAAACCCCTCTGTGACCAGTGCGTAGTCAAAGACTTGTGCCCTAGTAAGAAAGAGAGCTAAATAATACCACTTAAGGGAAAATGGCGCGCCCGGGAGGACTCGAACCTCCAACCTCTGGATTCGTAGTCCAACGCTCTATCCGGTTGAGCTACGGGCGCGCACGCAAAACAAATTAACTCTTTTCCTCTAGTTTGACAAGTACTCCTAAAAGGATTTTACTTCGTACATGGACCTAAAAAATCGTTTCAAAGAACTTATTTTTACGTTGGCTTCAATCCCGAGCCCAAGTGGCGAAGAACGGGCCATCCTAGAGTATCTCTGGGGTCGCCTTTCTCAAATGAATATTCCTTTACGCAAACAAGAGGTACCTGACCGTTTCTGGAATATCATTGTAAACGAATCCCCTGAGAACAAGTTGCTCATCACCACCCATGTGGATACGGTTCCTCCCTGGCTGGGGGTTTTTCCTCCTCGCATGGGAGATGGCCATTTAGAAGGCCTGGGAGTATGTGATGACAAGGCCGGCGTGGCCATTATGCTCATGCTCCTTGAAGAAAGGCTTAGGCAAGGAAAGCCTATTCCGGCTACTTTTGCCTTCGTGGTGGATGAAGAAAGAGAAGGCCAGGGCTCGGCCATGCTGGCTAGGGAGCCTTTGCCTCCTTACGCCGTCGTGCTTGAGCCCACGGACTTGAAAATAGCTATTGCTGAAGGCGGCTCGGTAGAGTTTGAAATTCGGGTCAAAGGAAAAGCTGTCCACGGAAGCTGCATCCCCCACGGAGAAAATGCCATTGAGCGGGCCATAGAGCTCGTAAGCAAACTCAAAAGGCTTTCTTTCCTATACACAGAGCATCCCCTGGTAGGCCCGGGGGGTTTCAATGTAGAAAGATTTACCGGTGGAGACGGTGAACTCAGAGTGCCAGATCAGTGTATAGTGGAGATAGACTTTCGCGTCTTGCCCGGCCAGGAAACCCAGGATGTTATCAACGAGATTAAACAAATTTTAGATGAGACTCCCAATGTTCATTACGTAATAAAAGACATATCTGAACCCTTTGCCATTTCTACTGAATCACCCATTGTGAAAAAAATGTGTGAGGCCTATCGCCGGGCCTTAAAGGAAGAGCCTGAGCTTTCCGGTATGCCCAGCTGGACAGATGCGGCTCATCTTTTTGCTGCTGGTGTTGAACCGGTGGTCTTTGGCCCGGGGGATTTATCTCGCTGTCACACCCCGGAAGAAATCATTGAGCTTGTTGATGTGGTAGAAGCCTTTCTGGTGCTTGACTCCTTGCTTGACATTTGGTCATAAGTCTCAGCCTCTAACTCTTTTTCCATACGCAGCCAGGCCCCCTGGCGGTCTGTCACCTTAAAGCCAAGTTTTTCGTAAAAGCAACGAGCATCTTCGTTCTTTTCTCCAACCCAGAGGGCCACCTTTTTAAAACCTTTTTCTTTTAGAAACACCAGGGCTTTTTGCATCAAAAGTTTACCTAAACCTCGCCCTTGATAGGCCGGATCAACCACCAGTTCGTGAATCTCCGGCACAACTTCTCCGTGAAAGCGACAATCAGGCTGGATAACGATGAAACCTGCTGGCTTTCCGTCAACAAAGGCCACAAAAAAGCCGCCATCAGCATGCTTTATAAGCCATTTGAGGTAACGCTTTACCCGCCCTGGATCACGATAAGCGTAAATATAGTCCTCCTGATAAGCGTCAAGATAAATGCGTTTAAGGTCCTCAGCTAAAGGTTTCAGGTCCTTTATGGGTTTAATTTCTATCTTGTTCATTTTTCTTGATTATTATCCTCAAAAAGAAGTATGATTTTCATATGAATCTAATAAGGAGGCTAGATGTCTTTTATAAAATACATCGTCTTATCTGATTTACACTTAGGTGAAGAAGATAGCCTTTTGACCAACCTTAAACCAGGGGTGGCGGAAGAAGCTCCCCTTCAGCCTTCGCCTGTGCTGGTCAAACTTGGCCAATGCTTTGAAAACCTATTGGAAAATGATGGCCCCAAACCAGAGCTGGTGATACTTGGTGATGGCCTTGAGATGGCCCTGGCTGGAGTGCACCAGGCGGCCATGGCCTTTGAAAGGCTAATTGAAGAATTTTTTATAAAACGCCGTTTATTTTCCAGCATAATTTATGTTCCCGGAAACCACGATCATCACTTATGGGAAACCGCTCGCGAAATACAATATAGTAACTTTGTTGAAAGAAAAAAGCCTCCGGGAGAAATTTTACCAGAACCCTGGCACATATCTGAAACCTTTCCCCAGAAAGATTATCACTTTGTGCCTTCACCTTTTCTGCAAAAATTGATTAACCGTTATCCTGAGATCAAAGACTTAAAAGTAAAAATTCTCTATCCCGTATTTGGCTTGCTCGATAAAGACTATAAAAAGATAGTTTGTCTTCATCACGGCCACTTGATTGAATCCATTTATCGGCTCATGAGCAAATTAAAAGTAGCCCTTTTCCCTAGCGAAAAAGAGCCTGACACCTTGAACGAGATAGAAAAAGAAAACTTCGCCTGGATAGATTTTTTCTGGTCCACCATGGGCCGTTCCGGCCGAGTGGGTGAAAAGATAGAAAACATCTACGAAATGCTTTTGGTGCCCGCTACTTTTAAAGATTTGCTCGGCAATTTGGCCAAGGCCCTGGCTGATAAATTTGACCTGCCTTTAATTCCTGAAAGATGGGAAGATGACTTCATTAAAAAGTTACTTGAAAATTTTTTAAGGGAAAGTTTGCGGCCCGAACGCCGTAGAGACGAAAAGACTCTTTCAGAAAGCTCAGAAAAAGAATTACGCTGGTTTGTAGAAAGCCCTATTTTACATGAAATCAAAAAAATCCTGCCTGTTGATGATGAAGAACTTTCTACTTATCAATTTCAGTTTGTTTTTGGACATACGCATAAGCCTTTGGCGAGGCTTGATAAATTCAGGCCCTTTAACCCCTGGGCTAAAGTCTTTAATACCGGCGGCTGGGTGATTGACCGTTTAGAACTTCTGCCCGTTTACGGAGTCAATTTGATATTGATAACAGATGACCTGGAAGTGATAGGCCTTGAACTTTTTCGTCAGGGAAGCTTTGAATCGCCCAAGGTTTTATACGTGAAAAGCCCCGATGAACAAACACCTCTTATAGTTAGTCAACTAAATAAGAAGCTTGGTAACCCTATATGGCAGGAGTTTGTAGAAGTGGTACAAAGCGCCGCTCAAGTAAGGGCAGGGCATTTAAGACGTCGCCTTTTGGGTTTTTAAAGCTTCTACGATTTCTTTTAGTATTTGTTGGGGTGGTTCTTCGTAAAATACAGGTTCTCCCAATCTTTTTAGCAAAATAAAAGTTAGCTTTCCTTTCCATACTTTTTTGTCCGCGCGCAGAAAAGAAAGTATTTCATCTGTATCAAGATCTTGGGGTATGCGGGTTGGAAGCCCTAAGTCTTCAAGCAGCTTGATTAGCCTTAGGCTTATTTCTTCTTCCGCCACACCTAGTCTTTCTGAAAGTATAGCCGCGGCCACCATGCCTATACTTACGCAAAAACCATGGAGTATTTCGTAATTAGCCGCGGCCTCAATGGCATGGCCTAAAGTATGACCAAAATTAAGAATTCGCCTCAAGCCTCCTTCTTTTTCGTCGCGCGAGACTACTTCGGCCTTAAGGCGGCAGCTTTCATAAATTATGTGTTCAAGGCTTTCGGCGTCGTAATTAAGTAACTTCTGGCTTCTTTCTTCAAGATATTCAAAAAGATTAGGGCTTGAGATACAGCCGTATTTGACCACTTCGGCGAGACCATTTTTCAAATGTTCAAAGGGGAGAGTGCTAAGCACGCCGTAGTCTATGTAAACCCGCCAGGGCTGGTAAAAAGTACCCAAAAGATTTTTGCCTTCAGGAAGGTCCACACCTGTTTTTCCACCCACCGAACTATCTACCTGAGCCAAAAGAGAAGTAGGTATCTGGACATAGGGCACACCGCGCAAGTAAATAGAAGCGAGGAAGCCTGCTAGGTCTCCGGTGACGCCTCCGCCAAGAGCAATTATCGCGCACTTGCGGTCAAAGCCTTTTTGAAGCATCTGGCGGGCCAGATTAACTATCGTGTCCATATTTTTAGAGGCCTCTCCGGCCGGGAAGACAAAAAGCTCGGCCGAAAGCCCCGCTTCTCTGAGAAGGCGGAGCAAATCTTCAGCCAAAAGATCCGCCACTTGGCTATCGGAAATCAGGGCGTAACGATAACCCAGGTTGAGCCTTTTTAAATCTTCAGGGACTTCGGTTAAGAGGCCACCTTCAATCAGGATTTCGTAAGGCCTGCCGGTTTTTACCTCTAAAATTTTCATGCCTTTTTCTTAAAACAAAACGAAATAATTTTCAAACTGAGGGACAGGCAAAAATTTGTGCCACCCAAATTGCCCTTACTAAATAATTGGAGTAATTAAGACTAGATAAAAACAAGTATAGAGGTAAGAGCAAATAATGGAATACTTAATTCTTATTGGAACGGTTGCTTTAGTTCACCTGCTAGCAGTAGTTAGCCCGGGGCCAGATTTTTTCATGGTGTGTCGAAACACACTAACCTACTCCAAAAAAACCGGAATCTGGACGGCAGCTGGTATTGGTTTAGGAATAGCCGTCCATGTTTTTTATTCACTCGCTGGCCTTGCTCTTATTATTTCTAAGTCTATTATGCTGTTTAACATTATAAAATTCTTGGGAGCTGCTTATTTAATCTACATTGGGTTTAAGTCTCTTTTCGCCAGGTCTTCACCCTTTAACCTGGATTTATTCGAACAAAAGAAAGATATATCTGCATTTAAAGCCGCTAGAATTGGTTTTTTGACAAATATTCTCAATCCTAAAGCCACGCTTTTCTTTTTGAGTCTTTTTACTATCGTAATTCCCCCAGAAACTCCATTACCTATTTTGTTAATTATTGGTTTCATTTTGATGCTTGATACATTTTTATGGTTTGCCTTTGTGGCAATATGCCTCTCTCAAAGGCAGGTTCGTTCTATTCTTGGAAGATTTCAAGGAATTATTGATAAAACATTGGGAGGGATACTTATTGCCTTAGGAATAAAAGTTGCCCTAACCCATCGATAAATTCGTTTGATTATGAGACAGATAGAACAAAAGGACATTATTGATAAGCTGGCCGAAGCCGTAGAAAAGGCCTGTAAGGTATTACCTAAAGAAGTTCTAGAAACTTTTAAGACGGCCCGAGAAGAAGAACCTTCATCTCTTGGAAAAAAGGTTTTTGATATTCTGCTTAAAAATGCCAGCCTGGCCCAAAAAGAAAATTTGCCCATCTGCCAAGATACAGGTATTGCCGTAATTTTTGTGGAACTCGGCGAAGAAGTAAAAGTAAAAAATCTTTACGAGGCTATAAATCAAGGAGTGGCCAAAGGGTATGAAAAGGGCCTTTTACGTAAGTCTGTAGCGGATCCTCTTACGCGTAAGAATACCCGCACCAACACTCCGGCCATTATACATCTTGAAATTGTCCCGGGAGACAAGCTTAAAATAACGGTGCTCCCCAAAGGTTGCGGAAGCGAAAACATGAGTGCTTTAAAAATGCTTCCTCCTTCAGCAGGTATTTCTGGAATAAAAGATTTTGTGATAGATACGGTCAAAAATGCTGGCCCAAACCCTTGCCCTCCAATTATTGTTGGTGTCGGTATTGGTGGCACCTTTGAAAAAGCGGCTTTTCTGGCCAAAAAAGCCCTTATAAGGCCCATAGGAAAATCTCACCATATAGAAAAAATAGCCGAGCTTGAAAAAGAACTTTTAGCAGAAATTAACACCCTGGGCATAGGTCCCCTCGGTTTTGGTGGCAAATATACCGCCCTTGCCGTACACATCGAGACCTTCCCCACACACATTGCGAGCCTTCCCGTGGCCGTAAATATTCAATGCCACGCTGCCAGGGTCAAAACTTTAGAAATTTAGGAGGTAGTCATGTTTAAACTAGAAATTCCGCGGGTAGGTATGCTGGAAATAAAACACTTGGTTTTGGATTTTAATGGTACTCTTTCTGTTGACGGTCAGGTCAAAACAGGAGTCAAAGAAAAATTACTCGAATTGTCTAAGGATTTAGAAATTCACGTAGTTACGGCAGATACATTCGGCAAAGCTAAAAAAACTTTAATAGACGTAGATTGTAAAGTGCATATTTTGCCTCCAGAAGAGGCTCATGATGAGCTTAAACTAAAATACGTAGAAGAGCTTGGAGCTAAAAATGTTTGTGCCATAGGAAATGGCAGTAATGATGCTTTGATGTTAGCCGAAGCAGGCTTAGGTATAGCCGTACTAATGGAAGAAGGCATGTCAAGAGAAGCTTTTTTAGCAGCAGACGTCTTAGTAAAAGACATAAACGATGCCTTGGATCTTCTCTTAAAACCTCTTAGGCTTAAAGCCACTTTGCGCCGTTAATACGCTAATTTCAGGGTTTCCGCCGCCATACTGATCACCCATATTCATTAAAAATCTCGCCTCCATAAGAACGCGCTAATTTATAAAAATTTTCCATAAAAGCTTAATTATTTATAGGATTTTTCTTGACACGGAATTAAAATAGTTCTAAATAAATAAAAAAACTAAAACAAAAAGGAGGCCAAGTTATGTGTTTAAGACCTGGCATGAAAGCACCAGAGTTTGAGGTACAGGCCTATGTAAAAGGTGAGGTAAAAAACATTAAACTTTCTGATTATCAAGGCCAGTGGGTTGTTCTTTGCTTTTATCCGGCAGACTTTACTTTTGTTTGACCTACTGAGATTTCCTCGATAGCGGTCCGCTATCAAGAGCTAAAAGATTTAAATACTGAAGTTCTGGCTGCTAGTGTTGACACCGTTTTTTCTCACAAGGTTTGGGATGAAACAGAGCTTTCCAAAATGATCGGTATACCCGTGCCCTTCCCCTTGTTATGGGACAAAGGTGGCAAAATGGGCCAACTTTATGGAGTTTATGATCCTGATCTGGGCCTTAATCTAAGAGGACGTTTTATTATTGACCCGGATGGCGTTATTCAAGCTATTGAAGTTTTAAACGCTCCGGTAGGCCGTAATGTAGAAGAGCTTATCCGTCAGATCCAGGCCTTTCAGTATGTACGTGAACATGCTGGTGAGGCTTGCCCAGCTGGTTGGACTCCTGGTAAACCTACTCTCAAACCATCTCCTGCCCTAGCTGGCAAGGTTTGGGAAATTTGGAAACCTGAAAAGTAAAATCAAATCGTACGCAATAGAAGAGGGGGGATTATCCCCTCTTCTAAAAAATCAACATAGAAAACTGGAGACTAAAATGAAAAAGTATCAATGTAATGTCTGTGGTTATGTTTACGATCCTGAAACAGGAGACCCTATGAGGGACGTAGCTCCTGGTACCGCTTTTGAAAATCTTCCTGAGGATTGGACTTGCCCGGTATGCGGAGCTTCTAAATCAGAATTCAGCGCTATAGAATAACAGAGTGGGCAGGACAAACCCGCCCAAGTTTTTTGAGTTAATTCTATTTGAAAAGAAATAGCTTTTAGTCAGCCGACCTTTATACCTTCTACTAAAGCTTTTGAGCTAGTTATCAGCTGACACTAGCCGAATCGTAATCTTTATCTATCCGTTTTTGATTCAAAACACTATGCCGAGATAGAATCCCCAGAGATCTCCTTCTGATTTTGGCTGATAGACATAACCCAGGGCTGTATATTTGAGAGGAGAAGGCCCAAATCGCAGGCCTTCATAAAAGGCGGCTATCTGCCACTTCTGGTAGCGTAACCCAGCTTCGGCCTAAAAAGAAACCCTCTGGCTTGGTTCCAGGGTGATATCTTGGCCCAGAATATCGATTTTTTGGTAGTTATAAATGACGATTTTAAGGGTTCCTTCGCCAAAGAAGGTCACCGTCGATGAAGATTTATAACGTATATACCCGCCTAAAAGCCCATAAAAATTAGCCCAGTATTTTGAATAACCAATGGCTCGAGCGGTACTATCTATATCCCTTAGCCATTGTCTTATACCCACACCTAAAAAAAGGCTCAACAGTGACTCTAGGCGTAAGCCAAAAAGGTAGGCCCAAATTCCCTTCAAACTTATAACCGAAATAAGTGACCTTTGTTTGCACCGGATCCCCTCCCCAGGTCTGACCATCATAATCCACTTGGCCGCCAAACAGTTCGACTTTTGTGTGCGCCCTAAAGTCCCTAGATAAGGGCTTGGAAAGCTGCAAACCTAGACCATAAAGCGGCCCAGATTCCTGCAAAAGTTTGTCTCCTTGTTCGTATTCCTCCCATGTAAATCCAGAAACACTCGCATAAATAAGAAAATAGGGCTGCTTCTGAGAAAAATTCTTGTCATCCTGCGCCCAGGAATTAGAGAAGCCAGCCAGAAGCAAAAGATACACCAACAAAAATTGGATCTTAAACACCATAATTCCTCCTAAGATTTTCTTATAAGTTATTGATAACCTATTCCTTACTTGTTCCGAGCGCTAGCGAAGAGACCTAAGATCGCCTACAGCTCGGCAAACTGCATCAACTAGCAAGATATTTTTGTCATTATGAGGGCGGGAAAAATTTTGTGTAAGGGTAAAATTTAAGAAACTCAAGAGGGAGGAGGGAGGCTATGCCTAGACGAAAACTTGAACCCTATCCATTTCCTGATGAATGGCTCGAAGAAATCGTCAAAAATCTCTGGGAGGCCAAAACAAAAGGCACCAAACCCATCCTCTCCCAATTGCTTCAGGAGCTCATGAACGCCATTATGCTCAAAGAACGCGAAATCTTCCTCAAAAAACACCCTGAAAACGCCGCTAACGGCTTCTATCACCGTAATCTTTTCCTCTCCTTCGGTAATCTCGACCTCAAAGTCCCTCGCGTCCGTATCGGTAACTCTTTCCGTCCGGCCATCCTCCCCGATGCCTGGAAACGCATCGACAAAGACTACGAAGAACTCCTTATTGCCATGCTGGCCAATGGCTACTCAAAGGCCCAAATCCAAAGAACCCTCAAAAAATTGGGCCTGCCTTACTCTGAAGATTCCATCCAAGACGTCCTGGATTTCATCCAGGAAAAGCTTGAGTTTTTCCGCTCTCAGCCTCTTAAACCCGATTGGTTTGCCATCTTCATCGATGCTTACTGGGGAAAGATCAAAGACCCTGAATCCGGAAAAATAAGAGATCTTTCTCTCTTTGTGGCCCTAGGTATTGACCTCAGAGGCTTTAAGCACATCCTTGGCTTCTGGCCCCTTAAAGGCCGAGAATCTAAGGCCTTCTGGATCGAAGTCCTCCAAGATCTCATCAATCGGGGACTTAAAAGACCTCTTCTTTTCGTCACCGATGATTTCAGAGGTCTTACCGAGGTGATTCCTAAACTTTTCCCTTACGCTCAACACCAATTGTGTCTGATCCATCTTCAAAGGAATCTCAGGGCTAAACTTCCCTCAAAACTCTACCGCCGTACAAAAGAACTCTTAGCTAAACTCAAATATGCCTCTGATCGAGAAGAGGGGGAAAGGCTTTTTGCCGAACTGGTCAAAGTGATTAATGAAAGAAATCCTTCCTGGAGCCAGCAACTCGAGAAAAAGACTAATAATTATCTTGCTTTTCTGGACTATCCTTCTCAGGTAAGGAAGCACATTTACTCCACTAATCCCGTAGAAAGTATCAATTCAGGGCTTGATCGAATGGCCATGGATATGGGGAGTTATTTCCCCTCGGAAAGGTCTCTTGAGGTGAACCTTTTTATTCAGCTGAGCAACTTACAGGACAAATGGTGGCGCAAAGCCGTGCCAACTATTCAGGCGGTGAGCTATGAATTACAACAAAAATTCGTCTTGACCTATGAGCTTGAAGCTGTACTCTAAAATGAACAGGTTATCAGCTAACCTTTACACAAAATTTCTTATAGGCCTCTTATGCTCAAAGGCAACCTCTTCTACCGTCGCTTCCTTGGCCTCTCTGCTATTGACCCCGTTCCTGACCACTCTACTATATCTCGCTTCCGTTCTGATCTCAAATCCTTGAACCTTTATCGTAGGTGCTTTGAAGAACTTAAACGCCAGCTCGCTCAAAAGGGTTTTGAACTTCGCTCTGGCAAAATCATTGATGCTCGTCTGGTTAAAGCGGCTAGACGTCCTGGCAAGGATGATGATGCCTCTTTTATCAAAAAAGGCAAAAAGACTGTCTACGGCTACAAAGACCATATTGCTATTGACGTTAAAAATGAGTTTGTTTCAGAGTTCGTTTGCACACCAGCTAACGTGCACGATTCCCAAGTTCTTGATGAATTACTTGAAGGAGAAGAGGCAAGTGTTTTTGCAGATAAAGCTTATGATAAGCAAGAGTTAAGGAGGAGGTGTCGTAAGAAGGGGATATTTTGTGGAGTTTTAGCAAAGGCCAGGAGGAATAGGCCCCTTTCGGCCAGACAGAAGAAGAGGAATCGAATTTTTTCTCGTATAAGGGCCAAGGTAGAGCGAGTATTTGGCATTTTTTCCTTACATCTTCAGAGGGAGAGGGCGAGATATGTGGGACTATTTGCCAACGAAATTCATTTATTTTTAACCTGTTTTACGTATAATCTTTTGAATTTAGCGTGGCAGACGAGGAGAAAGGAGGCGATTTAGAAGGAAAAATTGAATAGATAAAAGATAATAAGATAATACTGCGATGAAGGAGGAAATAATAAGGAAAATGTGATTAAAACCTGGAAAAATTAAGAAATTTTGAAGGAGAAGAGATAAGCAAAAGGGATAGAAATCAGAAATTTTTGCTTTAATGGCCAAAACGGAGAATAGAAAACAAAATTAAAATTATTTTTTCAAAGGTCTCTTAATATTTTTTAAATTTACTTCGATTTTTATCAATTCCTGTTTTTATCGCATTTTTTTCTTCAATCTTCCAGGTAAGTCTTTCAATCAAAATTACATTGTTAACACGCGAGCAGTGACAGCAGGCAATAGCATTACAAGACCCGTGAGCAAAACAATTCCTTACATAAGCATTATAGACTGCTTCGAGCTTTAAGCAGGAACCTTCTGGCATCGTCTTGTTTGATTTCAAACCAGTGAGAATTCATATATTACGGACAACACAAATTAGTCCTTTTATCGAAAATTTTCCGCTCGGATTAATGTAAAGCTTGAGCAGGAATCTTGTATAAATGTTGCTTTTAAGGTGAAAATAATCATATTAAAAACAAACGCTTTAAGGAGGCCGCTTATGGGCATTGAATTTCGTAAAGAAAAGTACATTAGGCCTTTTCATAATCCTTTAAATAACTTTGCTCCTGAGCCTCAGGAAGTAGAGCTAAGGTTTGATCCTTTGCTAGAGCACTTTGCGGTTTTTAATCCCGCTCTTGAAGATAAGGCCAAGCTCTTTTTCGGGGCACAGGACTGGGAGCTAGTTAAAAAACTGGCTGAAGCTACGAAAGAACAGTGTTTCATGTGTCCGCCGAAAGTAAGAGAAATAACTCCTAAATATCCAGAAGACTTTATGGCTGAAGGCCGGCTTACACGTGGGGAGTGTACTCTTTTCCCTAATCTCTTTCCCACGGCTCCGAGGCATGCAGTTATTGCCGTGGGTGAGGCCCATTTTCGCAAAATAGATGAGTTTGAGCCAGGAGTTTTGGCTGATGGCCTTTATTTGGGCCTTGAATTTTTGCGTCTTTGCATGGAAGAAGATCCAGCTATTCGTTTTGGGCTCCTTTGTGCCAACTATCTTTTGCCAGCAGGGGCAAGTTTAGTGCATCCCCATTTTCAGGTAGTAGCAGCCAAGGTGGCTTTTCCGCGACAAAATGAACTATTAAACGCCAGCCAAACATATTTTTTAAAGTACGGAAAAAATTTCTGGGAAGAATTGTGTGCTACCGAAAAAGAAAGTAAAGAACGCTATATAGCTCAGCTTGGCAGAGTTACTTTTATAGCTAGCTTTGCTCCACTTGGCGGCAACGAAATCCTAGCCGTTATAGAAGGAGCAAAAGGCCTTTCAGAAATCACTACTGACGATGTGTTAGATCTGGCTAAAGGGCTAAACTTAGCCCTCAAAGGTTATGATAGAATGGGATACGGGACTTTTAATTTTACCTTGTTTTTGCCGGCTCTTGATGAAAAGGCTCCTTACTTTACACCACACCTGCGGCTTATTACGCGACAAAACCTTTATGAGAACTACCGTACAGATGATTATTTCTTGCAGCGTCAGTTGGGGGCTGAGCTGATCATTACTCCCCCAGAAGAAATGACTAAAATTATGCGTCAGGTTTTCGAAGAAGCCTAATTTGTTTGTTTTGAACTAAAAATGATGAAAAGTTCAAAAATACTATTGTGGTATTTTTCATTTTCGGTCTTATTAGTTAGCTTTTCTTACGCCTCAGATGTCATAGAGCAGACTGGAAACTTTATCAAAGTTATTCTTCCTGTTACAGCTATAGGCCTTTCCTTATATAAAAACGACTATGAAGGTCTTTTTCAATTTACTGAATCTTTTTTAACTACAATTACCATTACTTATGGCCTGAAATATTCTATTAAAACTACACGTCCTAACGGAGAACCTCACTCTTTTCCTTCTGGTCATACCTCTATAGCTTTTTCAGGGGCCTCATTTTTACAAAAACGCTACGGCTGGAAATATGGAATCCCTGCTTATGCCGCTGCTGCCTTTATAGGCTATAGCCGTCTCGAAGCAAACAAACATTATTTCAGAGATATACTGGCAGGAGCAATTATAGGGACAGCCAGCTCTTATCTTTTTACTGATGTTTACTCAAGTAACAAAATGTCTTTTATCCCGGTTGTTGAAAACAAAAGCTTTATTATGTTATTCAATTTGAGATTTTATTAATGGAGGGCTCAAAACAGGTGTAATTTACTCAATTTTACTTGGTAGTTATGAGTGAGCGCCTTTTATCTTGTTAGTGCAAACCCTGAAGTTTATGAAAATCTTTACAACAAAAGAAAATAAAAAGCTTACCGAAAAATACTGGCTTCTGACTCTGGAAGGAGAAATTAAAAAGCCCTCTCCAGGTCAATTTGTAATGGTGCGGGCCTGGCCTGGGTTTGATCCGCTTCTCTCTCGTCCCTTTTCAATACACTATTATGAACCCGGAAGATTAAGCATACTTTATGAAGTTAAAGGCCGAGGAACCAAATTGCTAGCCAAACTCGGCCCTGGGAAAAAGGTAGAAATTCTTGGCCCTTTAGGGCAAGGATTCCCTGAAGTCTCAAGCCGAGATATAATCCTTGTTGCTGGAGGCATAGGGATAGCCCCATTTCTATTTACGGCAAAAGAATTTATCCGAAAAGGTCATCAGGTACACCTTTTTTATGGTGCCAGAACACAAAATGACTTCCTGTGTTTAAAAGAATTTGAGGCTTTAGGCGTATCTTTAACTTTAACTACCGAAGACGGTAGCTTAGGGACTAAAGGTTTTATCACTCAACCTTTAAAGGCCTATCTGAGTAAGCATAAAAAAGGTGTTATTTTTGCCTGCGGCCCTATGCCAATGCTTTCGGCTGTGGCCCAGGTAACCAAAGAATCGGGTATAAAAGCTTTCGTTTCTCTTGAAGCACATATGGCTTGTGGCCTAGGCTTATGTCTTGGCTGTGTAGTTAAGCATAAAGAACAAGGCTATCTGCACGTATGTAGTGAAGGCCCAGTGGTACCTGCAGAAAACGTTTTCTAAAGCAGCTCTTCCTTAAAGATGGGCCTTATTTCTATACCCCGTTCTTTAAGATAACGCTTAACTTCTTCAATAGAGACTTCTTGCCGATGGAAAATCCCTGCCGCTAAGGCCGCTTCTACCTCCGTCTTGGTAAAAACTTCGTAAAAGTGTTCAGGAGAGCCGGCTCCACTTGAAGCGATTACTGGAATAGATACCGCTTCTTTTACTGCTTGAATAAGCTCCAGGTCAAAGCCAAGGTTAGTACCATCGCGGTCTATACTATTCAGGAGAATTTCTCCTGCTCCAAGCTTTTCACACACTTTGGCTAAAGTCACAGCGTCAATGTCTCGGCCTTCACGACCGCCCTTTATGGTACATTGAAACCAGCAGTACCTCTCGCCATTGGGCCCAGGAATCGAAGTTTCAATTACCGGGTGTTTAGTCTTTTCAGGAGAATCTACATAAACCCGACGGGGATCAATAGATATAACTACCGCCTGGGTTCCATAGACCTTGGAAATAGTTTCAATAGAGCTTTTCCCAGTGGCTTTTCCTGTGTGTAGATATTCCTCTACAATTAAAACAGCATCACTTCCTATAGAAATTTTATCAGCTCCAGAACGAAAATACTCAGAGGCCACTTCCAGAGCTGAATAAAAATTTCCGTCACGGTCAGTAAAGTCACGGATACCCCCGCCAATGGTAAGTGGCACAAACACATTTTTTGAGGTAAGCCTAAGAACCTCAAGCATGGGGAGGTCTTTTAAGGGGAAATCACGGAAACCAGTGATATTTAAAAAGGTTATTTCATCGGCACCTTCAGTATAATAGCGGCGAGCAAGTTCTACTGGCTTACCTAGATTACGAACTTGCCCCTTCTCTCGCACGTCATATTGATCTCCTTTAGTGACTACTAAATCGCCATCGTCGTTGGTACGTACGTCAAGGCAGGCTACTATTCTTTTAGCAAGTTTAGTTTTAGAGGGAATAAATTTAGGTTTAACTGCTGACTTGTTAGCTTCTAAAAAATTTTTAAGAATTTTTAAGCCTACCTGGCCGCTTTTTTCTGGATGAAACTGGGTAGCTATAATGTTCCCTTTCTCAATGGCGCTTACAAACTCATAACCATAATCGGTAGTGCAAAGAATTATATCAGCTTCTTCCGTTTCCACATGATAAGAGTGGACAAAATAAAACTTTTCTTCGCCAGTCAGGCCATCAAAAAGTCTTGAAGACTTCTGAGGTTTGATACCATTCCAGCCAATGTGAGGAATAGAAAGAGTTGTGTCAAACCTTTTTATGTAACCCTTGAATATGCCTAGCCCTTTGATACCTGGAGCTTCTTCAGAATATTCAAAAAGGGCCTGCAGCCCTAAGCATATCCCTAAAAAGGGCCTATCTTCTAAGAGATAACGTTTCAATGGCTCAAAAAAATTTTTTTCATGAAGGGTACTTATAAGAGAAGAAAAATTGCCCACTCCAGGAAATATTAGTTTTTCAGCAGAAAGTATGTCTTCAGGAGTTTTTACAAGTTTTACTTTTTCTCCAAGAGCCTCAAGGGCGTTAACTACACTTCTAACATTTCCCGCACCATAATCCAAAAGGGTAATCATTTTTTTACCTCCTGGAGCCTAAGCTTATAAAGTTTTTCTTTTAGTTGCAAATAGCTTCGAAAAAATGGTGGGAACTAGTGAGAGACTACTTCGGGATTAAGGGGTTCAAGATATTCTCCACCCATGCGCACGAGCAAAATTTTTCTTTTATTAGCTGCATTTATCATTCCTTCAGGGAACCTAAAGGCCGCTAAAACAGGAATTATTTTAAGACCGGCCACCGGCGGAAAAAGCTCCGGTAAAAGCTCCAGGGCTTCTTTCATCTGCTCAAAATCTTCGGGCTTAGCCTGATTTTTTACTTCGGCTACCCAGACAGTTTCTTGGCCATCTTTTTCGGCAAAAATGAGTACATCATACTGTCTTTTTTTACCTTTAGGACCTGTTTCTAGGTCAAAAAGTACTGATTTTACTTCGTAGCCTAAAGTTTTTAGCAGATAGGGAATACCTGGGCCAAAGATATCCTCAGCCAAAGTACCTAAGCGGTTGGCCAGATCTCCCCATCGTTTATTCATCTCATCTTTGAAGGCTTTCATTTCGTCTTTAAAGGCTCGCATCTCATCTTTAAAAGCCCGCATTTCGTCTTTGAATTCTTTCATCTCATCTTTAAAGACTCGCATCTCATCTTTAAATTCTTCCACTCCGCGCATGAAGGCCTTAACCTCATCTTTAAAAGCCCGCATCTCATCTTTAAATTCTTTAAATTCACGGCTTAGGCCTTCATGATATTTACGCAGTTCAAGGACCGCCATTAAATTGTCCGTAGAAATCTGACGCAATAGCTCTAGCTCTTTTACAGTGCGGTCCACTTTTTCTTCCTGATTGGTAAGCTTGGCAACGATTTCTTGAAGCTCCATAGACGCCTCGGTAAGTCTAACTTGATGGTGCCCCCGGCAGGATTCGAACCTGCGACACCGAGATTAGGAATCTCGTGCTCTATCCTCCTGAGCTACGGGGGCTTTCATTAAATTTAACAATATACCATTAGCTCTTCAAGAAATTTCCGAACCCTAATTCCTGGCAAACAAAGAAAAGACACCAACCTAGTGTATATATAGTTTTAAGCAAATAATTTTTTCACCCAAGAGGTGCCTAGCAACAAAAATCAAAATTGACAGACAGGATAGCGGTCCCTACCCTGAACGTGCTACCCACTAACTACCGCAAAAATTTAGCACTATAACATAATAGAATGGGCGAGACAAACCCGCCCATCTTGCTTTTACTCCAAAGGTTTTAACTCAAACATAAGCTGACCTTCTTCAACAGTATCATTTACCTTAACGTGAATAGCCACAATTTGCGCATCAAAAGGTGCTACCACCACATTTTCCATTTTCATGGCCTCTATGTTGGCAATTTCTTCGCCCTTGTGAACAATATCTCCTTCTTTAATAGTTCCTCTTTCAGGATTACCAATACGCCAGACGTTTCCACTAATGGGAGCCCCTATCTGGTTGGGACCTGAGGCCTTTTTTATTTCTTTCTTTTTAGCTCGGGGGGTTTCCACCCTATAAACCCTGGTTTTGTTGTTAATTTTCATGACTACGTGAATCAGGCCTTCATGCTCTGCTCCAATTGAAACCAGTTCAATAGCGTAGGGTTTCCCATCAAGTTCAAATTCCACTTTATCTCCAGGTTTTTTAAGCCCTTCGCGCCATACATTAGTGGGGAGCACCAGAGGGGCCTGGCCGTATTCATCGCGAAACTTAATGTACTCAACAGCGTCTTTGGGATGCATAAGATAAAGGATAAATTCTTCTTCGGTAGGCTTTCTTTCTATCTTTTCCTCTAGTTCCTGGCGAAGTTTTTCCAGGTCATCAGGAGGAAGGGCCTCAAGTGGTGACTTGTCTGAACGCTCTTTAATTTTTTCTTCCCACTCATCGCCAAAGGCACTCTTATAAACCCAATCTGCCGGCCATCCCTGGGGTAAACGACCATATTTGCCAAGGATTAAGTTCTTAAAGTCTCCAGGAGCGTTTCTAAAAAGTTGCAAAAGTTCTTCCTGCTCCCAGGGTTCCATCTTGTCAAAATCTTGATCTACTTCTTCTACAAATTTAGTAAGTAGCTTGATAAGATGCTCTACACCTTTTAATCCACGTTCTTTGGCATATTTATTAACCATACCTGAACAGGTAACCCAGGTAATTTGGGAGCCAGGAGTTACATCAAAGTATTTAACTATACGGTTATAAAGGGACATAACCCTTAGTATTTGAGGCATGAGATGCAAGAAGCCGCCTTTTTCGGCCTGTTCAAAAGAGCTGGGAAAGGCTCCTCCTGGCATTTTGTGTTTGGTAACATTATGGTCAAGCCCTTTAAAAGGACTCTCGGCCCAGGCGTACTGGTTGATCCACTCGCGCACTTTTTGGACAGCTTCTTCCGCAGCCTGGCGGTTTAAGTGCACTTTTATGCCAGCTTCTTCTAAATATGCGTGGGCGGCCAGAATCGGCGGCTGACCATAAAAACGACAAAGAGAATCTTCTTCAACGTCTATTATCTTAACACCTGCCTGAACGGCCGCTAAATAGGCCGGTAAAGCCAGTCCATCAGTGGAATGGCGGTGATAATGTATAACCAAGTCGGGATATTTTTGTTTAATAGTGTCAATTAATTGGGCGATGCGTTTGGGACTACCAACGCCGGCCATATCTTTTATACAAAGGACTATTTCATCGGTGCCACCGCAGAGGTCAACTATTTCATCTACTACCGAGAGATAGTAATCATCCGTAGTCCATTCAGCCTGGGTAAAAGAAATGGCCGGTTGAAAAAGGCGGCCACGCTTCATGACGATTTCAGCCACTGTGCGCATATTGCGAATATCATTTAAGAATGAAAAGCAGCGCCAGACGTCTATATCTACCCGAGCAACAACATATTCGATGACGTTTTTGGGATAGGGACGATAGCCCCAAAGGTTGGTTTCCCTGATAAGAGTCTGAAGCATCACCGAGGGCATCTTTTCACGAAACATGCGAATTTCTTCAAAGGGATCTTCACGACGATTCATTATGCCTACATGCCAGCGCGCGCCACCATGACACTCGGCACTAAAAAGCCCCATTTCTTCGTAGTAAGGAGCAAGGGTCGCCAAATCATAAATACGGTGACGATTTTTGTAATCAGATTGTCCGGCGTCTCTCATACCAGTAGAGGTAAACATTACCCCGTCAAAATCTCGCAAAGTCTTAACTATTTCTTTGGGCGACATGCCCGGTTTAATAATGTTCCACATAGGCGTTCTCCTTTACATCCAGGGTTGAGGGCCTAAGGCCGAAACGCGAGCCACAAACTTAGCGATCTTAAGGACCTCATCTTCGGTGCTTTTTTCTTTAAACATGGAAACCAACTCATTCATGTGTTCTTCAATAAAAGTAGTAGAAAATTTTCCCGCTCGGAAAGAAGGATGACGAATAATGGCCAAAAGAAGAGGGGCGATGGTTTTTATGCCCTCCACACGAAGATCACGACCTAAAGCCCTATCCATGGTCATGATAGCGGCCTCACGGGTTTGGCCAGCCGTCATAATAAGCATAATGAGTGAGTCGTAATAAGGAGGAATATCAGCGCCTTCGTAAACTCCCTGCGATATCCTTACCGCAGGCCCTTGGGGTAGCTGAAGGCGAGTTATAGTGCCAAAAGATGGATTAAAGTTAAAAGGATCTTCGGCATTTAAACGGGCTTCCAACGCCCAGCGGTTAACTTTTACTTCTGATTGTTTAACCGGAAGCTTTTTACCCTCGGCTACATCGAGCATGAGGCCCACGATGTCTAGGCCAGTAATAAGTTCTGTTATTCCGTGTTCTACCTGAAGGCGGGTATTAACTTCGAGGAAATAAAACTTGTTGGTATTGGTATCGAAGATAAATTCTACCGTGCCAGCAGAAGTATAGCCTATTTCACGCATAAGCCTTACCGCGGTAAAGCAAATCTCTTCGCGCAGGTCGTCGTCCAAAGTGGGAGAAGGTGCTTCTTCTATTATTTTTTGGTTTCGGCGCTGAAGCGTACATTCTCTTTCGTAAAGGTGAATTACTTTGCCGTGGGTATCGGCAATAACCTGGACTTCTATATGACGACTATGACTAATATACTTTTCGGCAAGTAAAGTATCATCACCAAAGGCTTTCATAGCCTCGGATTTGGCTTGATTGAAGGCTATGGGAAGCTCTTCTTCTGACTCTACCTTCACCATGCCTTTTCCTCCGCCACCTTTGGCGGCTTTAAGCATAATAGGAAAATCTACTTTTTCTTCCTCGATCCACTTTTTTATGTCTTCGATGCTAGAGACATTATCAATACCTGGGATAGAGGGGACATTGGCCCGTCTGGCATACTTTTTAGCTTCTACTTTGTCTCCCATGGCCCTAATCACTTCAGGACTAGGCCCAATCCATACAAGGCCAGCATCTTGGACCATTTCCGCAAAATCGGCATTTTCTGCCAAAAAACCCCAACCAGGATGAATGGCATCCGCCCCAACCTGGAGTGCCGCCTTAATGATGTTTTCCATGTTGAGATAAGACTCAAGGGGTGGTGCTTCGCCTACGCAAACGGCCTGGTCTGCTAAACGAACATGATAGGCAAGGCGGTCAGCCGTACTGTAAACAGCTGTGGTTTTGATGCGCCGATCACGGCACGTATCCATAATTCGTACCGCAGGTACTCCTCGGTTGGCAATTAGGACATGAGAAATTTTCCTTTCCATAAAACACTCCTTAAATTCATAAAATTCTCTATACCGATATCAAACTTTACATAAATACGGGTCTACCTTTTCTTTTTAGATTTTGTCAAGAAACTCTCTTTGAAAGTGAGTTAATAAAAAAATTTTATGAAATTTTGAAATTAGATTAGATTACGAATTACCCTAAAAAAAAGATTTTGGCAAAATTAATAAAGAAACAACCTTGTCGCTAGGTAACATAGTTGCTAAGGCGATCTAAACGATCCCTTAGCTAACGCTTGGGACGTGGACTAATTCGTCGGCCATAACGGACCTCCTCTTAATGACTATGAGGGAGGCAGCTCCTTGCAGTGACAGTTGGGGTATCACTGATTGGCTTAGGCACGAAGCAATCTCTAAAAGTGCTTCGGCTCTAACGAGACCTCGCCGTGACAGAAAAGAATTACTTCATCTTGTGGTAACTATGTTTTCAGGTATAACACTTTGCCGTCTGAAAAACGCTCGGATTAATATGCAGTTCTTACTATTTTATACATTACCAAAAGTATTCTTTAGGATCATAGTTTTGAAGAAAATTAAGGGCATTTTGTTCGGGAAGGGGCCTAGAAAAATAAAAACCCTGGACTTCATCCACCCCTAACCCAGTAATAAAGGCTAATTGTTCCCTACTTTCTATTCCTTCAGCAATAACCCGTAAGTTAAGCCCTCGAGCCATAGAAACCATGGCCATTACCAGAGAAACCTGGTCTCTATCGTCAGGAACTTTAGCGATAAAAGACCGGTCAATTTTTATGTCTATGCCTTTTAAATCTTTCAAATAGCGAAAAGAAGAATAACCTGTGCCAAAATCATCTAGGGCCAGCTTAAAACCGTTTTCATAAAAAAGTTTGATATTTTTAACCGCTTGCGGCTCTAAAAGCAAACTTTCGGTAATCTCAAGTTCAAGAGCCTGCTTAGAAATAACATATTCTTCAAGCCATTGAAAAAGTTTTTGAGGAAACTTTTCACTTTTAAGCTGTATAGCACTTACATTTACTGAAACCCGTATTTCTGGAAAATTGTCTTCTAATTTTTTCAAAAACGCAAAAGCCATCTGGAAAATAAGGGGTTCCACCTCCAATATAAGCCCACTTTCTTCAAGCACTGGAATAAATTCAAGTGGTGACACAATCCCTCTCTCAGGATGTTTCCAGCGCAACAAGGCCTCAAAACCGGAGACTTTTCTATTTTGTAAGTCTATTCTTGGCTGATAAAAAAGAACAAATTCTTTTCGTTCAATGGCTCTTTCCACTTCTCCTAGCAGATGAAACTTTTGTAAAATTTGCGGAGAGTGTTCAGGAGAATAAAATGCCAGACCCCCTTTTTCTTGGCGAAAAACTTTCTTTAAAGCTACGGAGGCCTTTTCGTAAACATCTAAGATATCTTCTCCATGCTCTGGATATAAAGCCACTCCTATACCTATTTCTAAACGCACATGGCTATCTCCCACAAAAAAAGGCTTTCTTAAAACTTCTCTTAAAGAGGAAACAAAACTTTTCAGGGCGGCAAGATCATTAAAAGTGGTAGCAATGGCGAACTCATCAGGCCCTGTGCGAGCTAAAAAGCCCCTGCCGTTTAGAAAATTTTTTAGGCGTGAAGCCAATTTTTTTAGAATTTTATCTCCGGTTGCATATCCTACCTGATGGTTAATCTCTGAAAAGTCTATGATGTCCAACCGAAATAGAGCTATAGAGCTTTTTTGTTTTCTGGCTTTGCTTGCCAGGCTGGCCAACTCCATAATAAAGGCCTTTTCATTGGGAATCCCGGTGAGCTCATCTCTAAAAAGGGCCTCTTCAAGACGATCGCGCTGTCTTAAATGGCGTAGCCCCAGGCTTATATCTCTCCCTATTTCTAATAACAGATTAATTTCATCAGAACGAAAGTAATTTGCTTCGGTATGATACACGAAAAGTCCGCCAATAACTCCTTCTTTTTCTAAGATAGGAACAATAGCTATAGAATTTAGGCCAAATGGCCTAATTTTATCAGCCCTTATTTGGTAAGCTTTGTCCTGGCAAACATCATTTATAATTACTGGATGGCCGCTTAAAAATTTTCGGGCATACTCCTCAAGATCACTGCCCATAAACTCTTCCATTTGCCTGGGCAAAAGTTTCAAGTAAGGATGATTTTGGGGAAAGGCCCCTTTTAATTCAATCTTTTTGTTTTCTATCAAGCCTATCCAGGCCAGGCCGTAACCACCATCTCTAACCAAAATGTGACAGGCATTTTCAAATAATTCCTTCTCAGAAAGATTTTCTGGAAAAATTAGAAAATTTATCTCTCTAATCAGAGTTAAAAAACGATTTTTACGGGTTAGTTGTTCTACAGTTTTAAAGAGATTTTCAAATAAAAGGCTATAGAATGCTTGAAAAAAATATGTGGCCAGGAGAGAAAAGAACCTACTAATAAGACAAAGATAGGAATCATTAAACCCTTTTTCTTTAAGCTCTTTAATAATAAAAACTTTCAAATTTTCACAGAAACTCATCAATACTACCGGGTAAATTCCGTTTTCGAGATGTTTTGAGGCTACAAGGAAAAGTTTTGGCTGAAATACTGGATCAAATATTTCTTTGAAAGAAGACTCAAAAAAATTAAAGGCCTTTTCAAGGGTTTCGTTTTTCAATTCAAAGGAAACTAGTTTATTGTTTGAAGATGTTATCGAATCAAAAACTTCAAACCACCACTTTTTCAAGGGCAAAATATCCGGAATTTTTGCCAAAAATTCCTTTTCTTCCGGGCTAAATGTAAAGGCTTCTCCAGAAGTACAAGCAAAACATATCTTGCCTAATTTTTTTATATCCTCCAAATCTTTGTTTGTGATTATAGGTGCTTCTTGCATAAAGATTACCTCTTGATTCTATGCTTTATGAAAAACCCTTAGCAAAAATGATTTACTAAGCTTATCCCTCACATATTTAGAGACCTTTGCAAAATATCTTATTCAAGAGACTGCTTCGCCCATACGGGCTCGCAGTGACACCGGGAGAGAGTCATTGCGAGGCTGCGTCCCGCAGCCGAAGCAATCCCTGTCGCGAAGCGCTAAGCGCTGTGGCGATATATTTTCTTTAATCTTGCAAAGATCTCATTTAAAAATTTAGCTGCTTAACTTTGTAAGAATACTTATCAACCGGATTAACAGTGTCTCTTTTTTTAAGATCGGCAGAGAAAAGAAAAGATTTAAATATATCTTATTTAAGAGACTGCTTCGCCCGTCCGGGCTCGCAGTGACTACATGGTGGTTGGCCGATGCCAATGGCTCCTGGTAGATGGCTGGTAGCGCAAGAGACCGCTTCGCTACGCTCGCAGTGACGGAATGGAAGCTGGCTCCTCGCCGTGACACCTTAAAAAGTCATTGCAAGCCCATCAGCTCCTTTCCCGTCATTGCGAACCACGAAGTGGCGAAGCAATCCCTGTCCAGAGCGCTAGCGAAGGGATCCCTGTCGCAAGGCGTCAGCAACCGAAACACCGAGACGAAAGTCTCGCCATGGCACTCAATCTATGTTTTCTGAATTTTGCCAAAGTCTATTTATTCTGTTTTTAAGGGCTTTTTTCCTCTAGCCGCGTCTTCTGAGACATCTCGGCTAAATAGAGCGTAATGTTTTCGGGCAAATTCTTCCAGGTGCTGTTGAATTTCTTCCTCGGGCACCAGATAAAGCCGCATAATTCTAGCAAACATACTAAGAGCTACTACCAATTCTTCAGGGATTACTTCGTCTGCTCCTAGCTCAAGAAAATTTTTCATCTCAGCCGCATATCGTGTTCTAACCAATATGTAGATGTCAGGCTTAATATGTTTGGCAAGCCCTACAATCACCCGTGCTGACTTGCAATCTGGAATAGTGATGGCCAAGACCCTGGCCTTCTCAAGGCCCGCTTGGCGTAAAATATATTCGTAAGTAGCATCACCAAAAATAATGGGTTCCCCAGCAAGCTTTTCGCGGCGAACTGTTTCCGGGTTAACTTCAATGATTACATAAGGAATTCCTACCTTCTTGGCAGCGGTGCGAAGGGCCATACCTGCCACCCCTAATCCAATAATTATCATGTGGTCTTCTAAAACCAAGGGAGAGCTTTTTTCTTCCACAGAAGTTGGTAAATGTCGCTTGGCCAAAATTATAACAAACGGCGTTAGTAACATGGTGAGAATAGAAACCGATGAAAGCAGCTGAAAAGTGTCTAATTCCAAAAGATTGTACTTAAGGGCCTCTTGAGCCAATACAAATGAAAATTCTCCTATCTGGAAAAGGCTTACCCCCACCAAAAAAGCAATGTGAACTGGATAACGTAAAACATAACGCAATATACCAAAAATTATGCTGCTCTTTATTAGAAAAACAACGGCCGTGGCTCCGAGAATTAACGGAAGATATTTCCAGAAAAGTCTAACATCAAAAAACATTCCTACAGAAACGAAGAAAACGCAAATTAACAAATCTTTAAAAGGTAAGATATTGGCCGTTGCTTGGTGGCTATAAGGGGAGCGCGCTAAAATAAAACCTGCCAGAAAGGCCCCTAGAGAAAGAGAAAGGCCTGCTTTATAAGCAGCCCAGGCTACAATTAAACAAAAGGTTAGAGTGGCCAATAGAAAAAGTTCTCGACTACGGGTACGAGCCACAAAATCCATAAAAAAACCCAATACCCAGCGACTCAATACGTAAGCTCCACCAAGAAGAATAAAAGTCTTTACCACTACAGAAAGAAGACTTAAATCGGCTTTAAGCTCTCCAGCCAGAAAAGGCACTAAAAGCATTAAAGGTACTATAGCCATATCTTGAAAGAGAAGGATTCCCAAAGAGGCACGTCCATAAGGGGTTTCCATCTCTCCTTCTTCCTGGAGAAGAGATAAAACAATAGCCGTACTACTCAAGGCCAGATAAGCTCCGAGAAAAAAAGAAACCGGAGCCGTAAGATCAAAAATAAGATAACCTAATAATCCTGTTATTAAAGCCGTAAGAGCGATTTGTAGCCCGCCTCCTATCAGGGCTACTGTTTTTAAACGGGCAAGATGGGCCGGTGAAAACTCAAGACCTATGGTAAAAAGAAGCAAAACTACGCCTAGCTCAGCTAAAAAATGAACCGCCTCCTCAGCCTGAATCAAGTGAAGACCGTAAGGGCCTATCAGCGCGCCAGCGATAATAAAACTGATTATATTGGGAACCTTAAAGCGATGTCCAATCAGGCTGGCCACAAAAGCTGAGCCCAGAAGAATAATTACATCATTTAAAAGTACCATTTTTCTTCACCTAAATTTTTTTGACGTAATGATTTGTTTGTTGATCAAGATGTTACTTGGGGCTCACCCCTCGCAAGGACTTTCCTTTCCTGTTATCGCATAGTTTACGTTGTTTACATATTATTAGATCGCACCGACTTGCTCGCAATGGCACAAAAAACTCTTGGCCTTACCTTTCGCCATTAAAGTTTAGCCAGCTTGGCTAACCTTTGGCGGGCCTTTTTGGGTAGCTTCTTTCGATGTATTGGTTCAGGAAAAAGCTTCTCTCCCTTTATTTCCTCATAAAAGGCCGCTTCCATCTTGCCTAAAAAATCCCGCGAAGTTATAGAAATGGCGCCGTAGGTTTCCACATAGCTTCTTATAGCCCGGTCAGAAGTAACCACCACTATGCGCTCTTTTTCCTTAACCGCTCGTCTCTTTATGTAGTCGTCAGCGGTTTCTCCCTGGGCCGTAAAAATTACTTTTATGCCTTTTATAGATACCTCACTTCGCGGTTCAGCCCGGTCCCAGGCATCAAAAACTACGGTTATTCTGTGGCGCCTTATGCGCTGGTATTCTTGAAGCTGTTTGAGAAGAGCTTGGCGGGCTTCTTCTGGATTTTCTTTCATTAAAAAAGCTAGCTCTGGAACCTGGTGCAAAAGGTTGTAGCCGTCTATTAAAAGATGTATAGCCATTATCCCCTAAGTTTTTCTAGAAATGTTTCAAATTGTTCCGCGGAGTGAAACTCTATCACCAGCTTGCCCTTTTTGGCTCCCCAGGAAATTTTAACTTTAGCTCCGATAACTTCGGCAAGTTCCTGCTCAAGGGCCAAAATATTAGGATCTTTGGGTTTTTCTTTTTCCTGAGTAGCGGCCCCCTCCTTCAATTTTTTAACCAAGGCTTCGGTCTGGCGAACGGAAAGCCCGCGCTTTATTATCTCGTCTCTCAAGCGCCTGAGCAAAGTTTCGTTTTCTGCCAAACTTAAAAGCGCCCGGGCATGGCCAGCGGAAAGACGCTCTTCTAGAAGGTCTTCTTGAATGTAGTCTGGTAGCCTTAGAAGCCTTAAAGTGTTGGCAATAGCGGCTCGGCTCTTTCCCACTTTTTGGGCTACTTCCTCTTGTGTTAAGCCGAACTCTTCCATGAGACGCTGATATCCCCAGGCTTCTTCTATGGGGTTTAGGTCTTCTCGCTGCAAGTTTTCAATAAGCGCCAGCTCCAGGGCTTCCTGGGGTGTAAGTTCTTTTACAATAACAGGAACTCGCTCAAGCCCTGCCAATCGAGCTGCCTGAAAACGCCTCTCTCCAGCTACGATTTCGTAAATTCCCGGAGTCACTTCCCGGGCAAGAATAGGCTGAAGAAGCCCTTTCTCCTTAACCGAGGCTATCAGATCATCAAGGCCTTTGTCTTTTTGTATTCTTGGCTGATAAGGTGACGGCCTTAATGCCTCTATAGGACACATGAAAATCTCAGCCGGGGTGTCTAATAAATCCTCGTCAGGCAAAAGGGCCTCTAGACCTCGCCCTAAACCTTTTTCTTTAGACTTTGCCAAGTTTAGCCTCCCTTTTTAGTATTTCTTGCGCAAGCGTCATATAAGCCTTAGCTCCCCGTGAAGAAGCATCGTAGGCAAAAATAGGCTTTCCGTGGCTTGGGGCCTCGCTCAAACGTACATTTCGCGGAATAACCGTTTCAAACACTACCTGACCAAAATGCTTTCGCACTTCCTCCTCCACCTGTTTGGTGAGCCGGTTACGCCCGTCGTACATGGTGAGGAGGATACCGTAAAGATAGAGCCGCGGGTTGAACCCTTTTTTGACTTTACGAACCGTGTTTATGAGAAGACTCAAACCTTCAAGGGCATAATATTCACATTGAAGGGGAATAAGCACTCCTTGAGCGGCTACCAGGGCATTTAAGGTAAGAATACCTAACGAAGGAGGGCAGTCTATAATGATATATTTGTATTGCTCGGCAACATTGGCAATAATCTGAGCCAGAAGCCTTTCGCGACCTTCCCTGGCCGCCAGTTCCAGTTCACAGCCGATTAAATCAATGGTTGAGGGAAGGATTTTTAGCTTCGGATACCTCGTTTCATAGATGGCCTTTTCAGGAGCCAAGTCCCTTAAAAGGAGATCATAAAGATTAGGAGTCGCACCTCTTAAGCCTAGGCCACTTGAGGCGTTGGCCTGAGGGTCAATATCTAAAAGCAGTACTTCCTGGCCAAGAATGGCCAAAGCAGCGGCTAAATTTAGAGCTGTAGTAGTTTTCCCTACCCCGCCCTTCTGATTGGCTACGGCAATAATCCTAGACATTTTTACATTGTTTCACGTGAAACATTTTCTTTTTCCCAAAAACATTTTAACACAGGAATAGCTTTTAGCTTGTCTTCAGGAAGCGCTTCCCAGATAATACTTTGTGTAAAACGCTTAGGGCCTTCCGCCCAAATAACTTCTTCCGGCGTAACTATTATATCCACAGAAAAATCATGCTCTTCTAAAGGAACTTCATCAACTATTTGCAAAGGATGGACCGTGGTCAAAATAGGCGTTTCTGGATTAATCTTGCCAAAATGGGCAAGAATAGCTAGCTCAAGATCAGCAAAACCCCCTCCCTTGCCTAACCGCTCCCCACGGCGAGTCACGGCTACACAACCGGTTATTACCAGGTCTATTTTTGGCATTTCTTCAGGAGACACCGGCTCCCCATATTTGAAAGCACCTTTTATAGTAGCCCCTTTTAAGGGATGAACTTTTAATTTTTGGGGATCAAGCCTAAGAAACGGTTTTGGGGCTTTCAACTTAGGAACGGCCATAAAAACAGTTTTTCCTTCAAGAAGGGCTTTGACCCTTAGGGGAAACTGAGGGCTATCAGGGTTGGCTTTAACGAAGCGAGCTCTTTTAAAGGCCTCTGTCTCGGCCGCTTTTTCGGCCGCTGCTTCCGCTCCCACAAAATTGGGGATACGGCCAAAAGCTCCAGGAAAACGAGCTACGCCTCGTTCACTCAAAAGCTCCCATATTTTTTCGCGTAAAATCTTTTTCTCGTGTTTTATTTTTGCTAGAATTTCAGGTGTCATGCGATATTTGTTAGTAGTCGTCCTTTTTATAAGTTTGTTAGCCAGCTGTGCTCCGCCCCCACAGGTTAGCAAAAAGATATACCCTGGCAAAGTCCCTCCAACCCAAAAACCTTATCGTATCGGAGGAAAAGTTTATTATCCGCTACCTTCAGCCCAAGGCTATGTGGAAGTAGGTATTGCTTCCTGGTATGGCCCCAACTTTCACGGAAAAACTACCGCCAGTGGCGAGCGCTATAACATGTATGCCTATACGGCGGCCCATAAAGTGTTACCTATGGGGACCCGAGTCCTGGTTACTAACCTGGAAAACGGACGGCAGGTAATAGTGCGCATTAACGACCGCGGGCCTTTTGTAAAGGGGCGCATTATTGATTTAAGTTATGCCGCGGCTAAAGCTCTAGGTATACATCGCAAGGGAACAGCTTTGGTAAGAATTCAAGCTTTAGGCGAATCACCCAAAACCCATCTGGTATTCAAAGGGCGATATTACATCCAAGTAGGAGCCTTTTCTAGTTACGCCAACGCCGTAAGGTTAAAAGAGCGTCTGAGAAAAAATTTTTCAGTGGTCACTATTGTGCCGTTCACTAAAAACGGGAAAACTTTTTATCGCGTTCAGATATTCGTTGCTCGGGAGCTTCATCACGCCCAAAAAATCCTAGCCCGTCTTGAAAAAGAATTTCCACAGGCCTTTATTGTAGCCCGCTAGCTAGTGTAGCGGGTAGTGACAGGCTACTTTATGTCCTTTTCCTAAAAGTTCGGGAACAACTTTGCTGCATTTTTCCCTGGCCAAAGGACAACGCGGATGGAATTTACATCCAGGAGGTGGATACTTAGGATTAGGAATATCTCCTTTGACTTTCAGGTTAAAACGTTTTTCTTCGAAAGAAGGGATAGCTGATAGTAGGGCCGCAGTATAAGGATGCTTAGGCTTTTTGATTAAATCTTCCATGGGCCCTATCTCTACCATATTCCCCAAATACATAACCCCTAAGGTATTTGCAATTACTTTTGCTACTGAAAAATCATGAGCTATAAAAAGCATGCTCAATTGGAACTCTTTTTTAAACCATAACAATAATTCTAATATAGATGCCCTGAGAGATAAGTCTATCATAGAGACGGCTTCGTCAGCTACGACAAACTTGGGCTGTAGAATCATGGCCCTAGCTATGACCACGCGCTGCCTCTGACCGCCTGATAGCTGATGGGGATATCTGGAAAAAAATACTTCTTCAGGTGTTAACCCCACTTTTTTTAGCATTTTTAAAGCCCTTACTTCGGCCTGGCCTTTAGTAATATGCCCTTGGTAATGGATAAGAAGGGGTTCCATTAAATGCTCGCCAATGGTCATTCTGGGATTTAAAGAGGCATAAGGGTCCTGAAAAATCATCTGAACATGTTGTCTAAGGCTTTTGTCTTTGAAGGCTTTTGTATCCTTTATTTCTTTCCCTTCAATGAAAATTCGACCCTCAGTAGGAGTTTCTAGGCCTACCAAAATTCTTCCCGTAGTCGATTTTCCACAACCACTTTCCCCAACCAAAGCTAACACTTCTCCTTTATCTATAGTAAAGCTTATTCCATCAACAGCTTTTAAATACTCTTTCTTTTTACGCCAAAAACCACTATGGCCTAACGGAAAATACTTCTTTAAGTTTTCTACCTTTACGACTTCTTTAGTTTCCATAAAGAAAGCACCTTACCATTCTATTATTCACTTCTACATTGGGCGGAATTTTTCTGGAACAAATTTCCATAGCCTTTGGACACCTGGGATGGAACCTACATCCCGAAGGGGGATTAGCAAGGTCCGGGGGAAACCCTTTTAATGGTTTTATCTTTCTATCTACCCAAAGGTCGGGAACAGAGTCTATTAATCCCTGAGTGTAGGGATGTAAAGGCGAAGCGGCTACATCCTTAGCTCGGCCAAATTCCATGAGCCACCCCGCATACATAACAGCAATAAAGTCGCTTCTTTCAACAGCTAAAGGTAAATCATGGGTAATCAAAATTATAGAGATATTTCTACTGGTGAGTTCTTTAAAAATTTCTAAGATTTTGTCTTGAACTATAACGTCCAAGGCGGTAGTTGGTTCGTCTGCAATGAGAAGTTTGGGATTAAGCGATATGGCCATGGCAATGATAATCCTCTGGCGCTGGCCACCAGAAAGTTGATGGGGATATGAATTTATCCTGTCTTCCGGTATACCCACTATGTTTAAAAGTTCTTGAACTCTGTTTAAGGCTTCAGTTTTAGAAATTTTTTCATGAGCTAAAATAGTTTCAACCATTTGAGTGCCTATTTTTTCAAGAGGGTCTAAACTAGTCATGGGATCTTGAAAAACCATGGAAATATCTTTGCCTCTTAGCTGCCTAATCTCTTTTTTGTTCAAAGATAGTAAATCTTTTCCGTTGAATATAATTTTTCCCTTTTTAACTTTACCTGGAGAAAGCCTAATTATTGAGTAAGCCAACGTAGACTTTCCACAACCACTTTCTCCAACAACACTCAATAGATTACCACTATTAACAGACAAAGATACACCATCAACTGCTAATATCTTTCCTCTTTCAGATTGATATTCAACAGTTAAGTCTTCAATTTGTAAAAGCATATTACCAACCTACTTATCTTCTTTAGAATAAATTTCGTTTAATCCTTCACCTAATAAAGCAAAACCAAAAGCAAGGAGAACTATCATTAAACCAGGAAAAGTAATGAGCCACCAAAAACCTGCTGGCAAATAATCTCTACCAGAACTAAGATCCCATCCCCAATCAGGAGTGGGAGCAGTGACAATAAAACCCAAAAAGCTCAAACCAGCAGCAGTAATAATAGCATCAGCTATACATAGAGAAAAAATAACCGCCACCGTAGGAATAAGATTCACCAGAATATATTTAGTAAGAATACGAAAATCACTAGCTCCTATAACTTTAGCGGCTTCAACAAATAGTCTAGTTTTCAAAGATAAAGTTTGACCTCTTATCATTCTATAAAAAGTAGGAATATAAACAATAGCTATAGCAATAATGGCATTTACTATGCTGGGACCAAGTATAGCAGATATGGCTATAGCTAAAATCAAACTGGGAAAAGCATAAATACTATCCATTATCATAGCAAAAATGCGATCAAACTTTCCTCCTAAATAGCCAGATATAAGACCAAGCGTTACTCCAATAAGCATAGAAATAAAGCCTGCAGTAGCAACAATTACAAGAACTATTCTCGAACCATATACAACTCGTGAAAATATATCCCTTCCCAAATTATCAGTACCCATAAGATACTTTAAACAAGGAGGTTGCAAAACTGGTCCTATTCCTTTGGTAGGGTTATAAGGTGCAATAAAAGGAGCAAAAATAGCCATCATAACTATGACAAAAATTATTAAACCACCTGTAAGAATAAAAATTCTCGCCTGGCCTTTAGGGAGTTTTAAAAAATCTGTCAACAACATATTCGTCCTCTTAGTATTTAACTCTAGGATCTAAAAGAGCATAAATTATATCTACTATTAAGCTTATTAAGGCCACAAATAGTGCATAAAAAACGATAACACCCTGAACACAAGGGTAGTCTCTATATTGAATGCGTTCTAGTAGAAAAGTACCTATGCCGGGCCAAGAAAAGGTAGTTTCAGTAAGAACAGCTCCTGCTAATAAAATAGCAAACTGCAATCCCATTAAAGTAATGATTGGAATAAAAGCATTTTTGATAGAATGATAAATAATCCTTACTTCAGATATTCCTCTGGCTTTATAAGCCAAAATAAAATCTTGATTTAAAATTTCTATAAGGTTATTTCGCACCAGACGCGTATAGGCCCCTGAAAGAACTATACCTAGAGTCACACCTGGTAAAAGCAAGTGTAAACAAGCACTTTCTAAAGACTCAAAATTGAAAGTGAGAAGACTATCTAAAATATATAGACCTGTTATATGAACGGGTTCAAGGCCAGGATCTATTCTACCTCCTATAGGCAACAGTTTTAAATATACTCCAAAAATTATTTGCAAAACCATACCAAACCAGGGAATAAACAAAGTATAGGTAAGAATGCCGTACATTCTTAAGAAGGTATCTGTCTTTGTACCTTTTTTGAAAGCTGCAAGAGAGCCGGTAAAGATACCTAAAATAACACTAAAAACAAAAGAAAAGATACTTAATTCTAAAGTGGCTGGGAATTTTTCCATTATTTCCGTTAGAACTGGTCTTTTACCCCATATAAGAGAATGACCGAAGTCTCCCTTTAAAATTCCAGCAAGATAGTGAACATATTGAACATATAAAGGTTTATCTAGTCCTGCTTCGGCTCTAAGTTTTTGAATCACTTCTGGAGGGACTTTCTGTCCTACCATAGCCAGAATGGGATCACCAGGTAAAACACGTAAAATAAAAAAGATAAGAGTTAAGAGGATAAAAACAGTGGGAATTACGGTCAAAAAACGAACTAAGAGATATCGTCTAATATTACTACTCATATAAAAACCCCATAATAAAAGCGAATCAGAGGAGTTCCTCTGATTCGCTTTTATTTGTTTTTACCATACTTTAATTTTGTATAGAAGAGTAAGAAAGCAACATAGTGGGACCAAGAATTATACCTTTAATCCCTTTTCGAGCCGCTATAAAAAGCTTTCCTTGGACAAGGGGGATGTAAGGAACATCTTCTGCCAATATTTCCTGGGCTTTTTTATAAAGTGCCGTTCTTTCTTTTATATCCACAATACTTGAGGCCTTTTCCAAAATATTATCCACTTCTGGATTAGAATATTTGTTACCAGTCCATTTATTAGCCCCTGCTTTTAGAAAAGGAGTCAAAAAGTTATCTGGATCCATATAGTCAGGATACCATCCAAGCAGGCTTATCATCATAGCACCTTTTCTCAGGTAATCCACATAAGTGGACCACTCAGCACTTTTGAGAGTAACCTTGACTAAGCCAGTATTTTCAAGCTGCTCTTTTATAACCTGAGCAAGATCCTTTTCAGTACTTCCGTAGTGGGTAGGAGTCCACCATAGTTCTACTTGAAGAGGATTTTTTCTACAGTAACCGGCTTCTTTTAAAAGTTTTTGAGCCAAAGCCAAGTTGTTATCACCATATTTCTTAAAAACAGGCTCATAGCTCCACATACCTTGAGGCACTAAAGAATAAAGAGGGGCAAAAGTATTCATATAAACTCTTCTAACAATATCATTTCTATCGATAATGCAGGCTATAGCCTGTCTTACAAGTTTTTTATCAGTTGGTGAAAGCTTAACGTTCATTACCATGTATCTGATAAAAGAACCAGGAGCTTCTATTACTTCATATTTGCCGCTTCTTTTAAGAGATAGAATATCTACTGGAGCTAAAGTCCTCCAAGCAATATCTATATCACCTTTTTCAAGGGCAAGTCTTAGGGTTGAAGCATTTTTATAAAAACGGATGACTACTTGTTTATTCTTCGCAGGTTCAAAAAAATAAGGATTCTTTTCTAAAATGAGTTCCTGATCTCTTACCCATTTTTTAATGACATAAGGGCCTACACCACCTGCAGTTTGGTCTGGTTCGATTTTATCAGGGCTATATTTAGGGCTTACAGGGAAATAAGGAGGAGTAGCCACAATGGCCACGAAATAAGCTACAGGTTTTTTAAGTATAAATTTTACGGTGTAGTCATCTAAAGCTTGTACATCTTTTACAAAATCAGTTACCAGCCAAGAAGGGTCTCCTTTGATGGTCATTACTCTTTTGATAGACCTAACTACATCTTGGGCCTTACAAGGGGTACCATCAGCAAATTTGAGGTCTTTCCTTAGGTGGAAAATGTAAACTTTGTTATTCTCTTTTACTTCGTAGGATTCGGCAAGATAAGGCTCAAGCTCCGTGGTCCCGGGTTTGTATTTCATGAGACCACCCATTACATTGTTCAAGACTTCCCAGGTGTAGAAATCGTAAGCATTAGATGGGTCAAGGTCTGTAAGCTTATCTGTTACACCAATAACTATTTTTCCTTTTTCCGATGCTTGAACCAAGCTAACGCCTGACACACCAAGAAAAACTACACATAACAAAAGGCCTATCAATTTTTTCATAGTAACCTCCTATGAGAATTTTTCCTCGAAGAGGAAGCGTATCCATAAAAGTAAAAAATTCAACAAAAATTTCACTCTGTTCTTTCTGATTATCTTTAGCATACTTTTTCTAAGAAGAAAAAATTATTTTATTTACTAAAATCCAGCTTCCGCTAACTATAGGGGCTGGGCCCCAGACAAAAATGGATGCCAAGTGAATTGTAAAGAGAGATTCCTGTTTACTAGCAGCCATAAGCCAATGGCCTCTTACCATCTAGTCACTCCGGACCCATATGTGGGCGAAGCCATCTTTTAAAATAAAGTTTTTTACAAAGATCTCCTCAAATACCAAAAATTAATTAGTTAAAGAGGCCTCCCAAAACTCCCTTGAAACTTTCTCCAAGCTGATTATTCCTCTCTTCATGGAAAGAAATGACTTTTTAAAAGACAACTTGAAAAGGCTTGAAGAGCTATCACGAAAGCTCGAGCTTCGCTTTAAAAATGAAGCCCTTTTTTTGCAGGCCCTAACCCACCGGTCTTTTGTTGGCGACCATCCAGACTGGCCTTACGGAGATAACGAACGACTTGAATTTTTGGGAGATGCGGTTCTTGACGCCATTATTAGCCATCTTTTGTATAATCGTTTTGGCCGGGAATATCGCGAGGGAGAACTGTCCAAGATGCGAGCTTGGTTAGTAAATGAAGAGCGTCTGGCACGCATTGCTCAAAAGCTTGAACTGGATAAGCTAATTTTGTTGGGGACAGGCGAAGAAAAAGGAAGAGGTCGCCAAAAACCTTCTATTCTGGCGGCAACCTTTGAGGCTTTGGTAGCAGCGGTGTATCTGGACCATGGTTACGACAAGGTGTTTCAAATAGTTAAAAAGCTTTTCTCCCGCGTTATATCCCAGGCGGAGAAGGGGCTTTTAGCGGACCATAAAACTTTATTACAGGAATTTACCCAGGCCTTGTTCAAAAAAACCCCAAAATATATCTTGGTAAAAGAAACAGGGCCGGAACACGCCAAAAAATTCTTTGTAGAAGTAAAGATTGGAGATGAAACTTTAGCCAGTGGCAAAGGGTCTTCCAAAAAAGCTGCTGAACAAGCAGCGGCCAAAAAAGCTTTGAAAATACTGGAGGAAAAATATGGAAAATTCACAGGCAAAAAATGAAAATAAATTTCGTTCGGGATATGTGGCCCTTATAGGGCTTCCTAACGTAGGAAAATCTACTCTTCTTAATCAACTTTTAGGTTATAAGGTAGCCATAGCTACACCAAAACCCCAAACTACCAGATTCCCTATAAGAGGAGTGCTTACAGGTGAAAACTTCCAAATAATTTTTGTTGACACCCCGGGTATTCACGATGCCAAAGATCTATTCAATAAAATCATGGTAGAACAAGCCCTTAAAGCTATAGAAGAAGTAGATAGCATTGTTTTCATAATCGATGTAAGCAACCGTAATCCGAAAGCTGAAGAAAAAATAATAGATATACTACGAAAAGCTAACAAACCAGCCATATTGGCCTTAAACAAGATAGATCTTGTTAAAAAAGGTGAACTTTTACCTATTATTGACTATTTTTCTCAGATTTATCCCTTTAAAGCTATTGTACCCATCTCGGCCCTTGAACGAGATGGGCTAGAAGAGCTGGTAAAAGAAATAGTTGAAACACTACCTGAAGGCCCTATGTATTATGACCCTGACACCTTAACTGATCAGCCCCAGCGTCTACTTGCTGCAGAAATTATCCGAGAAAAGGTTTTTATGCTTACCAGGCAAGAGATTCCTTACGCCACTGCGGTAGTAGTAGAGGAATTTCAGGAAGATCCCGAGCGTAACTTAATTATAATTCAAGCTACCATTTATGTGGAAAAGGATTCCCAAAAGGGCATTGTTATTGGAAAGGGTGGACAGATGCTCAAAAAAATAGGCACTCTCGCCCGTGAAGAACTGGAATTTTTGTTCGGCAAAAGAGTGCATCTGGATCTGTGGGTCAAAGTCCTTAAAGGCTGGCGCAAAGAAGAAAAACTCCTTCGTCGTTTGGGCTTCCCTGGAGTGTAGCTTTTTAACAACACTGTTTTAAACTAGCCACACTTTTAAAAGCTCTTTTTTGGCCAAAAGCCTTTATATTTAACGTCTGGTTTTATGGCCTAAAAGTTGCATGTTTTACAAATAAAAAACAGTGAGGTAAAAGCGTGGAGCTTTTTCAACATACTATAGCTAATTCTATTAAACTTTGTGGCGAAGGAGTTATATCAGGCAAGGAAATCTGCCTGGAGTTTCATCCTGCCCCTCCCAATCATGGAATAATTTTTGAGCGGGCTGATTTATCTTCTCCGGTAGCTATACCTGTAACTCCAGAAACAGCTTTTGCCATAAACGGAGCCTCTGGAGTAGCTTACGGAAAACATCATATTATTTATGTAGAACATCTTCTTTCAGCTCTGAATGGCCTAGGGATAGACAATCTTTTAATTCGAGTATATGGCGAAGAAATTCCCCTTTTTGACGGTTCAGCCCAAGTTTTTATTGAGGCCTTTTTATCAATAGGGCGTAAGCCTCAATGGGCTTTAAGGCGTTATATCCAGCTAAAAGAAGAAATCGTCGTTTCTGACGAAAAGGGAAAAATTGTCATAAGTCCAGCTCAAGACTTAGAAATATCTTGTGAAATAGATTTTCCGCATCCCCTTATTGGCCAACAAAGTTTTTCTCTAGAAGTTTGCCAGGAAAAATATCTCTCACAGGTATCTTTTGCTCGCACTTTCGCTTTTCTTGAAGACCTTATTCGGCTTCGCAAGGAAGGCATCTTACGTGGCGGCAGCCTTGAAAACGCCATCATATTAGACGAATCTCAAGTATTGAATCCTGATGGCTTGCGTTCCCCAGATGAATTTGTTCGTCACAAAGTCCTTGATCTTTTAGGCGACCTTTATTTGCTAGGGGCTCCTATTTTAGCTAAAATAGAAGCTAAGCGCTCCTCTCACAAGCTTCATCAAAAAGCCGTGCAAGCCATATGGAATAGTGCCTATGCCTGGCATTGGTATCCTTCTCCCAGGCAAGCTCCTGTTAAGCCGGCTACACCTGTGCCAACCTTTGCTGCTTAACATTACAGGGGGTATTTAGGGTGAACTTTATAAGAAGCGGGATATATTCCCGCTTCTTCTTTTTTGTTGTGGGATAGATCTCAGGTTTTAAACACCTTTGAATCATCTCTAATGGCTCAATATAACCTTTGCCTTACATTTTCCTTCATGCTAAAAGACTAGTATGACAGGAGCTATTTTAGCTATAGGTAACGAACTAGTTGAAGGACGCATTTTAAACCGAACCAGTTTTTGGGCCGCAAGACTACTTTTATTCAAAGGCTACGAAATAAAAGAAATAAACACTATTCCCGACGAGCCATCTATTATTGAATTTTACGTTAAAGATTTCCTCAAAAGATATGACTTTATTGTGGTAAGTGGTGGCCTTGGTCCCACCACTGATGATCTTACCAATGCTAGTGTAGCCAAGGCCCTAGGGCGTAAGCTGATAAGATCCAAAGAAATGGAAAAGCGAATCAGAGAAAGAGAGAAGGCCTACGGGCTACCAGAAAACCCATTACGCCTCAAAATGGCAGACTTACCAGAAGGTGCTGAACTTCTCACTGATGATCACCCTATGGCTGGTTACTTTTTGAAAGTGGATGAAAAACTTATTTTTTGCTTACCCGGCGTGCCAGAAGAATTTGAATTTCTTTTTAAAGAAAAAGTGCTCCCTTTGCTTGAAAAGTATTTACCCGCAAAAGAAGTGTTTTTGTTTAAGCTTTTCAAGCTTTTTGGTCTTCATGAAGCTGAAATTAATCTTGCTTTAGAAAAATTTGAAACTGCCTGGAAAGACGTAACCGTTGGTTATTATCCTTCTACTCCAGAAATACATATAGCCTTACGAATAAAGAGTCATGATAAAATTCTTGCTGAAAAATTTTTAAATAAGGTTTCCACGACGATAAAAGAACTTTTTGGGCCTTACATATTCGGTGAAGACGAAGAACTTCTTGAAGGGGTGGTAGGAAAACTACTTTTGTCCAGAAAAGAAACTTTAGCTCTGGCAGAATCTTGCACCGGGGGGTTAGTCGCCTCTCGTATCACCCGCATACCAGGAGCTTCTGCCTATTTTGAAAGAGGGGTTGTCTCTTATTCTAATGAAGCAAAAATAGAAATCCTGGGCGTACCTAAAGAAGCTGTCGAAACCCATGGTGCCGTTAGTGAACCTGTAGCTAAAGCTATGGCTGAAGGTATTAAAAAGCTTGCCAAAAGCACCTATGGTATTGGCATAACAGGGATAGCAGGTCCTACTGGCGGCTCACTAGAAAAGCCGGTAGGCACGGTATGGATAGGGTTTTCTTATCCAGAAGGTACTGTAGCCCAATGTTTTCGTTTCCCTGGTGACCGCCAAACTGTCCAGGATTATGCAGCCACCACGGCGCTTGATTGGTTAAGGCGATTTTTGAGTTATGGCACGCTTATTCCTAGCTATCAGTTTACCTGCAAAAATTAAAGAAAAACTTAAATCTCTTCAGGAAGACCTGGCCAAAACCCAGGCACACGTACGCTGGGTGCGACCTGAAGGAATCCATCTTACCTTAAAATTTTTTGGAGAAGTGCCTGAAGAAAAAACAACCCAACTTATTAAAGCGATAGAAAAAGTTCTAGAACGCGAAAAGCCAGGACTTTTGCGTTTTAAAGTCAAAGATCTAGGCGTCTTCCCAAACCCTCGCTCACCACGAGTTATATGGGCTGGTCTTGAAGGAGACTTAGTCAAATTAGCTAAACTTCAGAGGCATCTTGAGGAAGCCTTTATACCTCTGGGTTTTCCAATGGAAAAACGGGCCTTTGTCCCCCACTTAACCCTTGGACGTATAAAATCACCCAGAAAACGAAATGTCTTAATGGCCAAGGTAGCAGATTATCAAGAGAAAAATTGGTCAATTCCTGACGATATAGAAATTGAAGAAATAGTTCTTTACGAAAGTAAACTGCATCCCGAAGGAGCCATTTATACCCCTCGAAAACGTTTCCCTTTAACTTAATATCAGTTAAGAGACCTTTACAAAATTCAACAAACATAGATAGATTGCCACGGCGACTACGTCGCCTCGCGAGAGCGTTGCTTAGGCTGCTGACGTCTGGCGGCAGGAATCCCTTCGCTAGTGCTCGGGACAGGGATTACTTCGCCACTTCGTGGCTCGCAATGAGACTTTTTTCCGTGTCACGGCGAGGAGCCAGCTCTCATTCTGTCACTGCGAGCGTAGCGAAGTAGTCTCTTGCGCTACTAGCCCTCTACCAGCAGCCATCAGCCATTGGCCATCGGCCAACTACCATGTAGTCACTGCGAGCCCGTCCGGGCGAAGTAGTCTCGTAAGTAAAGCGTTTACAAAAGTCTCTTAAAGGCGAGAAAATACTATTTTGCCTGAAACGATAGTTATTACCGTCTGGCCCTGCATCTCCCAGCCTAGGAAAGGTGTGTTCTTGCTCTTGGAATGCAGAGCCTTTTCGTCAACCACCCAGCGCTTTTCCGGGTCAAAAACCGTGACATCGGCTACCTCGCCGGGTTTCAACGAGCCCCCTGGCACGCCTAAAATTTTAGCTGGATTACAGGACATAAGTTCTACCAGGCGGGATAAGGAAATAACTTTTTCTCTTACCAGGCGCAAAGCTAGAGGAAGGGCCGTTTCCAGACCAATTAAACCGCAAGCAGCTTTTTCAAATTCACAAAGCTTTTCAAGGGGGCTATGGGGAGCGTGGTCTGTGGCGATCACGTCCAGAGTCCCGTCAGCCAAAGCCTTAATAATGGCCTCGCGGTCAGCCTCGCTTCTCAACGGCGGATTCACTTTGGCGTTGGTCTGATAACCAAAAGTGGCCTCTTCGGTAAGCGAAAAATAATGTGGAGCGGTTTCAGCGGTGACGGGGATTCCCTCTGCTTTAGCGCGCCGAATGATCTCTACCCCTTCTTTGGTTGAGACATGAGCAATGTGAATAGGCGTTCCCGTAAGCTTGGCCAGCATTGCCTCCCTAAAAATAGCTATGGCCTCACCCTCAGCCGGAATGCCCTTAAGACCTAACTTAGCTGAAGCCAGGCCTTCGTTTACGTGCCCACCTTTTGAAAGGGCTAGTTCTTCAGAATGGGAGATAATTGGTAAATCGAAATTTTTAGCGTATTCCAGGGCAAGGCGCATGAGCCCGGCATCTGAAACGGGATAGCCATCGTCAGATAAAGCCACCGCACCGGCTTCTTTTAGCTCGCCAAATTCAGTTAAGCTCTCTCCCTTTTGGCCTCTGGTGATACAGGCCACCGGATAAACCCGGGCGAGGCCTGCTTCTTCGGCTTTTTTAAGGATAAAACGCGTAACTTCCGCGTTGTCATTAGGCGGCTTGGTATTAGGCATACAGGCCACGGCGGTAAAACCACCGGCTACCGCTGCTTTGGTGCCCGTCTCAATGGTTTCTTTCCATTCTTCACCTGGCTCACGCAAATGGACATGCATGTCTATTAAGCCAGGGCAAACAATTAAACCCCGGCAGTCAATCACGCGGGCGTCTTCCGCGGAAATATTTGGCAAAATGGCTTCAATTTTTCCGTCAGAGATCAAAACGTCGGCTATCTGGTCGAGATTTTGAGAAGGGTCTATTACGCGGCCGCCTTTTAATAGAATTTTCACGCTCCACCTCCAAGAAGGAGCACTAATAGGGCCATGCGTACAGCTACGCCGTTTGTCACCTGTTCAAGGATCACGCTGCGCGGGTCTTTTTCAAGCTCTGGATGAAGTTCAACGCCCCAGTTAATGGGCCCTGGATGCATGAGAAGACAATCATCTTTGGCCAGGGCCAGGCGCTCAGCATTTATTCCGAACTGACGGGCGTATTCTCTGATGGAAGGAAACAAGGCCCTTCCGTGGCGTTCTTTTTGCACGCGCAGGGCCATAACCACGTCAGCGTCTTTTAAAGCCTCCTCCAGGCGATAACAAACTCTGGCTCCCAGGGCTTCTCTTTCTGGAGGAAGCATAGTAGCCGGCCCGCTAACATAAACCTCGGCACCCATTTTGCGAAAGGCACAAATCCCCGAATGCGCCACCCGGCTGTGGCGAATATCACCGATAATAGCCACTTTAAGGTCTTTTAAAGAGCCTTTCTTTTCGCGCACGGTAAAAAGATCAAGCAAGGCCTGGGTGGGATGGGCGTTAAAACCATCGCCTGCATTTATAACTTTGGTGTTTACGTTTTCCGCTATGAGATGAGGAGCTCCAGCGTTGGGGTGTCTTATAACGAAAAGATCGGCCCCCATAGCCTGGATATTTAGCACGGTGTCTATCAGAGACTCTCCCTTTTCTACACTACTCATGCGGGCGGTAAAATTGAATACATCGGCTGAAAGGACCTTGGCAGCCTTTTCAAAAGAAAGACGGGTGCGCGTGCTCGGCTCAAAAAAAAGATGGGCTACGAGCTTTCCTCTGAGTGTGGGAACCTTGGGGATAGGTCGAGATAAAATTTCTTTTAAGGCTTCGGCAGTATCTAGAATAAAAATAATTTCTTCAGGCGCAAGAGAAGCGATGTCGAGTATGTGTTTTTTTGAGAAGTCCATAATAAAGCCCCTGGCTCGGAAAAGGGATACCAAAATACCAGGGGCTGGTCAAGCTTTACTGTACTTCTTGGGTGAGGCCCGTAAAATCTATGTTACGGCTGGCAAGTTCACGGTCAATCATAAAAAGGGCCTCTGGTGAGTCTTTGACCAGGCGCATCTGCGCCACTATACTTCCAAAAGAGTCCTCCTCTTCTACCTGTTCGGTAATGAACCACTGGAGAAAAATCTGCGAAGCGTGATCTTTTTCCTGCTGGGCAAGCTCCATCAGATTATTAATACGACGGGTGACTTCTTTTTCATGGTTTAAGGCATATTCCATAACCGCCAACGGCGATTCCCATTCCGTAGGGGGTTTATCAATAGCTTCAAGATCAACTTTTCCACCGCGTTCGTTGATAAAGTTATAAAATTTCATAGCGTGCATGGTTTCTTCCACGGCCTGGGCCTTCATCCACTTAGAAAACCCGGGTAAGTTAAGGCTATCAAAATAAGCGGCCATGGAGAGATAAAGATAGGCCGAATAAAGCTCCCATTTTATCTGCTCGTTAAAGGCTTTTTCCATCTTTTCTGTAAACATAACCCCTCCTTTAATTTTGTTTTTATTCGCTAGCAATTTTAGCTAGGGCTTCATCTAAAGCTTCGCCTAGGGCGTCTATTTCACGATAAGCAATGATAAGAGGTGGTGTAAAGCGCAAAACTCGGTCTTTTATTACGGTTATTAAAATGCGTTTTTCGTAAAATAGATATTCCCCAACTGGTGTGGCTGAAACTTTAAGTTCCATAGCCTGCATAAGACCCTGTCCTCTAACTTCAGCTACTAAGTCGCCATAATTATCGGCCAGGTTTAAAAGTTTTTGACGCAAAGCCTTACCTTTTAAAACCACTTCTTCTAAAAATCCCTCTTCTAAAATTTTGTTAAGAACCACCAGCGCTGCCGCGCAACTTACAGGATTACCGCCAAAGGTAGAGGCATGGGTGCCTGGTTCTAGAGCCGCCATAACTTCTTCCGTAGCCAAAAGAGCGCCAAGAGGCATACCACCGGCTAGACCTTTGGCCAAACACATGACATCAGGTGTTACCCCGGTCCATTCGTAGGCAAAGAGTTTTCCGGTACGACCTATGCCAGTCTGAATCTCATCAAAAATCAATAAAGCATTGTATTTATCGGCCAATTCACGGGCAGCTTTTATGAATTCATCGCTAAGAGGGATAACTCCGCCTTCGCCAATAATTGGTTCAAAAATAATAGCACAGGTTTTCTCGGAAATCGCTTCTTCAAGGGCTTTGATGTCGTTTGGTAGCACGTGGCGAAAACCTGGCACCAGAGGTTTAAAGCCTTCCCAGTAAACCGGCTGCCCGGTGGCGGAAAGAGCCCCAAAAGTACGGCCGTGAAAAGAATTTTCAAGGGCTATGATTTCGTGTTTCTCCGGGCCAAAATTTTTCCAGGCATAACGTCTGGCAAGCTTCAAAGCGGCTTCTACTACTTCGGCGCCGCTATTGGCAAAAAAGACCCTATCGGCAAAAGAGTGCTCGCAAAGAATTTGGGCAAGTTTGGCTTGAGGTTCTGTCCAGTAAAGATTAGACACGTGGATTAGCTTTTGGGCTTGCTCACAGATGGCTTTAGAAACTTCTGGATGGGCGTGCCCCAGCGCACAAACCGCTATGCCGGCACAAAAGTCTAAATATTCATTTCCCTCTTCATCGTAGAGGCGAGAGCCTTTTCCTTTAACAAAAGCTACGGGAAAACGTTTGTAATTTTTAGCCAAATATATTTCTCCCAAATCTTTTATATAACCCATTTTAACCTCCCAGTTTGTTTTTTGCCTGTCCCTAATTTTGACAAAATTTTTTTATATTAAGAAATACTTTTACAAAAAATTTGAAAATTATTTTATTTTTTTCTTTACTTTTGTTTTAGCATAAGTATAATGCCTTAATTAAGTATTAAATTATTTAGGAGGATTTTAGTAACATGGTTAAAGGCAAGGTAAAATGGTTTGATGAAAAGAAGGGCTATGGTTTTATTTCTAGAGACGATGGTGGAGATGTTTTTGTTCACTTTTCCGCCATCCAGATGAACGGTTTTAAGACCCTCCAGGAAGGCCAAACGGTTGAATTTGAAATCACCCAAGGCCCCAAAGGGGAACAGGCTGCCAACGTTACCGTTGTAGAAGAATAATTCATCTTCAAAGACGACTAAACAAGGCCCCGAACGGGGCCTTTTTTATTTGGCCAACAACTCTTCTATCTTTTTTAAATCCTCTGGTGTATCAACCTCCGGGCATTCATATTTGGTAACGGAAACGGCTATGGGATAGCCATGTTCTAGAGCGCGTAATTGTTCCAGTTTTTCAGCCTGTTCAAGCTCACCTGGGCTCAAGCGCACAAAGGTGTCAAGAAATTCTTTACGGTAGGCATAAAGGCCTATGTGACGCAGGTAAGTAGGGCTTGGACCTGGTGGACGATAAAAAGGTATCAAGGAACGTGAAAAATAAATGGCCTGTCCCTCTTTATTAAGCACTACTTTGACCCGATTGGGATCGTGCTTATCTTCCTCGCGTTCAATGGGCACCGCCACCGTAGCCATAGGCAGATCTGCATTTAAGAGAAGTGGCTTTACCAGTTCTTCAATAACCGCTGGTTCAAGGAGGGGCTGGTCAGCCTGAATATTTACTACAATGTCATCTGGTGCAAGGCGGAGGATTTCTGCGGCCTCGGCAATTCGTTCGGTTCCACAGGTATGTTCTTTACTGGTAAGCAAGGCTTCACCCTCTATTTCTTCTACGACCTTTTTTATTCGTTCATCGTCCGTGGCTACTACCACTTTTTCTAAAACTGAGCTTAATCTTGCCCTTTCATAAACATGAACAATCATCGGACGCCCTGCTATTAAAGCTAGAGGTTTTCCCGGAAGTCTAGTCGAACCGTACCTTGCTGGAATAAAACCATAAATTTTCATATTTCCTCCATTGTTAAAATTATATTTCCTTTTATATACTTCGTTTATAACCCAAAAAGGAGGGAATTATGATTTATTTTTTCCCAGGAAAAGAAGTAAAGTTTGAAAATCATCCCAAGTTTAGCGGGGTAAAGTGGTTCCCTATGATAGACAAAAATAAAACCGATCGCGTAAGCGTTTGTTATCTTCTCATTGAACCAGGAGTGGAAATTCCCGTTCACATCCATGATCCAGAGATAGATTCTATCCTTGTGCTTGAAGGCGAAGCTGAAATCTACATGAACGGCGGCTGGCATAAGGTAGAAGCTGGCGATTATTTATTCGTGCCCGCCAAAGAAGAACACGGCGTAAAAAATATTGGTAAAACGCCTCTTAAGCTCTTTATTGTTCATTCGCCACCGTTATATTAAAGGCTCTTACGAGGAGGTATGATGATTAAACCTGATTTTGAAAAAACTGGTGGACTGGTGCCGGTTATTGCCCAGGATTATAAAACCGGCGACGTGCTTATGCTGGCTTATATGAACGAAGAAGCCTGGAAGAAGACTTTAGAAACTGGAAAAGTCCACTATTACAGCCGGAGCCGTAATAAAATATGGTTAAAAGGTGAATCTTCCGGTCACGTGCAGTTAGTAAAAGAAATTTTTCTTGACTGTGATCTTGATACAGTTTTGATAAAAGTTGACCAATTAGGTGGGGCGGCCTGCCACAAAGGTTATCGTTCCTGTTTTTATCGCCGATTAGATGGTAATGAGTTAAAAATTGTTGGCGAAAAAATATTTGATCCCGAGGTGGTCTATGGAAAAAAAGCTTAAACTTGGAATTCCAAAGGGAAGTCTTGAGAAGGCTACTATGGAACTATTTGAAAAATCTGGCTGGCGTATAAATGTTCACCACCGGAATTATTTTCCAGACATTGATGACCCGGAGATAGAATGTGCCATTTGCCGCGCGCAGGAAATGAGCCGTTATGTAGAACAGGGCATTCTTGATTGCGGCATAACCGGAAAAGACTGGATTCTTGAAAATAACTCTGATGTTCATACTATAACCGAACTAATCTATTCCAAAGTTAGCAAAAGGCCGGCTCGTTGGGTTTTGGCGGTCCCAGCTGATTCTAACATTAAAAGGCTAGAAGATTTAGAAGGTAAAAAAATTGCCACCGAGCTAGTTAATTTCACCAAGCGTTATTTTGCCGAAAGAGGCATAAACGTAACGGTTGAATTTTCCTGGGGAGCCACAGAGGCCAAAGTGGTCCAAGGGCTTGCCGATGCCATCGTAGAGGTTACGGAAACCGGAAGTACCATAAGGGCTCACGGACTAAAGATTATTCACGAACTCATGCAGAGTACGCCGCAGTTCATTGCTAATCACGAATCCTGGAATGACCCTTGGAAAAGAAAAAAAATGGAACAACTGGCTATTATGTTGAAAGGGGCCTTACGCGCCCATAAACTAGTAGGGCTCAAAATGAACGTAGCTAGAGAAAATCTGGATAAAATAGTGGAAATACTGCCAAGCTTAAATGCTCCTACCATTTCGCCGCTTTACCAGAGTGACTGGTTTGCCGTGGAAACTGTGGTCTCTGAAGATGTAGTAAGAGAGCTTATTCCCAAACTCCTTGAAGCCGGGGCTCAGGGAATAATTGAATACGCCTTAAACAAGGTAATTTAAGACTGCTTTGTCGCGCTTACACGCTCCTCGCAGTGATAAATTGGAATAGTCACTGCGAGCCCGTGTGGATAAAGCAGTCTTAAATGAGACCTTTGCAAAATTAAGGAAAATATAGATTGATCGCCACAGCGCTTAGTGCTTCGCGACAGAGATTGCTTCGGCTGCTAACGCAGCCTCGCAATGACTATCTCACGGTGTCACTGCGAGACCGTGTGGGAAAGCAGTCTTAAATAAAACATTGTAAAAGTCTAAAGGATTAAAATATGCGTTTTAAAAAATTACTTTTGTTCGTTTTTTTATTGGGAATGGCGGCCTGCCAGAGTGTGGAGCCACCGCCCAGTTTTTATCAAGAAAAGTCCAATGTTCACCTTGAAAGAGCCTATATCTACTATCACGAAGGCCGCCTGGCTGAAGCCTTAAAAGAGGCTTTTCTGGCCAAAGATATTAACCCTAAGGACCATAACATCTATAACCTGATCGGCCTAATTTACATGGACAAAGGCCAATATAACGAAGCCGAAAAATACTTCAAAAAAGCTTTGGAAATAGCCCCGGATTCACCTGAAATTCTTAATAATTTAGGTTCACTCTATCTACTTAAAAACGAAATAAAAAAAGCTATTTCTTGCTTTGAAAAGGCCTTAAAAGACCCCTTTTATCCTAAACCCTTTATTGCTTACACAAACCTGGCCTGGGCTTACTACAAACTGGGAGACAAAGATAAGGCTATTTATTACTTAGATAAAGCCCTCAACTACAACCCCAGGTATTCGGTGGCCTACTTTTATAGAGGTTTAATAGCCCTGGAAGAAGGGATACTTGATAAAGCTCAGCTTGATTTTCGCCGTGCCATAAGATTTAACCGTCAGGACATGGCCTCCCGTTATTATCTGGGTATAGTTTATTTTCGTTTGAACCAGATAGAAAAAGCAAAAAAGGTATGGCGTTCAATTATAGAGCTAGCCCCAGAGTCCCGCTGGGCCTTAAAGGCTGAAGAAAAACTCATGACTTTAGAAGAACTAGAAGGTTCTTAACTACTTACGAAATATTAACGAAAAAATAAGAGTTAAAAGAATACTTAAAAGAATACATGTCCCCAGCGGAAAATAAAAAGTAAAGTTATCTCGCTTTATTAGTATGTCTCCAGGAAGTTTACCTAAAAACGGTATTTTGCTACCAAGAATCATTATCCCGCCGACAAAAACCATAAAAAGGCCAACCAGTATGATAATCTTCCCTAAGTCTTCAAAGGGATTCATTTTTGGCCCTCCTTAATCTTCGGCGTAATTTTTTATTGTAGCGTTCCTCTTCACTAAATATACAACCACAATAAGGCTGGCGGTAGATATCAAGTATTTTAGCTTCTTCCTGACCCTCTTCCCAGCCGATTCTAAAATCCTTATATAAAAAGGGAACTTTGTAACGAAAAGCAAGGTCTTCGGCTATATCTTTTATGAGGCTATGAGCTTGATAGCGACTATAAAGTAGGGTGGTGGTAAAGGCTTCAGCTTTTTCTTCCAAAGCCTTTTTTACTGTTTGTTCAAGCCTTATTAAATAACAAATCTCACATCGTTTATCTTCCCGGTAAGTAATGGCTCTTAAAAAATTTCTCAAGCCGTATTCGGTATCGTAAATTACAGGTAAATTTTTTATTTCTGCTACTTGCCTTAAAGCCCGAATCCTTCTGCGAAATTCCTGATAAGGGTGTATATTAGGGTTAAAAAAATAACCGGTTACTTCAAAACCCTCTTTATAAAGAACTTTTAAAGGATAAAGGGCACAAGGGCCACAACAAATATGGAGTAAAATTTTTGATTTTTTCATTTTCATCATGTTTGTGAACAAGAGACTTTTGCAAAATCCAGTAAACAAGATTGAAATCGCTCCAGCGCCTGGAGCCTTGCCACAGAGATTGCTTCGCCACTTCGTGGCTCGCAATGACTCTTTTTGGTTATCACTGCGAGCCTATCTCCTAGTGTCACTGCGAGCCCGTATGGGCGAAGCAGTCTCTTAAATAAGATGTTCTGTAAAGGTCTTTGTGAATAAATGTTTAAAATTATGTTAAAAGGTTGTTGAAATTTATGTTAAAATATTTTACCCCAAAATTTAAACAAAGTTTTCAACAATCTCTTTTTATAGAAAATACTAAGATTTGCCCTTTTTTTGACAATTTAAACCCGCTATATAAATTTAAAAAGTCTTTAAAAGAAAATAATAGGAGTTAGAGATGAAACTTATTGTGGAAAAAGAATCTCTTCTAAAAGTACTTTCAAAAGTTCAAGGTATAGCTGACCGTAAATCCAGTATGGCCATTCTTTCTACAATTCTATTTAAAGTCCTCGATAGTGGTATCGAAATTTCGGCTACAGACCTTGAGTTAGGTTTTAAATCATATGTTGAAGCTGAAGTGGAAACTCCTGGAGCCTTAGCCGTTCCGGCTCGCAAATTTTACGAGATAGTCAAAGACTTTCCTCAAGAGAGGCTTATTCTTGAAGAAGAAGGCCATTATTTAAATATTACTTCTCCTGGAGACGATGATGTTTTCTTTCGTCTGGCCTGTCTTCCCGCGGAAGATTTTCCTGCCCTTCCTGTAACAGAAGAAGCTGGCTTAATAGAAATAGCCGGTGATTTATTGGCTGAGATGATTACAAAAACCATATTCTGTGTAGCCACAGAAGAAACTCGCTTCATTCTTTCTGGTATTTATATGGAACAGCCTGAAGGAGAAGATGTTCTGCGTTTAGTTGCCACTGATGGCCATCGTCTGGCCATGATAGACCGCCAGATTGAGAATATTTCAAGCCTTAATCTTAATCCAGGAATTATTGTGCCTAAGAAGGCGGCCCAAGAGATAAAAAAGCTAGCACAAGATATTCCCATTTTACAGTTCGGTTTAAAAGATAACCATCTTATTATAGCTGCCCCCAACATGGTGCTTACAGCTCGTTTGATAGATGGCCAGTATCCCGATTACCGGGCTGTTATTCCTGATGTTCAAGAAAACCCAGTAATTCTACCGCGCCAAAAACTTCTTGAGGCTTTAAAGCGAACATCTATTATTTCGGCTGAACGTTATCGTCCGGTAGCCTTTCATTTAAACCCAGGTTATCTTACCCTTGTTGCTCAGCATCCTGATCTAGGTGAGGCTAGAGAAAAAATTCCTATAAACTATGAAGGCGAAGAAGTTGCTCTTAATTTTAACGCCAAATATTTGATTGACGCCCTTGAGGCCATGAATTCAGAGGAAGTAGAATTTTACCTTAAAGATGAAGATACCCCCTGTATAATCAAAGGTCCTGAAGACTTCGGTTTTCTCTGCTTAGTAATGCCCATGTCGAGTGTGTAGCCATGAAAAATAATTATAAGGCTTCCCAAATCAAAGTTTTAGAAGGGTTAGAAGGGGTAAGAACCAGGCCGGCTATGTATATTGGCTCAACCGGCCCAGAGGGTTTTCATCACCTTCTTTGGGAGGTGGTGGATAACGCCGTGGACGAGGCGCTGGCTGGTTTTTGCACCGAGATAAAAGTTATTATCCACGAGGATAATTCCATCACTGTGGCTGATAACGGCCGTGGTATTCCTATAGATATCCATCCTACAGAAGGGATTCCTGCTCTTGAAGTGGTGATGACTAAACTTCATGCTGGCGGCAAGTTTGACCACAGTGTTTATAAAGTTTCTGGTGGTCTTCACGGGGTGGGAGTTTCGGTGGTAAACGCCCTTTCTGAGTGGCTTATAGCCGAGGTCCACCGTGACGGAAAGATATACCGCCAGAAGTATGAGCGAGGTGTCACTGTAACTCCCCTTGAAGTGGTAGGTGAAACCCAAAAAAGTGGCACTATCATCACTTTTAAGCCTGATGTAGAAATATTTGGCGAGCTTGAATTTGATTACGAGATTATAGAAAATCGTCTAAGAGAGCTTGCCTTTTTAAACCCCAAAGTAAAGTTTATCTTGATTGACGAACGAACCGGCGCTAAACAGGAGTTTCATTATAAAGGTGGCATAATTGAATTCGTCAAACACTTAAATCGCCGCCGAGAGGTCATCAACAAAGAACCCATTTATGTTTCCGGTGAAAAAGATCTGGTGCAAATAGAAGTAGCCCTTCAGTATCACACGGGTTTTAACGAAATCTGTTATTCATTCGTGAACAACATAAATACCAAAGAAGGCGGCACTCACGTAATCGGTTTTAGGGCAGCTTTGACCAAAGCCATTAATCGTTATATTGCCACCCACGACAATCTACCAAAGGCTTTAAAAATCAAGGTAGAAGGTGACGACGTCCGCGAAGGGCTTACCACGGTTATATCGGTAAGGATCCCTGAACCCCAATTTGAAGGGCAGACAAAGACTAAACTTGGCAACAGTGAAATAAAGCCTTTGGTGGAATCAATAGTTTTTGAAGGTCTTTCTCGCTGGTTTGAGGAGCACCCCAAAGAGATTCGCCAGATTCTCGCCAAGATAGTGGAAGCGGCTAGAGCCCGTGAGGCAGCCAGGCGAGCGCGTGAGCTGGTGCGTAAAAAGGGCCAGGCTCTGGACGTAATGATGGCTGGAAAACTTGCGGAATGTCAGTCTAAGAAACCAGAAGAAAGAGAGCTTTTCATTGTTGAGGGAGATTCGGCTGGTGGCAGTGCCAAACAAGGGCGAGACCGGCGTTTCCAAGCTATCTTACCACTTAGAGGAAAGATTCTTAATGTGGAAAAGGCCCGTTTTGATAAGATGATCTCCTCTGAAGAGATTCGCCAGCTCGTAGCAGCCCTTGGTACGGGCATTGGCCCTAAAGATTTTGATCCGGATAAGTGCCGTTATCACAAGATTATTATCATGACCGATGCTGATGTTGACGGTGCTCATATAAGAACTCTCCTTTTAACCTTCTTTTACCGTCAGATGATACCTCTGGTGGAAAGAGGATTTCTTTATATTGCTCAGCCACCTTTATATCGCATAGTAGAAGGCAAAAAAGAAACTTACCTGAAAGACGATCAGGACCTTGATGTCTACTTATTTGAACGGGCGGTAAAAAACATTGTGATAGAAATAGAAGGTAAAGGCTTTTCTCAGGCTGAGGCCAAGAAGTTCCTTAAAGAGCTGGCCGCTTTGGAAGAGGCCTTACAGGAGCTTTCACGCAAAGGTATTTGGCCAGAGGCGGCTATGGTGCTTTTAAACGCCGGAGTGAGCCGAGCTGATCAGTTTTCCGACCGTGAGTTTGTAGAAAACTTGGCCTCTTTGTTTAAAGATAAAGGTTTTCGCACGGGCAATATTCGTTTGAGCCGCTCGCGCGATGACGCTTACGAATTTGACGTTTCTTCGCGGGAGTTTTCTTATCTATTTTTTACGGTAAGCCCTTATATTCCCGTATTTAAAGAATATCGCAGAGCTCGTAAAAAATTTGAGGCCTTAAAAGATTATCTCGGCAAACCCATTAAAGTTATAGTTAGGGGAGAAGAAAAAACTTTTGATATGCTCCGCGACTTTCTTGAGTTTATAAGAGAAGAAGGCCGAAGAGGTATTCATATTCAACGCTACAAAGGTCTTGGAGAGATGAATCCTGAGCAACTCTGGCAGACTACTATGAATCCGGAAACCAGAAGGCTCTTGCGAGTTGACATTTCAGACGCCTCTTTGGCAGATGAGCTTTTTAATACCCTTATGGGAGAGAAGGTAGAACCAAGGCGTGAGTTTATACAGACTCATGCCCTTGAATACCGTGAGTTAGACATCTAGGAGGGCTTATGGAGTGTCAAAAAGAGAAAAACTTGGCTCGTTGTAATTGCACGTATGAGCCCTGTTCTAAAAAAGGTATATGCTGTGAGTGTTTGAGTTATCATTTATCAAGGCGAGAGCTTCCGGGATGTTGTTTTCCGCAAGAGGCAGAGCGCACCTGGGACCGTTCTTTTGAACACTTCGCCCGCTTGGTTAGAGAAGGAAAAATTTAATGGCGCGCCTGGGAGGACTCGAACCTCCAGCCTTTGGATTCGAAGTCCAACGCTCTATCCGGTTGAGCTACAGGCGCTTTTAATTATTTAGCCACAATATTTATCTTTTGCCAAGAATTTTATTTAAAAGAATATATAGAGACCGCTCAAGGAGGCTCTTTCTTCTGGCGCAGCCTCGCCATGATTCTTTCCTGGTATTACGGCAAATCCTTACTTCTCGTCACGGCAAGTCCTTTCCTTCTCCCACTGCGAGTCCTTTTCCTTACTGTCACTGCGAGGAGCCGTAGGAGATCCCTTTGCTGGTGCTCGGGACAGGCGAAGCAGTCTCTTAAGTAAATCATTTGCAAAACTATTTATATGAGACCTTTGCAAATTATATGAGACCTTTGCAAAATTCAAATAATATAGAAAATTCAAATAATTATAGATAGATCACCACGGTGCCATCGGCGCCTCGTGACAGGGATTGCTTCGCCACTTCGTAGTTCGCAATGACGGGAAAGGAGCTGATGGGCTTGCAATGACTTTTTTAGGGTGTCACGGCGAGGAGCCAGCTTCCATTCCGTCACTGCGAGCGTAGCGAAGCAGTCTCTTAAATATTTTATATTTATTAGGTAATTTTCAAGAGGATGTTGAGGTTTTTGGGGCCTTAGAAAGATAAATAAGGGGGAGCAAAAGCTCCCCCTTATTTATCTTTATTTTTTATTGCGTTTGCGGGAAATACCAAAGGCGATGAGGCCACCAGCACCCAAAAGGAGAACGGTGCTTGGTTCAGGTACAGCAGAAACTTTAAAATCAGCTGTACCTGTGCCGTCTATGATGCCGTTTCCGCCGCCGAGGATGTTGTCAAGCAAAGTGAGATCAGCGTTGATAGTATCATATAAATTGTCAGCAGTAAGGGTTAATATAATTTTAGTTATGGTATCTCCTGGATCAGCAAGCGCGTTAGTATCGTCATAAATTTCCCAGCTAAAAAGTGCATTTTCAACGGTATAATCACCTAAGGTAAAATCTATTGTTCCATCACCATCGTAATCTACAGGTAATTCGGGCACATCAAAATTTCCCAAATTATAACTTCCAGAGCTTGAAAGAGGAGCTTCCCAGGTGCCAATGTTGAAAGGTCCTAAATTGGAACCACTTATATCATCATCGGTAGTACCCGGTACAAAATCTAGAAAAAAGTTATCAATTTCCAAATACCACTGGTAAGTGCCTGACGGAGGGTCAGGCAAAGTAAGGCCCGTGATATTATCAATAGTCAAAGTTAAAGGGCCATTTGTAGGTGTACCATTTACAGAAAACCCGGTTAAATCAAAATCAAAGTTAGTGTTGTAAGTCCAAGTATAGGCCCTGGCCCCTACCGCTAAAACCATCAATAAAAATAAAACCAAACCGCCAAAAATAACTTTTCTCATAATTAAACCCCTCCTAAATTTTTTTTAATATTTTTATGCAAGAAGAATGCCCGTTTGTCATTTTTATTCTATTTTCAAAAAAACGTTGATAACCAAGTGTTTTGGATATGTTTTAAGTAAATTTTTATATATCGATTAACTAAGAATAGAAAAAATTTTCCACTTGCCTAGATTTAAAGCCCGTTTTAAAGGGAAAAATTTTTCTCTTGTGGGAAAAATTTTTCCACTTAAGGGACAGGTAAAATTTATGGTTGACATTAATAAAAATTAATTTTTATTACTTAGTGTTATTAATTTTAAAATTTTAACATTAAGGAGGTTTAAATGAGAAGGTTTTGGTTTTTGCTTCTGGTTTTGCTTTTGGGTGTAGGTGGTAAGGCCTGGGCTCATTTTCAGCTACTTATCCCTTCAAATGAAATTGTTACGGTAAATGACGGGCGCAGTGTAGAGCTTTTCTTAAGTTTTACCCATCCTATGGAGGGCGGTCCAAATATGGAAATGGCTCGTCCTGAGGCCTTTGGAGTGTTCGTAAGAGGCCAAAAGTATGATCTATTAAATACCTTAAAGATGATAAAAATACCCGTATATCCTAAATGGCATCCTGAAGCAGCCAAAGAAAAGGGCACAGCCACGGCCTGGAAAGCGGTTTATAAATTCCGTCGTCCAGGAGATCACATCTTCTACGTAGTTCCTAAACCTTATTTTGAACCCGCAGAAGAAAAATTTATCCTCCAGATTACCAAAGTGGTGGTAAACGCCTTTGGTGCTGAAGAAGGTTGGGATTCTCCCGTAGGTCTTAAGGCCGAGATAATTCCTCTTACCAGGCCTTACGGTGTGTGGGAAGGCAATACCTTCCAGGGCCTGGTTCTTATAAATGGCAAACCTGCCCCAAACCTTGAAGTAGAAGTTGAATATTACAACAAAGATGGCCGGGCTCATGCTCCCAAGGATCCCTTTGTTACCCAGGTCATTAAAACTGACGAAAACGGTGTTTTCACTTACACTATTCCCTGGGCTGGTTGGTGGGGTTTTTCAGCTCTAGGTGAAGGTGGCACCCTTAAAAAAGACGGTAAAAGCTATCCTGTTGAGCTTGACGCTGTTATCTGGATTAAGGCCTATCCTATTCCTAAAGGAGTTAAGTAATGCATATTTCTGAGGGAGTACTTTCGGCCCCGGTGCTAATGGCCGGGGCCCTGGGTACGTGTGTTGGTACTATTCTCGGGTTAAGAAAAATATCACCTGAAAAAGTTCCCCAGGTAGCCCTTCTTTCCGCTGCCTTTTTTGTAGCTTCGCTGGTGCATGTGCCTTTAGGGCCAAGTTCTGTTCATCTAGTTTTAAATGGTGTGGTAGGAATAATTCTAGGTTGGGCTACTTTCCCTGCGCTTTTAGTAGCTCTCTTTTTACAGGCCATTCTTTTTCAATTCGGAGGGCTTACCACTTTAGGGGTAAATACCTTTAACATGGCTTTCCCAGGGGTTGTGGTTTATTACTTGTTTGGCCCCTTGGTTAGGTCTTTTAATCCTTTTGCAGCAGGGGTAGGGGCTTTTCTGGCTGGTGCTTTGGCCGTGCTTTTAAGTGGTATCCTGGTAGCCTTTGAGCTTACTTTTACAGGGGAAAGTTTTAAAGCCGCCGCTAAACTTATTCTAGCGGCTCATCTTCCGGTCATGATTATCGAAGGAATTATTACGGTTCTTTTAGTTAGCTTCCTCAAAAAAGTGCGTCCAGAAATATTCAAGCAGGAGGTATGAGGTGAAACGTTTTTTTATCGGCCCGGTAATTATTTGCTGTTTACTCATCGCCAGCCAAGCTTTGGCTCATAAAATCAGTATCTTTGCCTATACAGAAGATAATTCCATTCAGGGAGAAGTATATTTCAACGACGGTTCTCCAGCTAAAAATACCAGAGTTACTCTTCACCCCGTTGAAGGAGACAAGGTACTTGCAGAAACCAAAACAGATAAAGACGGAACTTTTAAGTTGCCCATCCCTAAGGGTGTAAAAGAAGTAAGGGTGGTGGCCTGGGCTGAAATGGGACATCGAGCCGAGATGAAACTAAAACTGGGCCAGGAAAATACAGAAACAGCGCCATCTGAGCCTGCTCCCGAAGCCAAAGCAGAGCCAACAAGCGCTCAAGTATCACCAACAGTTGCAGCCACTTCTATTTCAGAAGAACAACTTAGGAAAATTATTCGCGAGGAGGTTCGCAAGGAAATAGCCCCTATTAAGAATATGATCCAGGAGCTTGCCCGCGAAGCAGAAAAGCCTTCAGTAGGAGAAATTTTTGGAGGAATAGGTTATATTTTTGGGTTGTTTGGAATATGGGCATGGTTTCAGGCTCGCCGCAGATAAGAAAAAATGCTTTTTTAAGAACTTGTGATCCGAGGGTCAAGTTTATTTTGGCCCTCGGATACGCCATATTAGTAGCCCTTACTTATAATTTTAAGTTCTTAGCTCTGGCTTCAGTTTTTTCTATTATTTGTTTGTTTTTAAGTGGCCTACCTTTAGGTTATTACCTTAAAAGACTTGGGCTGGTAAATATATTTTTGCTCATCGTTTTAATTACTTTACCTTTTACTACCCCTGGGAAAGAAGTTTTCAAGATATGTTTTTTAACGGCTTCCAAAGAAGGGCTTAAACTGGCTCTTTTAATTTTTCTCAAATCAAACTTAATAATCCTTACGACCACGGCTCTTTTATCTACTTCGTCTATATTTGAGCTGGCTCATGCACTTCACCATCTTTATTTGCCATCAAAGTTAGTTCAGCTGCTATTTTTTACTTTTCGTTATCTGCACGTTATTGATAAGGAATTTACGCGCTTAAAAGAAGCCGCTGCTTTGCGCTGTTTTGTTCCCCGCACCAACCTATTTACTTATCGCACTACGGCTTATCTGGTAGGAAGCCTTATTGTGCGAAGCTATGACCGCTCCCAAAGGGTTTACGAAGCCATGTTATGCCGAGGCTTCAGTGGCACTTTCCCTGTCTATCATCACTTTTGTCTCAGAAAAAAAGATTTGCTCTTTGGAGTTTTTAGTGCCACCTACCTCGCTACTATTTTGATTTTTTGTTAATTTGTTTTTTATGGCGCTTTTAGAAATACGCAATTTGCACTTTGGTTATCCAACCCGGCCTATTTTTAAAGATTTTAATTTTTCTCTTTCCCCTGGAGAAAAAATAGGCTTGATGGGGCCAAATGGAGCCGGTAAAACCACTCTTTTACGGCTAATTGTTGGTCTCTTAAAGCCTGAGCGGGGTGAAATAATTTACAACGGGCGGGTATGTCAGTCTGAAAAAGACTTTCGCCTCCTGAGACGTGAAGTAAGTTTAGTTTTTCAAGATCCTGACGACCAGCTTTTTTGCCCTACAGTAGCTGAAGACATAGCCTTTGGGCCGTTAAATTTAGGTGTTCCTCGGGAAAAGGTGCCCAAATTAGTTAAACAGGTATTGGAACTCCTTGGTCTTCAAGGCTTTGAAAAAAGGATTACCTATCGTCTTTCTGGAGGAGAAAAGCGTTTGGTGGCTCTGGGAACGGTGCTAGCTATGGACCCGCAAGTTTTACTACTTGACGAACCTACCGGAGATCTTGACCCGCAAAATATTGAAAGGCTTATCAAAATTCTTAATAAACTTCCAGCAGCTAAGCTTATAGTGTCTCACGATTTAGAATTTCTCAAAGCCACAACTGAAAAAATATACTGGCTTGAAGCAGGAAATTTATCTCTTTATTACGATGTCTCTTCTTATAAATCTTCTCGTCTAATTTCCCTTGATCGTAGTATATTTCATTAATGACAAATCTTCGTTTTTTGGTCCCGGGAGGCGAAATTGTAAAATTTACCTTGCTATTTCTGCCGCGGAGTTCTGGTGGGATTGGTTATAGCCCAAAAATTAAGTCTTCCGCAAAGGCACCTTCTTTGCGGTGGCAGATGCTTATCAAAACTGGTATGACTTATCTCCAGAATAGCTTAAACAAGCTGGTTATTTTGATACGGAGGAATAAATATGGAACAACCGGTTTTTGATCATCGCAAACTAACTCTTGACGATGTTTTTGAGTTTGCCTGTTACCCTGGCATATCCTGTTTTAATATGTGTTGCTATGATTTGACTTTAGTTTTAAGTCCCTACGATTTTTTGCGCTTAAGGCGGGCGCTAGATCTTTCGTCTAAAGAGTTCATCGAGAGGTTTGCTGATTTTTATCTTGGAGACGTAACCCAGTTACCAGTTATCTCGGTTAGGATGAAAACTCATGATTTTGCCTGTCCCTTTTTGCGGGAGGAAGGCTGTTCTGTTTATCCTGATCGTCCGGCATCATGCCGAACTTATCCACTGGCGCGATTTACCGGCCGAGATGAAGAAGGCAAGCGTTTTGAAATTTACCGTATTATTCGAGAGACTCACTGCAAAGGCCACTTTGAAAAACGCCCCATAACGGTTAGAGAGTGGATAAAAGAACAAGGGCTTGAGCCCTATCACGAGTTTAATGACCTCTTCAGCGAGATCGTTTTTGCCCGCCAGCATATGGATAGGCCCCTATCTGCCGACGAACTGGATTTGATCTATAATGTTTTTTATGGCCTGGAAAACTTTAAAGATTATGTGACTTCTGAAGAGCAACTATTTAAGAAGTTCTTTTCTGAAGATAAAATAAAAGAAGCTCTTGAAGATGATGAGAAACTTTTGCGTCTGGGTTTAGATTTTTTGCGTCAAACAATTTTTAAAGAATATCTAGCCTTATAAAGTTTATCCTTAAACTTAGTTGCGTTATACTTGAATAAATTTCATCTAGGAGGTATGAGCAGCCGAGTGAAAAGAGAAGCTTTAGCTACTAAGAAAACTGTTTTAAAACCCGAAGACCTTGCCCGCCTTATGGCCCAACTTGCCTTAAACAAAAAAGTTCACGACTTAGTCATAATAGATGTTAGAGGACTTTCTTCTTATGCCGATTTTATACTGGTGGCTAGCGCTCGTTCAGCACGGCATGTGCAGGGAGTGGCTGATTACTTAGAAGAAGAGCTATACCGGGAAAACATTACGCCTCTTGGTATTGAAGGCACAGATGAAGGTCAGTGGGTACTGATGGATTATGGAGACGTTGTTTTTCATCTGTTTTTTGAGCCAGTTAGAGAATTTTACGACATCGAAGGCCTCTGGATGGATGCTACTCGCATAAAACCTGAAGACTGGGGCCTGGTTTTAGCAGAACCTACCGAAGAAGATGAAAATAAATAAACTACTTTTGATTATCCTTGACGGCTGGGGTTATCGCGAAGAAATAGAAGGCAATGCCATTCGTCTGGCAGGTACTCCCAACCTTGACGCTTTAAAAGAGGTTTATCCTTTTACCTTGCTTAAATGTTCTGGAGAGGCTGTAGGTCTCCCCGAAGGCCAGATGGGTAATTCCGAAGTAGGTCATCTCAATATCGGAGCCGGAAGAATCGTTTATCAAGATTTGACTCGTATAAACAGGGCCATAAAAGACGGAAGTTTTTTCAATAATCCTGTCTTGAAAGAAGCTTTTGCCAAAGCGCGTGAGACAGGAGGTAAGGTTCATCTTTTGGGCCTAGTTTCAGATGGAGGAGTCCACAGTAGCCTTGACCACCTATTTGCACTCCTTGAATTTGCTAAAAAAGAGGGTTTATGTGATCGGGTATTCCTCCATGCTTTTACTGACGGGCGAGATACACCCCCCAAAAGCGCTCTTGGTTACATAACCCAGATTAAACAAAAAATGGAAGAACTTGGTTGTGGCGAGATTGCCTCGGTTAGTGGCCGTTTTTACGCTATGGACAGAGACAAGCGCTGGGAGCGGGTGGCGCAAGCCTACTACGCCCTAGTTTTAGGTGAAGCTTTAGAGGTCTCTGATGCCCTACAGGCGGTAAAAGAGGCTTATAACCGGGGAGAAACTGACGAATTCATTAAACCTACAGTTATCGTAAAAAATGGCAAACCTTTAGCCCTTATAGAAGACGGCGACATAGTTATTTTCTTCAACTTTAGAGCTGACCGGGCTCGTGAGCTCACACGAGCCTTAACAGATCCAGATTTTAACGAGTTTGATCGTAAAAAGTGGCCTAAATTAGCTTACTACGTTTGTATGACCCTCTATGACGAAACCTTTGATTTGCCTGTAGCTTTTCCTCCTGAGCATTTAGTAAACATTTGGGGAGAGGTGATAAGCAAGGCCAGTCTTTATCAATTCCGTACAGCAGAGACAGAAAAATACGCCCACGTTACCTATTTTTTTAATGGAGGAGAGGAAAAGCCCTTTCCTTTAGAAGAACGAAAGCTTATACCCTCTCCGCGAGATATAGCTACTTATGACCAAAAACCCGAAATGAGTGCTTATGAAGTAACCGAAGAGGTTATTAAAAGGATTAAAAGCGATAAATATTCGTTTATTGTTATGAACTATGCCAATGGCGATATGGTAGGCCATACAGGAGTGCTTGAAGCGGCTATTAAGGCGGTAAAGGTGGTTGATGAATGTGTAGGTAAAGTCTTAAAAGTCTGGCGCGAGGTCACAGATAACGCTCCAGCTATCGTCACTGCTGACCATGGTAACTGTGAGATGATGGTTGACCCTGAAACAGGAGGACCTTTTACAGCCCACACAGCTAATCCAGTACCATTTTATCTTGTTGATGACCGATTTAAAAATAAAAAACTCTATCAAGGGATACTAGCTGATATTGCCCCAACAGGTCTATTTCTTATGGGGCTTGAAATACCTAAAGAAATGACAGGCAACATATTATTAAAACTTTAAAAAAAATCCTAAAAGTTTTATTTGTCTATAATCCTGAGGCCCGTCTTGACCTCTTCGAACTTTTTCCATGTTTAAAAAATTTTTTTAAAAATCGTCGCAATTTTGCTGTTATCAGAACCTTTGGCGATATAGTTTTTACTATTTTGATTTTTATGGGGCTTTTTGGTCCTCAAGATCCTTCAGAAAATATTATGTTATTTATTTCCTGGGGACTCTGGTGGACTTCAATCGTGCTTTCTTGGTTTTTTGTAGGACGAATGTGGTGTGGAGTCTGTCCTTTTCCTGGTATTGGTCGTATTTTTCAAAAACTAGGTCTTTACCGAAAAAAGCTTCCTAAACAGATCTTTCTTAAGTATTGTGCCTATGGAGCTACTATTCTTTTAGCTTTTATTTTATGGGTAGAAGCAGTAACTCATATGAAATATTCTCCATTTCTTACCTCATTGCTTCTTATTGCTATTCTTGTGGGTGCTACTATTTTTGCAATTCTTTATAAAGGTCAGGCTTGGTGCCGTCATTTTTGCCCAATGGGCAAGATTATCGGTGCGGCAGCTACGATGTCAATACTCGAGTTTCGCCCTTTGCTAGAAAAATGTCGCGGATGTAAAACTTTTCCCTGTAAAAGAGGCAAAGGAAATATTTCAGGTTGTCCTGTATACTTGGGAGCTTATGCCGTAAATAACAACTTACTTTGCCTGGTTTGCGGACATTGTGTTTACCTTTGTGATAGAGATTCTCCAAGGCTTTTTTTACGACATCCATTAAAAGAACTTATAATTAACAAAGGACGACACCTTACTTGTATTTATATCATTCCTTTTTTAATGGCTGCTCAATTGGCTCGTTTTGTACAGGAGAAAACCTCTTGGTATCAATCTTTTAAAACTTTTTTAGGTAATTCTGAAGCTTTGGCTTTTACGGTCATTTTAGGACTGTGGTTCATTTTTTTTCTCGGCATTATACGTCTGGGTAAGCTTTTTATATTTTCTGAAGATGAATTATTTGGGAAATTTTCACCTATGGTATCTGTCTTAGTTCCTATGGCTTTTTCTGGAGAGCTTATCTATCGCTTGGAATATGTTTTATATGAGGTGGGTAATTTTTTTCCAGTCTTTGGAAGACAATTTGGTTTTAATTTGGAAAGCTTGGGATTTGTTATTCCCGCGTGTTTAATATCTTTTGTCCTAAAAATAATTACTATTCTTGGTGGTATTGGCGCTTTTTATGTGGCCTGGATTTTTTATTCTCAAGAATTTGAAGGGATGGTGCCAAAGAAAAATTTTTTTGTTATTGTGGGATTAATCATATTAGTAAGTATTTTATACTTTAGCTTTATTTGAGGTAAAATATGTCTGACGAAATAAAATATGGAGAAAAGGCTATACTTGAAGCTGAGCTTGAGCCCTGGTCGAATCCCTACCCTGATAGAGATTACCTTATCGAAATAACCTTTCCTGAGTTTACCTGTCTTTGTCCGCGTTCGGGGTATCCTGACTTTGCTACTATAAGGCTAAGTTATATTCCTGATCAAAAAATAGTGGAGCTTAGGTCTTTGAAGCTCTGGCTAAATAAATTTCGTAATCGTTACATTTCCCACGAGGCGGCTACCAATGAGATCTTTGATGCCTTATGGGAAAAGTTAGAGCCACGCTACTTAAAGGTAGAGGGTGACTTCCATCCCCGTGGCAATGTTCATACGGTCATTACCGTAGAAAAACACAAAGAATAATCATAATCCCCAGTTAAATATTGGGGGAGTTAAGGCGTTAGGGGCGAAGCCCCTAATGGTTGTTTATCCAGGCGCTGAAAATACAGCAGACTTAAAGCTTTACAGGAAGCCATTTTTATTAACTAAGATCTCCCTTAAGCAGAAAACTTAGTTACTGTCCTAAAAGTTTGAAAATCTCTTTGATGGCCTTTTCTTTTACTTTTTCCTTTACCTTTTCTTCAACCTCTTTAAGGGAAACTTTAGGGCTTTCTATGGTGCCAGAGATGGTAAGAGGAATTTCATAGCCATTTGGACCTCTAAACAAAGAAGCCCCAGGAAAAGATCTGACAAATATTGAAGCATATTTCCCGGTCAAAAGTAATTTAGGAGTCAAATTTAGTTGTCCATCAAGTCCGATTTTTCCAGCTAGGTTAATAAGTAAGCCTTCACGAGAGAAATTACCTTTAACATTAACCCACCCATTGACTATAGAATACTTAAGTTTCCCTTGTTCAAAAGAAGGACTTTTCAGTTCGTCTATTTTCAAAATTTGAGCCACTAAAATGGTTATGGGATTTTCTTTAAAGCCTATTTGCATAAAACGAGCATTCCCTTGACCAGTAAGAGATTTTTTAATGGTTTCCGCTTCAAGGCCGCGGGCAGAAAAAGACCCTTCCGTCCAGACTTTTCCGCTGGCAAAATAAGTGCTTTTAGGAAGAAAGTTTTGAACTAAAGCAGGCAAGTCCGCTCCGGCTATAGAGTAAGCAAATTTTATTTTCGGAGTTTTAGAAAGGTCGGTAACAGTTCCGTTAAGTTGTGCTAAAGCTCCGGCTAATAGAAAATTGAAAGTTTTTAGATCAATGCGCTCTTTTGTCAAAACTATTTCGGCTTTAGTATCTTTGGCACAAACCTGATAGCAGACCTCATCGCCTTGAAATCGAATTTTTCCCGTAATAGGTATAGCCAGAGAGGCCTTGCCTGCTTTGGAAGGAGTCTGCTCTTTGGAGGCCTCTTTAGATGGGGTTTCTTTTTCTCCTTTAGGAATTAAGGCCTTTAAATCAAGTTTTTTGGTTGAAATTAAGAGATCAACTTTTGGCAGGGCCTCTTTTAGAGATATTTTTCCAGAAACATTCAGTTTTTCTCCGTTAATAGCCACATCTATTTTGGGTGACACTTCGGTCCTAGTAGCTCTGATTAATCCTTCCGTTATTATTTCGTACGGACCTTGTTTTATTTTGAGGGGCTTGGGGTAAAGAGAGACAGCTATTAAGGGGTTAGCTGTCTTTCCGGCTAATGATATTTCTACATTAAAATGCCCGTCTAACTCTGGAAGTTCCGCTTCTGGAAAGAAATATGGCCTAAGAACTTTGGCTAAATTTTCACCTTCTTTAAAGCTGGCCTTAGAGAGCTTTATGAGCCCTTTTAAGGTATCTTCAGCAAGTAAGACCTTTCCTTCAACTTTGCCTTTTAAAACTTTGCCTCCCTCAAAGATAATTTGATTTTCTTTTCCTTTAACCAGGGCTTTAAACTGTAGGTTTTCTATCAGAGGGTACTTTTCAACTGTTAAATTTAAATGGCCTTTGCCGAAAAAGGCCAAAGAAGTTCCTTCTAGCTTTAAGCCTCCATTTAAAGAAAATTTTCCTTCAGCAGGAGGAAGTTCTTTTTTTAAGTCTATAAAATTAATTTTGGCGTTTTCAATTTTTATGCTTTGGAAAATAAGAGCAAGTTTTCCGGGTTCTTTTTTAGCTGGTGGAGCTTCCTGGGGTTTGGTCGTTTCTTTTGCGCTAAAATATTTGACAAGATTTATGCTTCCGTCAGGTTCTCTAATTATTAAAATTTTGGGATGTATAAAGGCTACTTCAGAGACTACCAGTTTTCTTTTTAAAAGAGGACTTAATTTTAAACTCAGTCTTAACTCTTCAGCGGAGATAACGTTTTTTTGAACTTGAGGATCCGCAAAATTTACCTGGGTTACTTTAACTCCAAAAAAAACAGCCCTTTTGATTTCTCCAATGGAAACTTTTAAACCCGTGGCTTCTTCAAGGGGTGGAACAATAAAGGCTTTAATTCTTTCTGGAGTTAAGTACCGGCTGGCAACAAAGTAGAGAACAACTATTACTACCAGAATTAGCGCTAAAATTGCTCCTAATATTTTGCTGAGTTTGCCCATTTCCATCCCTCTCTTTTTTCAACCATTTTAACACCAAGTTTAAAATATTTTCTACTTAATTTTGACTTTAATGTGACTTTTGAGGACAGGGCGGATTTTTGAAAAGCTCTTCCAGGCTAATATCTGGACGAAAAAGGATCTTTATACCTAAGGAACTCAAGGCATAAAAAAGACCTCGGGCCTTATTGTCATCAGAAGGAACTATAAAAGTATTTACGTTTTGGTCTCTAAGCCATTCGGCCAGTAACACCCCGCGACGCTTTTCTTCTTGACGGCAAGGGTTGGGCACTCTTTTTTCTTCGACTATCTGGGGAGGATTTTTTTCACAATCTATAACCAGGAAAAGAAATTCCGGGGCACAGGCCAGGTGAGAGGTTATCTGACCATTTTCATCTAACGGTATCGCTATTTTTATTTTGTCCAATCGAGGAGGCTCAAAATGAATGATAACTCTGTCAATTTCAGGAAAGTTGTCGTAAATTTCTTCTTCTATGATAGTAACTATTTCGTGTGCTTCTTCTAAAGTGTGAACATCTAAAACCAGCTCTATTTCTACAAAGCGGTATCTTCCCGAACGTCTTCCAACTATCTTTTTTATTTTTATGACTTCTGGAAATTGGCGTACTATTTCGGCTATACGAGTAACCACTTCTGATTCAAGCCCTATATCCAAAAGCACTTTAAAGGCGTCAAGCATTATTTCCCAGCCGGTGTGAAAAATGATGACCGCAATAATTAGTGCTGCTATTTTGTCAAGCCAGTGAACACCAAAAAATCCGCCAATAAGACCGACCATAATAACAGCGGTGGCCAAAAAGTCAGTTTTCATGTGTTCAGCGTCTGCCGCTAAGCTTGGAGAGCCGGAACTTTTAGCGATTTTTAATTCCCAGCGGGAAAATAGAAAAAGGGCCAAAGTCATCAAGATCAAACCGCCTATGGCAAGAGGAATGTTATTTACTATCAAAGGCTCTTTAGAGTGAAGGGCGTTTAGTAGGATCTCATAAGCAGCCAAAAAAATGAAGCCAGCCGAAACGAGAGAGGCTAAATTTTCTAGCTTGTAAAGCCCATAAGGGAAAGCTTCTGATTTGCGGTCAGAAAACTTAAGTCCTAAAAAAACAGAGATCGAGCCAATGACATCAGTTAAAGAATGAAGGGCATCGGCCTGAAGAGAAAGGCTTCCGGCATATCTTCCTAATAGGTATTTAGCGGCGGCTAAAGAGAGATTGAAAATAGCCGCCAGCAGGGCTACACGGGCTAGTGTTTGTGACTCTTGGACTATCTTTGTCTGCCTCTCATACGCCAACGCCAACCTCCTCTTCCCCCGGGCGGGCCAGGATTTGTTCGTCTGATGTTCAGGCTACCACACTTAGGACAAGTAAAAACCCGCCCTGTTCCGAATGGTACACGCCACCGGTGACCACAGTCAAAGCATTCAAATTCACGATAAAACTCCACTAAAAACCCCCTAGCCAATTTTTGTTAACTGAAGACTAATCTTTTTGCGACTCAAAGTCAATTACAGTTTTTATTGTGTTCCTTTTCTGTTATGGCGAGCGGAGTTTATGAGGTTTAGTATGCCCCTGAGACTGCTTCGTCGGCACCCAGTGTCTCCTCGCAGTGACAGGTAATTGGCTGATAGCAATTAATATCAGAAAAGTGTCAATAGCTAAAAAAGAAGGCTGTTGAGGCTATTGATGTAATGAATGTAAGAAGTGGGGGGACAGGCGAAATTAAAAGGTTGCCTGTCCCTTAAATTTTTAGCCTTTCAGGCAGGCCTTAAGATCAGTTTCAGGATCAGAAATGGGCTTTATATCGTATTTGTCCGCCAGAAACTTGAGCACGTTTGGTGAAAGAAAGGCCGGAAGAGTTGGGCCAAGGTAAATATTTTTTATGCCCAGGTAAAGCAAGGTCAAAAGAATAGCTACGGCCTTTTGTTCGTACCAGGACACAATGAGCGAAAGGGGGAGTTCGTTTACATCTACGTTAAAGGCCTTGGCCAGAGCCAGCGCTACCTGGATAGCCGAGTAGGCATCATTACACTGGCCCATATCTAGCAGCCTCGGTAAATCGCCAATAGTCCCTAAATCTTTGTCAAAGAAGCGGAATTTCCCGCATCCAAGGGTAAGGACAATGGTATCTTTGGGCGTAAGTTCAACAAACCTGGTGTAATAATTGCGGCCGGGTTTTGCGCCATCACAACCTCCTACCAGGAAGAAGTGTTTAATAGCGCCGCTTTTTACCCCTTCAATAACTTTGTCAGCCACGGATAGCACTGTTTCGTGGGCAAAACCTGTCAGCACTTTGCGTCCGTTAGAGTCTTCCTTAAAGCCTTCCATATTTTGGGCCATTTCAATAACTTCTGAAAAATCATGTCCAGAGATATGCTTCACGCCGGGGAAAGCTACCGGCCCCAAGGTGAAAACACGGTCTTTGTAGGCTTCTTTGGGCGGCATCAAACAATTAGTAGTCATTACAATAGGTCCAGGAAATTCTGGAAATTCTTTTTGTTGATTTTGCCAGGCGGTGCCGTAGTGGCCGTAAAAATGCTCAAATTTTTTGAGTTCAGGATAGCCGTGGGCTGGTAGCATCTCTCCGTGGGTATAGACATAGATACCTTTGCCTTCAGTTTGTTTAAGAAGTTCATAGAGATCTTCTAAATCATGGCCAGAGACCAATATGGCTTTGCCGGCCTTATGTCCCAGCGGTACTTCCGTTGGCTTGGGCACACCGAAGTTTTTGTGATTGGCCCTGTCAAGCAATTCCATAACCTTGAGGTTTACTTTACCTAACTCAAGGACCATGTTTACCCAATCTTCAAGCCCTAACTCGTTTGACTCAAGGGTGGCCAGGGCGCGGTGCATGTATTCATAGACCATGGGGTCTTCTTCGCCGAGTTTAGTGGCGTGATACTGATAAGCAGCTATACCTTTTAGGCTGTAGATAGTAGTCAACTTCAGGGAGAAAATGTCAGGGTCTTTGGCCGTTTCAGGGCGGGGTTCGATCTGTTCGGCTGCTTTTAAAAGGGCTTCGTGTTCTTTTGGGGGATTAAACCCGGCAGAGCCGTCTTCAGGAGCCTCGCCGCCTTTGGCCTTAATCTTTTCTTTGAGCTGCTCCCTAAGTTCAATGGCCTTAAAGATATAGTTTTTGATAGCTTCCTGGTCAAAGTTAACGTTAGTTAAAGTGGCAAAAAGGGCTTCACAGGTAAAAAAGTTTACGTTTTTTTCGTCTATGCCCACCTGGCGGCCAGCCTGAGCTACTTTGCCAAGCCCCTGTAGCGCATAAATCAAAAGATCCTGCAAAACGTCTGTCTCATGGTCTTTACCGCACACGCCGATTTTGGTGCAGGCTACACCTTTGGCTGTTTGTTCACACTGATTGCAAAACATAATTTCTACCTCCTACATTTTGTTTTTCCTACAATTTAACTAGGGGTTCGGTAGGAGGCCTTGACTTAAATCAAGAAAGGAAAATTTCTTGAGGAAAAAATTTTTTGAGGCTGCCGCCTGGGTAACGTAAGGCCCAGAGTCCGGCCGCTCTGGCACCTAAAACATCGTCAGATAGGCTATCCCCTATCATTAAAGCCCTGTTCGGAGAAATTTTTAGCCTTTCGCAGGCCAGGTGAAAAATTTCAGGCTCTGGCTTCATAAAGCCTGCTTCACAGGATACTAGAATGTCTTCAAATAAGTGTTCAAGGCCAAAGGCTTTAATCAAGCGAATGAGCCTTTCGTCCCAGTTAGAAAGAATAGCCAGCCTGCGGCCAGAGGCCTTAAGAGCAGAAAGGGTTTCTTCGGTATCTGGGGACAGGCGAAAATATTTTGGGTTAGCAAAACATTCATATCCTTTTAAATAAGCGGCTTCAGGGTCTTTGAGCTTCCCAAAAAAAGAAATGGTTTTAAGAAACACCTCGCGCCAGCCTTCAAAACAGCTTTCAGGAGAGGCCTTCCAGTTTCCACGAAGGCTCAAATAAACCTTTAAAAAAGTTTTTTGGAGTTCAGAAGCGTCAACTAACAGGCCATATTCACGGCAAATTTCTGCGTAAATATAGCCCACTGGCGGGGTGATGTGAAAAAGGGTTCCTTCAGCGTCAAAAAAGACTGCTTCAATTTTTTCCCAGATATTTTGGGGTAGCATCATTCCTCCAGCGGCGGCAAAGTTGAACGCAGGTTTTCGTAAAAGGCCTTAGGGGCCAATTCTTCAAATACTCCTGTTTGGGCCAGAAATCGCCTCACTTCAACGCAAAGATGACATTTGCCGGCAAAGAATTTATTTTCAAGCTCAAGGCCAAACTCATTTTGGGCAAAAATAAAAAGCCCGTAAGGGCCTTCTTCAACGAGAATTTTAACTAAAGGAAGTTTACGATAATCAAAAGTTTTAACAAAAGCAGCCAGGTCTTCTATTTTTCCCAGGCTTAAGCCGCCACAAAAAAGAGGTATATAATGGCCATAGGGGTCAAAATGGACATGGCCTGAGAGGAGAATTTCGCGAAGGCAATTCTCACGGGCAAAATGTTCTGGAGGATATTTGCTAGGGGCTAAAAAACCTAGCTCCACACCGGCTCGGCCCCCTGGAATTAAGGCATAACCGTCCCAGAATAGACTCCCCGCGGCCTCGTTACCAAAAGTTTTAATCCAGTTATTAAGCGGGATGGGTTTTTCCCGGCTAAAACGGTCTATCAAGTCAATAAACTGCCACATATAAACGATTACGTTGCCGGCTCCAAGAATCTTTTCTGAAACCCTGATCGCGGTAAGCGTCCGCTTAAGGGGGATAGTTTCTGCGTGAAAAGGACTAACAGAAATGAGAATGCTTCTTAAGCCAGCATCTTTCAAAAGCTTTAACTTTTCTACACCGGTTGCGTAATCGACGCACCACCCGGCATTTGTTTCTACGTATTCTAGGGGAACGCCAAGCTCTGTGCATTTTTCCACGGCAAATAGCAAAAGGTCAAAATTCAGAAAGGCTTCGCCACCGGCCAGATGAAACCCCTTAAGGTTTTCTGAAGTTTCTTTTAGGCCGCGTAAGAGATTTTCTAAAAAATCGCGAGACATCCAGTCTTGCCACTTGGAGCCACAAGCGTAAACACAATGCCTACACCCACTCTGGCAACGATAAGAAAGCATTATGCCGCCAGAATCGAGAGGTTTAAGCTTCATTTTTTCTGATTTTTTCTATGATTTTGGTAGTAGATATCTCATGTTCGAAAGGAATACGCAAGACTTTTCCGCCATAACTTTTAACAAAACTGGCCCCAACTATTTTTTCTTCTGGCCAGTCCGCTCCTTTGACCAGGATGTCTGGTCGCAGGGTCTTGATGAGCTTTTCTGGTGTATCTTCATCAAAGAAAACAACGTAGTCAACCACCGAAAGGGCGGCTAAGACCTTAGCCCTGTTTTCCTGAGGATTTATAGGCCGTTCTGGGCCTTTAATTCTTTTAACTGAGGCGTCAGAATTAAGGCCTATTACCAGAAAGTCTCCTGCTTCGCGGGCCCTGGCAAGATAGCTAACATGGCCGGCGTGAAGCAAGTCAAAACAACCGTTAGTAAAAACAAGCTTTTGCCCAAGCGCCTTGCGCCGCCTAACCCGCTGGCAAAGTTCTTCTAGAGGCAGGATTTTTTCGGATAAAAGTGATGGGGAGACCGTGCGTGAAGTAACAAACAGTTGGCGAGCTTTTTCAAGGGCAGAAAAGTCCAGTTCTAAAAGGGTGATACCGCCAAAAGATTCTGATATTATTTTACCCCAGGGATCAAAGGCCACGCTTTGGCCACCAAGTTCAATGCCTTCTACCTGGCCCCTGGCGTTTACCCCAAGGCAAAAGACCTGGTTTTCTATAGCGCGGGTGCGCAAAAGGGTGTGGAAATGGGGCAGCCGTGCTTTAGGCCAGGCTGCTAAGCAAAATAGCACGTGGGCCCCTTCGGCAACAAGCTTTTTGGCTATCTCCGGAAATCTCAAGTCATAACAGATAAAAACTCCAATAGGCACACCCTTGAGTGTAAAAGGCGGAAGGAGACGGCCTGGTTTAAAGCCCTTTTTCTCGTCAAAGCCCGGAAAAAGATTTATCTTTTCCGCCACCTTGGTGATGGATTCAGGTGTTATTAGCCAGGCGGCACTTTTGGCTTTGCTGATATCCGCTCCGCCGATAAGTAAAGGGCTTTTTAACTTTTTCTGGATAGTAGGAAAAGCCTTTTTCAGGAAACTAGCCTCAAGGGCCTTTTCGTATCCGGAAATACCCAACTCTGGGGCTACCACGAGATCTGCTTCTGGGGCTTTCTCCAGAAGTTCAAGAAGACCGGCCAGAGTTTTTTCCGGTTCAGCGTAAAAAGGGTATTCCAGTATGCCTATTTTCATGGAAGTGCATTTTAGCCTCTTCTGGCCAGGGTAGCCACTTCTATTTTAGCGGCTCCGGCCTTTAAAAGTACGCGGGCACACTCCGCCAGCGTAGCGCCAGTGGTAAGCACATCATCAAATAACAATATCTTTTTCCCCTCCACCAACGCGAAATCTGTGACCTTGAAGGCCCCTTTTATGTTTTTGACTCTGGCCTGGCGAGTAAGTCCGGCCTGGGGCCTGGTATTTTTGTGACGAATTAGCAACTCTTTTACGGCGTTTTGGCCGAATATTTCCCGGGCCAGAAATAAAGTCTGGTTAAAACCTCTTTGGGCCAGGCGTTTAGGATGAAGCGGCACCGGACACACCACGAATTCTTCAGGCAAAGGTAAAAACTCTTTACGAAAGAATCTTCCCATTTCTCGTATTAGGTGGACACTTTCCTTGTATTTGAGGGCTTTAATGGCCCTTTTCAAGGGCTCTTCATATAAAAAGGGAGTTTTTAAGGGCAAGAAAAGCTCATCTTTACTCAAAAAGCCTACTTCGTTGCGAGGGAGTTTCTCGGCACAGCTTTTACAAAATAGGTTTTCGTTTGTTTCTAGGAGTTTTTTGCAAAGAAAACAATATCTTGGGAAAATTAAATCAAGTAGGGAATTGGTTAGCTTTTTTAGGCTGAGTTGTTTTGTTTGTTGCCACATGGTTATAACGAATAAATCGGCCAGGAATTTTTGAATATAAAGTTGTTTTTGGAATGAGTTAAAAATAAATAGAAAATGCCGTTGTTATGGCAAGGCCACTTAGCCCTCTAAAATGTTGTGTATAGGCTGTCAGTAAACACCTGTGCTTTCCATGGCTACAATGGGACAATTCTTAAAAAGGGCCCGACTAAAAGTCGGGCCCTAAAAACTACCTTAAGCGGATGCTTACATAACGTCTAAATTCTTTATCTCTGACAAGGAAAAGAACTATTCCTGTTTTCTTACTAAGTGCTAAAGCTTCAACAAATTCCTTAAGGTTGTGGACTCGACGGTGATTTACCTCTTCGATCAGCATACCTGGACGCAAACCAGCGATATCTGCGGGGCTACCAGGGGCTACACCTGTAATAACTACGCCTTCATTTACTCCATAACCCAGCTGTTCGGCCAAGGCCGGCGTAAGAGGCTTTACCTCTAGTCCTAACTTTTGCAATAACTCATTTTGACCGGTAAGGATACTAAAACTTTGAGGTTGGGAACCGATAACAACTTCAAGCTCCTTTTTATGGCCTTTTCTGAATACCACCATCTTGACTTTAGTTCCTGGAGAAGTAAGGGCTACTAAAGTGCGCAATTCAGCGACATTTTTGACGGGTTTACCATTATATTCGACAATTATGTCTCCGGGTTTAAGCCCTGCCTTATCAGCGGGGGAATTGGGAGCTACATCTGTTACCAAAGCCCCTTCAGGCTTTTCTAAGCCAAAGGATTTAGCCAGATCTTCATTGAGATCCTGAATTACCACTCCAAGCCATCCCCTTACCACCTTGCCTTTTTCTATCAGCTGTTTAGCAATCACCTTGACCATATTAATGGGAATAGCAAAACCTATCCCCATGTAACCGCCTGACCGAGTAAAAATGGCGGTATTCATCCCAATAGCTTCACCTCTAAGGTTGACTAATGGTCCTCCAGAATTACCCGGATTAATAGCCGCATCGGTTTGAATAAAGTCTTCATAGTCAGTGATGCCCATACCTGAACGACCTTTGGCACTAATTACACCTACGGTGACGGTTTGGGTAAGGCCAAAGGGATTACCGATAGCTATAACCCATTCACCAACCTGAATCTTATCTGAATCGCCTAGGGGAAGAACTGGCAAGTTATCGGCCTTGATTTTGAGTACCGCTACATCAGAAGCCGGGTCTGTACCTACTATTTTGGCCTTAAATTCTCGGCCATCGGCAAGCTTTACTGTAACTTTATCCGCATTAGCCACCACGTGATTATTAGTAATGATATATCCGTCTTTGCTTATAATAAAACCTGAGCCCGCTGCCATTTGCTTGTATTTGTGGGGGAAACGTTCTCTGAAAAATCTTTCAAAAAAGTCTGGACCAAAAAAGTCAAAAGGACTGCCAAAAGGAAAAGGTTCCATGGCAGGCCCTTGTTTTACTATCACCTTTTCAACTTGAACAAAAACTACAGCTGGCCCAGCTTTTTTGGCTACCTGGGCAAAAGCATGTGAAAGTTTTATGGCCAAATTGATGGCTTCTTGATCTTGAACTTTATTCTGAGTGGTAACGGCTTTATTTTCTTCTGTCCTTTTTACTTTGAAAATTTCCTCAAAAACCGAGGCATTAGCATTAACATTCGCCAAAAAAACGAAAAATAACAAAATAACTCCTATTTTAGACCTCATTTTAAAACCTCCTTTTTATTTTGCTTCTACTTCCTCTTCTATTTCTTTGGGCTTAGCCCCTAAGGCCTGCCAGCGCTGCCGTATATACTCACGTACTTCTTCTATGTCTTGGCGAACGCTTTCTTCGTCTCGCCCCTGAAGTTTGGCTATCTCTGCAAAACTTAGACCATCAAGAACATGCCAAACAAAAGCCTGCCGTTTTTCTTCAGGCACTCTTGAAAGCTCTCGCATGATAAGATTGTTAAGTTCTTCCGCTGAAAGAGCTTCTTCAGGTTCGGTAACCTCTCCCGCTGGTAATACATCTTCCCAACGAAGTCTTTCTTCTTCAAAAAAGTAGGGACTTTCAGGCATTTCCTTGAGTTTATAACGTACGTCATCTAAAGGCACAGTTTCTTCCACTGGTATGGCCTCGTGTCCTTCTTCCTTTAGTTTATTTATCTCTCGCTTGATAATTTCGAGGATTTTCTTATGCAAAGCATGGGCCAAATCTCCCATAGCCACTATTTGGTCGTAGTTTTCATAAGCCCAAAGGATAGCCTCATCTACCACATCGCCTGGATCTAAATATTCTGGAGGCAACTCCCCGGTTAGCTGATGAAAAAGTATTTCGCGACGAGCAATACGATAAAGGTCTCGCAAAAGAGGACGCAAACGATCCATAAAACGCTCTTTGAGGTCAGCCTGTTTATCTACGGCCAGTTCTGGTAAGGCCTTGGCCATCTCTTGTATATAACGCTGATGGCGCTTATAAACATGTTCTCCTCTCAATTCAGAAAGATGACGAGCAAGTTCTTTTTCCAAACGCTCTCTAGCTATTTTAAAAGCGGTTTTCAGGCGTTTGTGTTCTCCCCTTGCCGAAAGAACTCCCTGAGGGACTGAAAGGGTTAATTGCACGAAATAAAACTTTTTCTTTTCAAGCCCTTCCACCACGATTCTCAAATGCACCAGGTCAGGGTCAAATTTGTTGGTCAACTTTTCGAAACGTTCAATGATTTTGGCTACATAATTTTCAGCAAGCTTTTTATCTGCTGGGCTAATATCACGATAAATTACATGATGTTGCATAGTTTCCCTCCTTTATTTGATTTCTTCTCTTATTGAAAAAGTTTTTTCTTCCGTAGGTAATGAACCAAAAATCAAAGGCCTTTCTATTTCCATGATTATTTTCCCACCGTAGAAAACCATAACGGTTCCAGTTGATTCACTAACAGTAATGGCTACGGCCTTGGTTATAGCGGTAATAGCCGCTGCAGATCTATGCCGGGTCCCAAGTCCTGGAGGAATATCCACCATAACTCCTCCAGCGCGAATAAAAGCACCAGCCGTTTCAATTATCCCGTCACCCCTTATGACAAAAGCCCCATCAAGGCTGGCAAATTCTTTGATTGTTTCTTCGAGATGGGGATCAAGAATATTTCGTTCTTTCTCGTCATATCCTTTGAAGGGGTTTAATATAAGCTGTTCACAATATTCCAGGACTTTCTCGCTATCACCTATGATAAAAGTTGTGCCGATAGGCTTCCCTTCTCTTCCTTCTACGGCTAGGTCAATGGCTATTTCTAGAACGCGTAAGAAAACTTCTGGCCTAACAACTTCGCGTAAATGTTCAAGCTGATTGACTTCGAAAAACTCAAACTCTGAACCGATATCTATGATGAAAAGAGAATCTAGTACCCCACTTTCGGCAATTCCAGATAGACAGAGGATTATATCTTGAGGGTGAAAAATACCTTTAGACACACCTACCAGGACGGCTATTTTCATCTGTCCTAGGCGGGTCAATTTGATATGAGGCACTCTTATAAAAGATACTTTTTCTGGTAAAGGAAAATTTAATTTATCACGACTTACCAAAACAAGTTGAGCATTTTCCAGTCTTTCCACATAACTTTTGAGTTCTTCTTCATTATGAAAAACATCGGCGTAAACCATAATGGCTTGCAAGGGAAGACAGTTGGAAAGCTCCACAGCATAATCTAGAAGTTTATCTGTTAGACATTTTTTTAAGTCTAATTTCAGTAAGTTCATACGGCCTCCTGATAACCCCTTCCGAGGAGACCGTAAGAGCGGGAACATGCCGTGTCAAGACAAGATGTTTTAGGCCTTGATAGGTAATTTCGGCTAGATATAAAAGATTTATTACGTCTTCTCGATTATAAAGAATAAGCTTTTCTAAAGCTTTTACATCTTTTTGGTGTTGCCACTTGCGCCAGAGCCTTACGGCTTCAAAGCCGTCAAGGCCGTCTATCTCGCTGGGACGGGCTAAGCCAAAGACTTTTTCAATACGTTTAAGGCCTCCTTTAAAGCCCAACCGTTTCAGCAAAGGGCAAAGATCTAAATGGACTTTTGGCATGGGGAGCCAGGGATAGTGATTTCTTAAGAAAGGAAAATCAAAAAAAGAGCCTCCAAAAGTAACTACCAGTTCGGCATCAGCTAAAATTTGAAGGCCTTCTTCTAAATTTTCTCCAGCAATAAAGGCTTTATATTCTTCTCCATCAAAAAGGCCTAGTACAGTCACTTGGTTTAGACCCTTCTTTAAACCATCTGTTTCAATATCAAGAAAAAGGGCTCGATTTTTGAATTTTTGATACAAACGCCAGTGATGGCGCTTGGGCAAAATCTCAGCTAAAGAGGCGAGGTTTTCTTTAAAAATAATGACTTGACTAAGTTTTTTCTTCCAAAAAGAAAGCCTCCCAGGGGATATCCCTGGAAGGCTTTCTGCTTCCAAAAGCTTCCACCAATGGGTAACACCTTCTTGCCAGAGGAAAAACTCAGTCCTTTCGCTAACCCCTGGCAAAAATAAAAAAGTACGATATAGCATTAAAGCTTATCGGTATAAATTTTTACCTTGTATTTTGCTTTAAGTTCTTTTAAAGCCTGCTGTAAGGCTTCTTTTTGCTTTTGATTAATGTATTCTTCTTTTACTTTCGCTTTGACTTCTTCAAATGGCTTTTCCTTAGGAACTTTCTTTTCTTCGACTTGAATAATATGAAAACCAAAAGGCGTACGAATTGGCTTACTAATTTCTCCAGGTTTTAAAGAAAAAGCAGCATCTTCAAACTCTTTGATCATTTGGCCTCTACTAAAAAAGCCAAGCTCTCCCCCTTTGTCTTTAGTGCCTGGATCATCGGAGTACTCTTTGGCCAGTTTGGCAAAGTCTTCACCCTTAAGAAGTCTTTCGCGGATTTTTTGGGCTTTCTCGTAAGCCTTTTTAACTTCCTCTTTAGAAGCATTTTGGGGAACTTGAATTAAAATGTGCCTAGCCCTTACTTCTTCGGGTTCCTGAAATTTAGCTTTGTTTTTTTCGTAATAACTTTTAAGCTCTTTATCGCTAACCTGTTTGACTTTGGCTAGGACTTTCTTTTCAAGATAGGCTTGGGCAAGAATTTGTTTGGTAGCCTCTTCTATTTGACGCTTGACCTCTGGGTCTTTTTCGAGGCCAGCATCTTTGGCTCCTAGGGCCAAAACTGAAATTTCCGCCCAGCGTTCTACCAAAGCTTTTTTGAGCTCAGGCTGATGAGCAAGAATCATCTTGATTTGAGGAGGAGCAGATTCAAGCTGAGCCTCAAATTCTTTTTTGGTTAACTTATAAGGACCCACTTTAGCTAAGATTTCATCCTTGGCGTGTACCGTAGAGGCAAATCCTATTAGTAATGCCAAAACCACCGAAATTAAAAATTTCATACGTCCTCCTAATGTTGGAATTAATGAAGTATTACCTAAATTTTCACTACTGTCTATGAAATAAATTTATTTTCCTAAATTCCCGCTGAATCGGAAGTTAGAGTCTGTTTTTATATGTCCCAAGAATTGACGCTTAAGAGCTAATTTGCTAAAAAACTTTAAATGGCTGGATTTAAGATCCCTGGCATAACTGTATATAGGCTTGCCTTATATGCCCGCACGCTCGAAAAATTGCTTGAAGAAGGAAAAGATATTATCAGTTCCGAAGAATTAGCCAGAGAATGCGGGGTTAATTCTGCTCAACTTCGCAAAGATCTTTCTTATTTTGGCCAGTTCGGGGTAAGAGGGGTTGGCTATTCTATTCCCGCTCTTCTAAGACACATCCGTCGCATATTGGGGGCAGGTAGAGAATGGTTTATGGTACTTATGGGCGCAGGGCATTTGGGACAGGCTCTTCTAAAATATGAGTTTTTGCCTAAACGCGGCTTTAAGTTCGTTGCCGCCTTTGATATAGACGAAGAAAAAATAGGCCGAGTCGTAAATGACGTTTATGTTTATCACCTCAATCAATTAAGCTGGGTATTGAGAGAACATCCTGCAGAAATCGGCGTTATTGCCACTCCAGCCAAGGCCGCTCAAGAAGTAGCTGATCTTTTGATAGAAAATAATATAAAAGGTATTCTTAATTTTGCGCCTGTTCGCATTAAACACCCGCCCAACGTCATAGTCGAACATTCAGATCTTACTATCCTTTTTGACAAGTTAGCCTTTTATTTAAATCGGCTGGACTAATCGTTTTTCCGTTTTATCTTACCAGAAGAAGTATTCGGAGCGAGTATGCCTAGATTTGTTGATCAAACCAAAATTTACGTAAAAGCAGGTAATGGGGGAGCTGGCTGTGTGAGCTTCCGCCGCGAGAAATATGTCCCTCGTGGTGGCCCTGATGGAGGCGATGGCGGCAAAGGCGGAGATGTGATCCTCGTAGCCTCGAGTCAGCTCCATACCCTTTATGATTTCTACCACCAAACCCATTTTAGGGCCGAAAATGGCCGCCCTGGCATGGGCAAAAAAATGAAAGGCCGTGATGGAGATGACCTTATCTTGAAAGTGCCTGTAGGCACTATCGTCAAAGACGCAGAAACCGGAGAAATACTTTATGACTTTACTAAAGACGGAGAAAGTTTTGTAGTAGCCAAAGGTGGACGAGGAGGAAGAGGCAACGCCCGTTTTGCCACTCCTACTCGCCAGGCTCCCCGTTTTGCTGAGCCAGGCAAACCTGGAGAAGAACGCTGGATCATTCTTGAACTAAAACTTATAGCCGACGTGGGTCTAGTTGGTCTCCCAAATGCTGGAAAATCTACGCTTCTCTCACGTATTACCGCAGCCAGGCCTAAAATTGCTGATTATCCCTTTACTACCATTACTCCTAATCTTGGGGTGGTAAAACTCGATGAAGAACGTTCCTTTGTCGTGGCTGATATCCCGGGGTTGATTGAAGGAGCTCATAAAGGCGTAGGATTAGGACTTGACTTTTTAAGGCACATAGAACGAACCAAAGCTATTTTGTATGTTCTTGACGCTTCAAAGGGCGAAGAATGTTTAAAAGATTTCGAATTATTACAAAAAGAATTAGCTCATTATCACCGTTCATTGATAGAAAAACCCGCCGCTATTGCCCTTAACAAAATAGATATCGTCTCTGACCGCCAAAAACTGTATGAACTAAAGGCCTTCTTTGAGAAAAAGGGCTATCCAGTGTATCTTATTTCTGCAGTAACTGGAGAAGGCATAAAAGAACTTCTGGAAGGGCTATGGCGGCTAATTCATCAAGTTTAAACAAAAGAAGACCTTACTTAGAGCGAGCCAAACGCATAGTAGTAAAGGTTGGAAGCGCTGTTATTACCGGTGAAGACGGTCTTTCTCGCGAAGTAATTAATAATCTTTCGGCAGAGTTATCACGTTTTGCCAGAGAAGGTTACGAAGTGGTTCTGGTTTCTTCTGGAGCTATTGCCTGTGGCCGAAAAAAGTTAGGCTTGCCTAAGCGGCAATTTACTCTTACCGAAAAGCAGGCTTTGGCTGCTACAGGTCAAGCCGGGCTTATTCAATCATATGAAGAATACTTTGAACAATACGGACAAACCGTAGCCCAGATCCTTCTTACCCGCACGGACCTGGAAGACAGACATCGTTATCTTTTGGCCAGAAACACTATTTTAAAGCTATTACGCTGGCGGGTTATCCCTATAATAAACGAAAACGATACCGTGGCGGTAGAAGAAATTCAATTTGGCGATAACGATCTCTTGGCCGCTATGGTAACTGGTTTAATAGGGGCAGACATTTTGATTTGCCTCTCAGACATTGATGCTTTGTTTGATAAAGACCCTAGAGAAGATCCTACTGCTAGGCCGGTGCGCGTAGTAGAAAAAATAGACCAAACCATAGAAAAAATGGCTGGCAAAAAACCTGGACGCTTAGGTCGCGGGGGAATGGTCTCTAAAATTAGAGCCGCAAAGATGGTCACCTCTCTAGGAATACCCATGGTTATTGCGCCAGGGCGTGAACCCATGATACTTGAGAAGATATTTGCTGGCAAAGAAATAGGGACTTTTTTCCTGCCTGCCAAAAAGATTACCGCACGAAAATTTTGGATAGCATATCATCCCAGGCCTGAGGGGGCTTTGATTTTGGACGAGGGAGCAGTAAAGGCCTTGGTAGAAAGAAATAAAAGTCTTCTTCCTGCAGGGATAAAAGAAGTCCGAGGAGTCTTTGATAAAGGTGCTTGTGTAGAATGTCTAGACGAAAAAGGCCGCCGTGTCGCCCTTGGCCTTACAAATTTTTCCTCAAATGAGATTCAAAAAATTAAAGGCTGTCACTCCCGAGAGATTTGTCAGAGGTTAGGGCTAGCTCATCAAGACGAAGTTATCCACCGGGATAATCTGGTTCTTTGTGAGTAGTTACATCTCCTTTTGCCACTTACTACTACAAGCACCCCAGAAGACGATAAAAAATTTTTCGCCTGTCCCTATTATCGGCATAACTTTGGGATAACTGAAATTTTGCCTGTCCCCAATTTATTGACTTTACTGTTTTACCCTGCTACCCATGAATACATGGAAAAGATTGTGGCGAAAATCCTTGATGGCCAGAGAATTACCAAAGAAGAAGCCTTGCTGCTCTGGCAGGAGGCCTCTTTTTTTGATCTCGGCTTTCTGGCCAGAGAAGTGCGCTTAAGACTCCATCCAGAAAGGGTCGTTACTTATATCGTTGACCGCAACATAAATTATACCAACATTTGTATCTCGGGATGCAAGTTTTGCGCCTATTATCGTCCTCCTGGAACTCCAGGTGGTTTCGTGCTTTCCCAGGAAGAACTTTTCCGCAAGATAGAAGAAACTCTTGCCCTTGGAGGAGTTCAAATTTTGCTCCAGGGCGGTCTTCACCCTGAGCTTCCTTTTTCTTTTTACGTTGACATGCTAAGAAGCATAAAAGAAAAGTTCCCAGAAATTCATATTCATGGTTTTTCTCCTCCTGAAATTATTCATTTCTCTAAGATTTCAGGAAAAAGTATTGAAGATGTTCTTAAAGACTTGATAGAAGCAGGCCTTGCTTCTATCCCTGGTGGTGGAGCAGAAATCCTTGTTGACAGAGTTCGCCAAAAGATTTCTCCCAACAAATGTAGTGCCGAGGAATGGCTTGAAGTAATGCGTGTAGCCCACACCCTTGGGCTTAAGACTACGGCTACCATGATGTTCGGTCATATAGAAACCATTGAGGAGCGCATTGAACACCTGGCCCGGATAAGGGAGCTCCAGGATGAAACCGGCGGCTTTACCGCCTTTATTCCCTGGCCTTTTCAACCCGGCAACACTGAACTTAGAACTCCCAAAGTTTTGCCCGTAGAATATCTGAAAATGCTTGCTCTCTCGCGCATATTTTTAGACAATGTAAAAAATATTCAGGCCTCCTGGGTAACTCAGGGGCCCAAAGTGGCCCAATTAGCCCTTGAGTTTGGGGCCAACGATTTTGGTAGCACCATGATTGAAGAAAACGTAGTAGCCGCCGCGGGAGTCTCGCACCGCCTTTCCATAGACGAAATAGAGCGCATTATAAAAGATGCTGGCTACATCCCCCGGCGCCGAAAGATGGACTACACTTTAATTTAAAGGATTCTGATGGAATTAAGGATCTCCAAAAGACCCACCCTTTACCGCTCCAAATACCTGCTACCCATAATAAAAGAACCCGTTGAAAATGGAGCTATAATTGCCACCGAAGGTCTAATTATAGATAGTGGGCCATATAAACAGGTAAAAAAGGGGTTTATTGGAGAAGAAGTTGACCTTGGCCACTCCCTCCTCCTTCCAGCCCTGGTAAATGCCCATACCCACATAGAGCTTTCGGCTTTTAAGTGGCGTCTTTCCCCTACCTCGTCTTTCGTAAGCTGGATCAAAAAACTTATTCGCCTGCGACAGGAAATAACTCCTGAAGAATATATTAAAAGTGCCCGTTTAGGCCTTAAAGAGATGTGGCAGGCCGGCATCGGCCTTATAGGAGATCACGGCAATACCGGGCTTTCGGTGCCTTTACTAAAGGACTCTCCTTTTAGGGCGGTTTTTTTTAGAGAAGTAATAGACTTTCAAGGCCGCACCAATCTAAAAGAATTCCTCAAAGACCAGTTGAGTGACCCCAAAGTTGTTTTAAGCTTAGCCCCTCACGCCCCTTATACGGTTTCGCCTATTCTTATGCAGGCCATTAAAAAATGGACCCAAAAATACCGCCTCCCATTTTCCCTACACGTGGCCGAATCTCCAGAAGAAGTAGAGTTTTTGTTACACGGAAAAGGCCCGATAAAAGAGCTTCTAAAAGAAAGAGGTCAGTGGCCTTCCTCTTTTGTGGCTCCTGGATTAAGGCCGGTATTTTATCTAGATCGCTTAGAAATACTTGATGAAAATACCATTTGCGTGCATCTCACCCAGGCTAGCTCTCAGGAGCTAGCCCTTCTGGCTAAAAGAAAGGCCAAACCCTGCCTTTGTCCCAGGAGCAATACTTTTTTGGGAGTAGGGTTTCCACAGGTAGAAGAAATGCTTGCCCTTGGCCTTGAACCTTGCCTGGGAACTGATAGCCTGGCCAGTAACGATTATCTTTCTATCTTTGCCGAGATAGCGGCCCTTAAACAGTATTTTCCAGCCCTTTCTCCTGACATACTTCTTAAAATGGCTACCTGGTGGGGAGCTAAGGCTTTGAAGCAAAAAGACATGGGTTATATAGACAAGGGGGCTATAGCTGATCTACTTATTTTGCCCGCCGAAGGAGAAAAACTTGAACACATCCTTGAAGAATTGGTGACTAAACCTCCTCAGCAAATTGGCCGACTTTATGGTTAAAGCCTTTGTTTTTAGTTTGGGTTTCGTTAGAATAGAGATTGAAAAATTTCGGAGCCCCAAAAATGGTCTTGAAAATTCTTTTGTTTTTAACACTTGTATTGGTCATTTTGTTTCCACAAGAGGTCTTGGCCTTTGGTCCAGGGGCTCATATTGAACTAGGGCTAAAACTTATTGAACTGGGCCCCTCCTGTTTCAGGGGCCTTACGGGAAGCCTTGGGCTTGCTTTTATTTACGGCAACCTGGCTCCAGACTTTTTTATTGCTCCGGCCCGTTTTAAGAGACTCTATCACTCCTTTGAGGCTTTTGAAAAGCTTCTTTTAGAGGCCAAAAGCCCTGACGAAATTGCCTTTTCCCTGGGTTACGGCACCCATCTTCTAGCTGATGATGTAGCTCACCTCCATCTTATCCCGGCCCTTGAAAGACGCCTTGATCTTCCTGGAAGGCTTATTCATTACTACTTTGAGTGGACCCTTGAACGTAACCGGGGCAAAAACTTTTTCTTATTAAGAGGTATTTATCTCTGGCCAGGCCATAGGCGTCTTAATCAGTTTATGGCCTCAAGCTTTGGGATTTCTACCCGAATTATTCTTTCGCGAAAACTTTTAACCCTGTCCACCATGAGGCTTGCCAAAATCAAAAGATTTATTCCCCCAAACAACCTGGTTATCCTTTTTGAAAGAAAGTTCCAGACCGCCCTTCCCAGGTGCCTTGAAAACATGAACCAGATTCTTTTTGTAGAAGAGGCAGATGATGCGTGTCGTCGGCTCAGGTGCGCTTAACCTTGATTTTTTCTACGAAATAGAAGACTTACGCTTGCTCAAATCTTCCAAAGGCCTTGTGCCCGGGGGAGAGGTGTGGGGAAGTCGTAAAGAATTTGAGGTCCTGCGGGAAGAGCTTGAGCAAAAGGGCCGTTTTATCGCTCAAAGCGGAGGTGGCTCGGCGGCCAATACCATTTTTGCCCTAAAAACCTGGGGCTTTGAAACAGGCTTTATTGGTATCGTTGGGGCCGACGAAGAAGGTGAGGCCATTTTAGCTGAGCTTGAAGGGGTTGATTTAAGTCGAGTTATAAGACGAGGTTATTCGGCCTGTTGCCTCATTATTATTGACGCCCAAAAAGATCGGGCTATCTTGGTCTCTCCCCATTCTGAAGAACCATCCCTTACCCATTTTTCTTGCCAAACCAACTCAGATGAATGGCTGCATCTGAGTTCTCTCATTACAGACGAAGGTTTTTCTTTCCATTGCCAGCTTAAAAAGAATCACCCTGGCCCTTTTAGCATTGATCCTGGCGAGATCTACGCCCGAAGAGGTTTTGAGGCCTTAAAAAACTTTTTCCAAAAAGCCAAACTCGTTTTTATAACCAGTCAGGAACTAGAAATACTTAAAATTACTCCCGAAGAAATTACCGCTTTTGGCCCTAAACTTTTTCTAAAACAGGGGGGAAAGGGAGCCACCATTTATGACGGCAAGCCTAAAAACATACCACCAGCTACACCACCTGAAATTGTTGACAATACCGGTGCAGGTGACGTGTTTGATGCCGGGGTAATAGCCGGTATCCTCTCCGGACTATCTTTGGAAAAAGCAGGAAAATTAGGAGCCGCTATGGCCGCTATTTCTTTAAGAGATTATGCTAGAAAGGGCTATCCTTTGCCTGAAGAATTTTCGGCGAAACTAAAGGAGATTAAAAATGCAACCGGATAAGGCCGCTCAAATAATTGAAAAAGCTCTGGGTAAAGGGAAGTTCGCTGATCTTTACCTTGAAGAAACTGAAACCACGTACATAGTCTATGAAAACGACCGTCTGGAAAAGGTAGTCACCGGTGGAGATAGAGGGGCTGGTTTACGCGCTATTTATGGGGATTTCCATACAGCCTACGCCTATACCAACGAGTTAAGCTGGGAGGGAATGTCCAGCCTGGCCGAGAACCTGGCCTCCATCACTGGACCCGTTTCTCAAAAAGTAAAGATGGAAAACATAAAGAAAGTCCCCTTTCCTGAAGTTAAGCGGCCACCTTTTGAAGAGTCACTTACTACCAAAATAGACCTGGTTAAAAAAGCTAACCGTGCTGCTCGCGGAGTCTCCTCTGAAGTAGCCCAGGTAAAAGTTATTTATCAGGATGTGCATAAAAAAATTACCATTGCCAATTCAGACGGGATTTTCATCAAAGGCGAAAGGATCTACACTTTACTTGCCGTACAGGTAGTGGCCAGACGCGGGGAGATAATTCAGACAGGTTATGAACCCCTCGGTGGCGCTATTGGCCTTGAGATATTTGAAAAAACTCCACCTGAAGAAATTGCTATAAAAGCGGCCAGGCGGGCCGTACTTATGCTTTCGGCTCCCAAAGCCCCTGGAGGCACCATGCCCGTAGTACTTTCGTCTGAGGCCGGAGGCACTATGATCCACGAAGCTGTTGGCCACGGCCTTGAGGCAGACCTTGCCGAAGAAGGCTTTTCGGTTTATGCCGGAAAAATCGGCGAAAAAGTAGCATCCTCACTTATTACCGTGGTTGATGATCCAACCCTTCTTTACCAGCGTGGTTTTTATCAATTTGACGACGAAGGCGTCTTTGCGCAAAAGACCATTCTCATAGAAAACGGCGTTTTAAAAGATTTTCTTTACGATCGCTTATCGGCCATGAAAGCCGGGAAGGAATCAAACGGCCACGGGCGCCGTGAGTCCTATCGCCATCGTCCTATTCCGCGCATGTCTAACACTTACATTGCTCCTGGCCCTCATACGCCTGAAGAAATTATAAGAAGCGTGGACAAAGGGCTCTTTGTTAAAAAGATGGGCGGTGGGCAGGTAGATACCATCTCCGGCAACTTTGTCTTTGAAGTCACCGAAGGCTATTTGATAGAAAACGGCCTCCTAGGAGAACCCGTCAGAGGAGCTACTATTTCCGGAAATGGGCCGCAAGTCCTTCAGATTATTGACATGGTTGGCCACGACCTTGGCTTTACCATTGGCACCTGCGGAAAAGACGGCCAGGGGGTACCGGTTTCTGACGGCCAGCCTACTTTACGTATCCCGGAAATTGTAGTAGGTGGTGCCATAGGAGAAAAATAAAAGGCGGGAGCCACTCATGTGTGGAATAATAGGAGTTTTTGGACATAAAGAAGCCGCCAAAATAGCCTTCTTCGGGCTTTATGCCCTTCAGCATCGCGGCCAGGAAAGTGCGGGCATTGTTACCTCAGACGGCGAAGAAGCCTACGAACACCGGGCTTTAGGCTTGGTAGCCGAAGTATTTAACGAACCCATTTTGCAAAAACTAAAAGGCCATCTGGCTGTAGGGCACGTGCGCTACTCCACTACTGGCTCTACCACTACCAAAAACACCCAGCCCTTTTTCGTAATTCACGGCAAACGCACCTTTGCTCTGGCCCATAACGGCAATCTGGTAAACGCCCATATCCTACGCACAGAACTTGAAAAACAGGGCTCGCTTTTTCAAACCAGCATGGACAGTGAGATCATTGTCCACCTCATTGCCAAATCTCTTAATAAGGGTCTGGTAGAGGCTATTCGCGATACCATGGAAGTTATAGAAGGCGCTTATTCAGTGATTCTTTTATCGCAAGACAAAATAGTAGCCTTTAGAGACCCTTACGGCTTTCGGCCCCTGGCCCTTGGTATGCTAAACGGGGGCTATATTTTGGCCTCTGAAACCTGTGCTTTTGACCTGGTTCAGGCCCAATATTTGCGAGATATTGAGCCTGGAGAGATTCTAGTAATTGACGAAAATGGCCTGAATTCTTACAAAGGCGTGGAAAGCAAAACGACGGCCCATTGCATATTTGAATTTATTTACTTTGCCCGCCCGGATAGCGATATCTTCGGCCAAAATGTCTACAACTTTCGCAAAAAACTTGGCTTTCAATTGGCCGAAGAGTGCCCACTTCAAGCTGACTTCGTTATGCCCTTTCCTGATTCGGGGAACTACGCCGCAATTGGTTACGCTCAAGCCACAGGGCTTCCCTTTGAGATGGGCGTTATCAGGAACCACTATGTAGGGCGTACTTTTATACAGCCTTCACAAAGCATGCGCGATTTTTCCGTAAGAGTGAAGCTAAACCCGGTAAAAGACATCTTGAGGGGCAAAAAAGTAGCAGTGGTAGATGATTCTCTGGTTCGCGGAACCACCAGCCGCACCAGGGTAAAGGCCATTCGTGAGGCTGGTGCTTTTGAAATCAATATGCTTATAAGCTGTCCGCCCATCAAGTATCCCTGTTTTTACGGCATAGATTTCCCCTCGCGTGGAGAGCTAATTGCAGCCAAGCACTCGGTAGAAGAAATAAGGCGCTACCTGGAACTTGATCGCCTGCATTATCTTTCCCTTGAAGGGCTAATTAAAGCGGCCGGCGGCAACCATAAGAGCTTTTGTCTAGCCTGTTTTAACGGAAAATACCCTGTACCTATAAAAATCCCTGTACACAAAGAAATCCTTGAAAAGGATTAGCCCATGATTGCTTACAAAGATTTACAGGAATTTATTCAAAGACTTGAATCCGAAAACGAACTTTTGCGTATAAAAGAACCCTTATCCCCCAAACTGGAAATACCAGAGGTAACAGACCGGGTCTGCAAGGTTTACGGCCCAGCCCTTCTCTTTGAAAATGTACCAGGCTATGATATGCCGGTTCTTACCAATGCCTTTGGTAGCTTTCGCCGCATGGCCATGGCCCTTGGGGTCAAAAATTTAAATGACCTTGGCCAAGACGTTCTCCAGTTTATAGAGATTGAAAAACCTGACTCCATTATAAAAAAGCTAAATCTAATCCCCAAAGTAAAGCGCCTGGCCAACGTTTTCCCCAAGATGGTAGATAAAGCTCCCTGCCAGGAAATAGTTTTTAAAGGCGACGAAGTAGATTTGTTTAGACTTCCGGTTTTACACTGTTGGCCCCAGGATGGCGGGCCTTTTATCACCTTGCCAGTAGTGATTACCAAGCATCCGCTTACCGGCGTGCGCAATGTGGGCATGTATCGCATGCAGGTGTTTGACAGGAGAACCACCGGGATGCACTGGCACCTTCACAAAGGCGGTGCGCATCACTATCGTGTGGCGGAAAAACTTGGCAAACGACTGGAAGTGGCCGTGGCCATTGGCCCTGACCCGGCTACCACTTACGCTGCTACCGCTCCCCTTCCAGACGACGTTGACGAAATCCTCTTTGCCGGCTTTTTACGGGGAAAACCCGTAGAGATGGTCAAATGCTTAACCGTTGACTTAGAAGTCCCGGCCCAGAGCCAGATTGTGCTTGAAGGCTATGTTGAACCAGGTGAAAGACGCCTTGAAGGTCCTTTTGGGGATCATACTGGTTATTATTCCCTACCTGATTATTATCCGGTGTTTCACGTTACCTGCATGACCATGCGGAAAGACGCCATTTACCCGGCCACTATCGTGGGTAAACCCCCTCAGGAAGATTGCTACATGGCTAAGGCTACGGAACGCCTTTTTCTTCCTTTAATCCAAAAGACTCTTCCTGAAGTGGTTGACATGAATCTTCCCATGGAAGGTGTTTTTCACAACCTGGCCTTTGTTTCCATTGACAAGAGATATCCTGGGCACGCCCGTAAAGTTGCTAGCGCCCTCTGGGGGTTTGGCCAGATGATGTTTTGCAAGATCATCGTCATCTTTGATAAAGAAGTAAACGTGCAGGATACCTCTGAGTGCCTCTGGCGTTTAGGCAATAACATTGACCCTGAACGCGATATATTCTTTGTCAAAGGTCCGGTGGATGCCCTTGACCACGCCGCCCCGCTTCCTTATTACGGTAGCAAAATGGCTATTGACGCCACCCGCAAGTGGCCAGAAGAAGGCTTTGAGCGTGACTGGCCTGACGTCATAGAAATGGACCCCCAGGTTCAACGAAAAATAAATCGCCTCTGGCACAAATTAGGCGTGGAAAAATTTCTGAAAAAGAAGCTTTCAGAATTTTAGAGACCTTTAGATTTATTCGCTACTTCACGGTTTGCAAGAGGCTTTCTTGCCAGCAAGCCAATTTGTTTATCCAATGGTAGTGTACATACACTATTTGGTCACTAGCTGAGAAGCTTCTTTTTCAAGTTGCTGAATGCGAGAGAACATCTCTTTGACCTCTCTCATAACCTGGTCGATAATATCAGCGATTTGAGAAAATTCTTTTGAGGCATCAGAGACTTGAAAAGATATTTTATTTAATTCCTTTCTTATCTTTTCTCCATAAGGGACGATCTTTTGAACTTCTTGTTTGGAATCGTCGGCTAGCTTTTTGATCTCGTTGGCTACCACGGTGAATCCTCTACCAGCCTCGCCAGCCCGTACAGCCTCAATAGTAGCGTTTAGGGAGAGAAGATTTATTTGTTCGGCTATTTTATTTATGGCTGCAGCTATGGGGCCGAAATTTTCGGTTATCTTGGCATAGCTCTCTATTTCGGACACCAAGCCGTCAAACTCCTCTTTTTGCCTTTCCAGAAGTTCTCCAAGACGAGAGGCCATTTCCTGTATGGTAGCAATCTCTTGATTCATCTCATTTAAAGATTTAAAAATATATTCTGCAACAGATTCGTTTTTGTTTTTCATTTCCATGACTTTAGTCAAAGTATTTTTGAGTTCGGCTTCATTGTAATGGAAGCAGTTTTCCGGTTTGTTGAGACCGTTGTAAATAGCAATCGCCATGTCCTGGCATTTGCCGTAACCACATGCCATACAATTGTATAAATCTTTTTCTGAATATTTGTGCATAGTTTCGTAAACTTTTTTGAGCTCTCGTTCTGATGGCATTTTTAACTCGTTATTTTCTTTAAGGTTTAAATAACTCCTGTCATAAAGTCCTTCTTTCCAGTATTTATTGACGACTTTTTCTATTTTTTTTGCCGAAACTTTGTTGCCGAACCTGGCTTTATAGCGCTCCTGCATTTCTTTTCGGCGTTTTTCAATATAAAATTCTACCTCGTCAGGGCTGGCGTGTTGGCGTAGGCTTCCCGGACCTCCGTTACAGCCCAATTCACAGTTCAAGCAATCTACAAGTAAAGGATTGAGGCCTTTGCGCACCAGTTCGGGAAGCTTTTTGAGATAGCTGTAAACCATGGTCACACCTTCGATTTTTCTTGTGCGCTCTTTGATGTCTGGTATCCATCTTTCGGCCGTACGCATAAGCCCACCGGGAGACGAAAAGAGGACTGCTCTTTCCGCAGGAGGATTGTCAAAATCTACTTCAGGATACGAAGAAAGTTGAATATTTTTTTCTCTGAAATATTTGTCAATTGATTTGAAGGTTACATTATAATCTCCTAAACCTGTTTCATCAAATTCTCTCTTTTTTGCTAAACATGGTGAAATAACCGCTACTTTGAAATCTTTGTATTCAGGATAAAAATGTTTTATCATGATGATAGTGTGAAGCATAGGACTTTGAACAGGGATGAGATATTCCAGAAGCTCTGGCTGATAAATCTGCATATAGGTGACGATAGCCGGACAGGGCTGAGCAATAATCATATTTGGTTGTTTCTTTTTTAGATATTCCACATAGCTTTTTACAGTGAGTTCGGCACCAAAGCTCACATCAAAAACAGCTTTTATCCCGATAGATTTTAGCCATCCGTTTAGGCGGAGATAATTGTGTGGGAAATTAGCAGCTACAGCCGGAGCCACAATAGCTACCATGTTCGTCTTTTTTACGTCTTTCATGAACGCATCAAAATCATCTACCCATTGCCTGGCTCCGGTTTCACATACTTCAATACAGGCTCCACAGCCTATACACATATTGTGGTTTATTTCAACTGCACTCTCCGAGGCTTTGTTACAAAACTTGACCGGACAGACAGCAATACATTTATGGCAATTATTGCACTTTTCTGCATCAACCTTAACTACAGGAGAAAGCTCTTTTTTCATCTACTCCTCCCAACTTAAAAAAATTTACAACTAGGGCCTGATTTACTTTTTCCTAAGAGGCTAAAACTCCAAGAGGCCAAAACTTTAAGATCATCCATAGGGGCAAGGCCAAAATCTGGATCCCTATTTTTGATAGCCTTGAGATGACGTGCCTTAATGGTATCTAACTTCATGTTATACTTCCATTTACTTGAACGTCTATCTTTTTTTCGGTAAAGAAAAAAAATACTTTAAGTTTTTCAGCAAAGAGAAAACACTCTTAAAAAAATTTCCCTAACTCCCTTTGCCGCTTCAATAAAAGCTCTCTTAAAGCCATCTCAGAGATAGCCCAAAATCTGGCCAGCCAAAACGTTGGTTTTGTTATAGAACACGGGATCCCCTAAGTCTAAAATTTGGCCACAAATAGTTTTATTTATTGTACTTCTTAGGACGTATTCCAGTCATATTTGTCATATTTTGGTTAAAAGATATTGAAATGAAGGAAGTTATCCAGTTTTTCTCTCAAAAAACGGGAATCTGCATCGCCAGCATCGAGGGGGCACGAGTTGGAGACGAACTCGTCTCCAACAGGTCATACTAGGAGCATGAATGTGCAAGTAAAGCCATCTCAGAGCAAAGGAAGCGAGCTTACCGTCACCGGCTTTGTTTTTCGATTTTAGTTTTCAAGTAAGCACGGACGTGCCCCACCAGATAAAGAGAGCCAGCCACTACCAAAGGTAAATCCCCTCGTGAAACTAAAGCTTTTTCTAATGTTTCCTCCCACGAAGAAGAAAAAAAACTGGGAGGAAGAGAAAACCCTTTAAGTTTTTCTTGCCATTCTTCAATTGAGACGGGTTTTCTTGGGCCTGGAGGCGGACAAATAAAAAGTTTACGACATTTAGGTAAAAGCATAGAAAGCATTTTTACAAAAGGCTTTGTCTTATCTTCGTTAGAAGCACCGAAAATAAGAGCGTATTCTTCGATACCATAGTCAGCCAGAGCGGTTTTCAAAATTCTAATCCCATCTTCGTTGTGGGCCCCGTCAAGGATTACAGGAGGAGAAAATTCAAATATTTCAAAACGTCCAGGCCAAAAAGTATTGGCTATAGCTTCTTTTAATTTTTCTGCTTTAAGGTTTAAGTGTTTATTTTCTTCTAAAAGTTCCGCGGCCTTAATTGCCAGAGATAAATTGTCCAACTGGTGGCGGCCTTTAAGAGATGGCTTTAAGCCAGAGAAGTAGTTTTTTCCTTTGTAAAGGACCGTCCCATTTTGGGGAAAGGCATCAAATAGCTTTCCTTTCACGTAAAGGGGAGAATTTCTTTTAAATGCTATTTCTTCAATCACTTTCATAGCCTCTTCTTTTTGCCAGCAGGTCACCGCAGGCCTTTGAGGCTTAATGATGTCAGCTTCTTCAAAGGCAATGGAGCTAAGGGTATTGCCCAGATAAAATTCGTGATCAAAACTTATAGAAGTGACGATAGAGACTTCTGGGTAAATAACATTAGTGGCGTCAAGGCGTCCTCCAAGACCACACTCTATAACCGCTATATCAACTTCTTCTTCGGCAAAAGCCAAAAAAGCAATCGCCGTAGTCAGCTCAAAATAGGTGGCCGGGCTTGCTCCTAAAGCTTTTTTTACTTTTGAAGTTAGTTCTGCAAATTTTTCTTCAGAAATAGGGTTTCCGTTTATAACAAAACGTTCGCAGACTGAAATTAGATGAGGCGATGTATAAAGGCCTGTTTTTAAACCATGCTGGCGTAAAATACTTTCAAGAAAAGCAGCTGTAGAACCTTTTCCATTAGTGCCAGAAATATGAACCGTTGGATAACGTAAATGGGGTTCTTTTAAACGAGCAAGAATCTCTCTGATTCTTTCAAGACCGGGTTTGATGCCGTGAAACTGGTGTTTTGAAAGCCAATTTAGCGCTTCTTCGAACCTCATAAGTAAATTCTAGGGGAAGACCTTAGGGCCTTCCCCTTAGAAGTCTATCTTCTTTTACGATGGGCCAAAGCCATAAATTTTTCTACTTCACCCGTATCTTTAGTCACTAAGCTGGCAATAATAAATACAATAAAAGCTATAGGAGCACTATAGAGAGCAGGATTTACCAGTACCGGTAGGCCAAGTATAGACTTTAGCCCGAAAAAGCGTGCAAAAGTAAAAATAAGAGAGACTATCAAGCCAGTAGCCATTCCCCAGACTACACCTTGTTTGGTAAGCCTTGGCCACCATACAGTCAGAACAAGGGCCGGGGCAAAAGTGCTGGCAGCTATTCCAAAGGACATTCCTACCAACATACCTACGTTTTGGTTTTTGAGCCAGATAGCCATCAAAATAGAAATAGCAGCTAAGACAAAAACGGCTTTTTTGGCAAAGCTGACCCTTTCTTCGTCTGGACTGTGGGGCTTAAATATTGAGGCATAAAGGTCGTGAGCAATACTGGTGGTGGCGGTTATAAGGAGCCCTGTACAAGTACTGAGCATGGCGGCTAAAGCACCTGCAGCAATTATACCCAGGAAAAATTCTCCACCTATTTCCTGGCCAAACATGGGTACGGCCATGTTAGTGGCCATACCTTTTTTGCCTGTAGCCACTAGGTTTACCAATGTAGGATAAAGAGCATACATAATGGCCAGGCCAACAAAAAGAACAGCAGAATAAAAGATAGCGAGTCCCCAAATAGTAAATTCAATACTCTTTTGGGCGGCTTTGGCATCACGAACGGTATAAAAACGAATAAGAATATGAGGTAACCCTAAAACACCCAAAAACAAGCCCAAAACCAGACTTAATTGATTCCAAAAATCTCTTAATCCAACTCCAGGGGTTAAAGCACTGGGAGCATCAGGTAAGGCTTGGCGGGCCGCTTCAACTGCTGCTTTATAATTAGGTGCATTTTTTACCACTTCGGGAATTTCTTTAGCCGCAATAACCGTTGGTACCATCTTTTTAGCCGTTTTAATGATGTTAAATATATTGCCATCAAAATGAATGAAAATGGCACTTATCAATAAAATGAGCATGGCAGCTAAAAGTATTAAACCCTGCACGGCTTGATTGAAGGTCGTTCCCCTCATTCCTCCAAGGATAACCAAGGCCGTTATCAATATACCAGAAACAATTACTGTGGTGTGATAATTCCAACCTAATAGGAGTTTGAATAAATGCCCTGCTCCAACAATTTGGGGCACTAAATATAAAGTACACAACACGATGGTAGTTAACATCGAAACAGTTCTGATGCCTTTACTGGTGCCAAAACGAGTACCAAGCACATCACCTACGGTAAACTTTCCGGCATTTTTAAGGGGAGCGGCTACTAGTAGTAACACGGCTACCCAGGTGGCAAAAAAACCAAGGGCTAGCCACCAACCATCAACCCCCATAAGAGAAATAGCACCAGCAACCCCTAGGAAGCTTGCGGCACTACAATAGTCACCAAACATGGCCATGCCGTTAATACGCCAGGGGATTTTACCTTCAGCCACGTAAAAAGCTGCCGTGGTACGGGTGTGTTTACGGAAGTAAAAGCTTATATAAATAGACAACAAAACACTTAAGGCCACGATGATAAAAGCGATAGGATACGTCAAACTCATTAGCTTTCACCTCCTTGTTTAGCAAGATAAATCCTTGTAAGAACTATTCCCGAAACTACCAAAAATAAGCCACACCATATACCAAAGGGAAGGCCTAATATTTCTAGAGCAGCGACGTCCTTAAGAGGTTTAGAAGTAATGATAACAGCAAAAAAGTAGATAGCGGTAAGTATGACAAAAAGCGTTCCGGAAAACTTAAGGTTTTCATACAAAATACGGGGATCATAGACTGGAATTTCAATAATTTCTGGTTTCTCAACGATCTGTTTAGCAAGTTCTTTCAAGTCAGAAATATCGACCCAGCCCTTCTTAATAACAAGAACCGGTCGATCAGCATTTTCGGTAACTGCTTGAGCTACACTACCAAAATAAAGCTTTTGGAAACCTTTGCGCCCGGAATCACCTAGTAGAATTAAATCGACATTTTCTTCACGGGCGGTGGCAAGAATCGCTCCAGCTACTGGGCCTGTTTTCTTAACTGTTTTTACCGAAACACCCATAAGTTGAGCGTAAGCCTTGGCCAGAGGCAAAGGATCTTCGCTAATAGGAGGTTCAACGGCTTCCATCATTTTTTCCGTAGGGAGAAGGGGGACTTCTTCTTTAACCTGGAGAACTACTATCTCTGCCTGATAATCTTGGGCCAGTTCCACGGCCTTTTTAAAGGCCCCGAGTGATGGCTCATAGCCATCAACCGCTACCAACATCTTTTTAAACCCCATCCTACACCTCCTTCAAATTTTTGAGAGAATGTTATTAATACCCAAAAATTTCATTTTATAAAACATTTAATACAAAAAAATTTACAAAAATTTTTAAAAGATATCTAAATTGATTAAAAAAATTTATATTGCCCCTTTTGCTTCTTAAGATAGATTTAACAAAATTTTTACAAAATTCAGAAAACATAGATATATCGCTACGGCGACTTAGTTGCCTCGCAGCAGGGACTGCTTCGGCTGCTGGCGCAGCCTAGCATGACTATCTCGCAGTGTCACGGCGAGCCCGGATGGACGAAGCGGTCTCTCGAGTAAGATATTTTGCAAAGGTCTCTTAATGTGGATTCTTTAGATCCTAAGGGAGAGACGTTAGTTTTATAGAGTGGACATATTCTTCTATCCCTTTGGCTATCCCTTCGGCAATGAGGTTCCAGTAAGTTGGGCTTTTTAGACGGGCCCTTTCATAGCGATTACTGATAAAGCCTATTTCTACCAGTACCGCAGGCATTCTGGTACCAATAAGGACTATAAAAGGTGCGGTTCTCACTCCGCGATTTTTTACATAACGATATCGTTTTCTAACTCCGCCTACCATATTTTTCTGAACTGCTTGGGCCAAACGCCTGGATTCTTCTAGTTTGGTGTTAAGCAAAATGTTTTTTAGAAGATCCTGCAATTCGCTTAAAGAATGCGAAGAGGCAGCGTTTTCAAGGGCTGCGGTACGCATGGCTTCTTCGTCACTGGCAAAGTTGAGGTAGTATGTTTCAAGACCATAAGCCCTTCTGTTTGGAGAGCTATTCACATGGATTGATATGAAAAGATCAGCATTTTTAAGATTGGCTATAGCCGTACGTTCTTCTAACGGAATAAATTTGTCTCGTGTTCGCGTTAAAACTACCTCACAACCCAGTCGAGACTTTAATTTTTGAGCCAAACGTTTTGAAACTTCTAAGGAAATATACTTCTCCTTCAAGCGCCCGTAACGACAGCCAGGGTCTTTTCCTCCATGGCCAGGATCAATTACAATGCGTCTAATTCCCAGCCCAAGCTGTTGAGCCAAAGAAAGATCTCCATTTATAATCTTAGGTGTGGCAACTACTGTTTCTTTTTGGGGCTTTTTATTGTTATAAAGGTCTATTACCAGGCGAGCCGGTTCATTTAAGAAGAATATGCGATAATCAGTAAGGCTGGTTAAGTCTAGCACGACCCTTACGGTATCTTTACGATATTGTCCAAAACGTATCTGTTTAAGGAAACTGTCTTTTATGGGGATCTCAGGCTTGGTGTAAGGAGAAATCTTGGCTGGCTTAAGGTCCACATAAAGGCGAGGAGGTTTGCCGGCGTGAGCCTTAAGCACGTGGGCTTTATATTTTACTGGTTTCGATAGGTCGAGCACCACCCGACTGTAATTTTCACCAGACCACTGCCGAATTTGTTTGACTGTACCTCCTACTTCTACCGCCAAAAGTTTATGGTGATTAGAGGTAGCTGGAGTTTTTGTTTGGTTATTAGTTGCCGTAGAAGTTTTTGGGGCGATTTTCTTGGGAGGGGAATGCTTTTTTCTTCTGTCCGTTAATTTTTTAGGTTTTTTCTTAAGAGAAAGGGCTTTTACAGGATCTTTTAGTTTTTTCTCATAAATAGAAATAGCCCTTTGTAAGGCTAGCTTGGCTTGTGGGCTTCGCGGATACTTTTCCCATATCAACCGATAATAACTTAGAGCACGCTTTAAGTCGTAAGTTTTCCCTGAATAACCATAAAGTTCTTCATAAAGGCGACCGCAGCGATATAAAGCCCGAGGGGCTACAGCGCTTTCTGGATAACGCAAATAGATTTGGCGATAACGATTTATGATTTCTATCCAGTAACGGCGGTATTTTATCTTTCGCGAATGGGCAAAGCGGTTTAGTTCTTTCTCGGCTAGCTGAAAGGCTTTTTCGGCACTTGTGGCTTGTACACTATCAACAAAAAAACACTGGCTAAAAAACGCCAAAAACAAGAACAGAAAAGTTATTTTTTTGACAGGAACAAACATTAATGCTTCTCCGCCAGTGCTTTGAGCTCATAGAGTTTTTGTAGAGCTTCAAGTGGGCTCAGGCGATCTGGATCTATTCCTAATATCTGGCGCTTTAAAATATCATCTGGTGAGAACAGGCTTTTTTGCCTTTTCTTTTCTTTTTTAGCTTTTAAAGGAGGAGAAGTTTTGTTTTCCAAAGATTTTAAAATATCTTTTGCTCTGGCAATTACTTCTTTTGGCAACCCTGCCAGGGCAGCCACTTGTACCCCATAGGACTCACTGGCTGGCCCAGGTAGTAGGCGATAAAGAAAAATTATTTGGTCTTCAAAGGTCTTAACCGCCACGTTGAAGTTCTTTATACCAGGATATTCTCCTGCAAGCTCTACTAGTTCGTGATAGTGAGTGGCAAAAAGCGTCATAATCTTTTTTTCATGCAAAAACTCTGCCACTGCCCACGCAATGGCCAGGCCATCATAAGTGCTGGTGCCTCGGCCGATTTCGTCAAGGATTACAAGGCTTCTTGAAGTGGCCTGATGTAAGATGTTAGCACATTCAGACATTTCCACCATAAAGGTGCTGCGTCCGCGAGAGAGCTGGTCAGAAGCCCCTATCCGTGAAAATATGCGGTCACAAAGCCCAATAGTAGCCTCTTCAGCGGGCACAAAAGAACCTACATGGGCAAGAAGGGTTATAAGGGCTGTCTGGCGCAAAATTGTTGATTTCCCGGCCATGTTAGGGCCAGTGATAACAAGAACAACGTTTTCTTTGAGGTCCAGTTTTACACTATTGGGCACAAAAGAACCCGAAGGTAGAGCCTTTTCCACTACTGGATGGCGGCCTTCTCTGATTTGTATCCCCGGTTCTTCGATAATTTTGGGACGAATGTAATTGTTGGTAACCGCCACTTCAGCTAGAGAAGCCAATACATCTAAAGTAGCTAGTGCTCTAGCGAGCTTTTTTAATTCTTGTGCCTTTTCGGCTACGTTTTTTCTTATCTCCAGGAAAAGCTCCTGTTCAAGTTCTTTTATACGTTCATCGGCCGAAAGAACTTTGGCTTCGAATTCTTTTAGCTCAGGGGTAATAAAGCGCTCTCCGCCCACCAGGGTTTGTTTGCGAATGTAATTATCTGGGACTTTTGATAAATGGCTTTTAGAGACTTCAATGTAGTAGCCGAATACGCGATTGTAGCCCACCTTAAGGTTGGGGATCCCTGTGCGAGCTCGTTCTCGGGTTTCCAGTTCAGCCAGAAAAGAAAGGGCATCGTCTTTTAAACGGCGTAGTTCGTCGAGTTCTTCGTGAACACCGTCTTTGATGACGCCCCCTTCTTTGAAATTAACTGGGGCCTCTTCGCGAATAGTTTTTTCTAGGTTTTGGACTAAATCTCCTGGCACCAAAAGGTTTTCCTTAATGGCGTCGAGCAAAGGGGAAATTTTTTCTGGTAAAAGTTCTTTTAGCTGGGGAACCATTTTTAGGGAATCTTTTAGGGCCAATAAATCGCGGGGATTTGCCACCCCCATGGCAGCACGGCCAGTAAGTCTTTCCACATCAGCAATGCGAGCCAGTAGTTCGCGTAAATTTTTGCGTTTAGAAGGTTCATCTACTAAATAAGCTACTGCCTCAAGGCGTGCTTCTATTGACTCTAGATTTCTTAGGGGATAAAGAAGCCATTCTTTAAGGAGCCTGCCGCCCATCGGAGTGAGGGTCTTATCAAGTACCCAGAGAAGGCTTCCTTTAAGGCTACCATCAAGATTATTGCGTAGTATTTCTAGATTTCTCTTGGTAGCTTCATCTATTATTAAAAACTGTGAAAGGTAATAAAATTTAGGGACGCCTAGATGACTTGAGACTTCCTTCTGAGTTTCTATTACGTAATCAAGAAGGGTTGCGGCTGCACAGAGAGCCGCAGGAGCTTGGCTAAGGCCAAAACCAGTGAGGTCTGCCACTTGATATCTTTCTTTGATTAGCTCTTCAGCCCTTTGTTTTGCATTAATAAAAACTCGATAGGAAATAAAAATATGCGGTATAAGTTCGCGAATTTTTCTTTCTAAAGCGCTATCTTTAAGGGTTTCTGGTAGTAGAATTTCTTTAGGCTCAAGGCGGAAAAGTTCGTTTAACATTTCTTCTTCGCTATGAATTTCGGTGACTTTAAAATCTCCGGTTGAGAGGTCTAGATGGGCCATTCCCCAAGCCTTTCCAGGGAAAAGGCTTACAAGAAAACGATTATCTTTAGAGGTGAGCGTCTCTTCGTCCAGATTGAGCCCTGGAGTTACCACCCGGATAACTTCCCTTTTTACTATGCCTTTGGCCTGTTTGGGATCTTCCACCTGTTCACATATAGCTACCTTATAGCCAGCAGATACCAGGCGGTTTATGTAATGGGCGGCGTTTGCCGCCGGCACTCCACACATAGGGACCTTTTCTTTTGTGCCTTTGTCTCGCGACGTAAGGGCAATATCAAGGATGCGAGAAGCTAGCTCTGCATCTTCAAAAAACATTTCGTAAAAATCACCCAGACGGAAAAAAAGGATGGCATCTGGGTACTTTTCTTTAATCTCGAGATACTGACGAAACATAGGGGTAATGTGTACCATAGGCCTAATTCTAAACTATAGACCAAGAATTTAAACAGGTCTTTAAGGGGCAGGAATTTCCTGGCTAACCGTTAAATCAAACATCTGGAAGACAAAGATTACTTCGTAGACCCTGAGGGCCTCTTCGTAAGATAACGTGGTCACCGTGGCGATATCAACCAAAATATTTCGGTTTCTAGGGTAAAATCCTTATAATTATGTTTCATGTAAGAATATTTCTACACCCATCACCACTCAACCGCGCCAATAACTATCTACCATCGGCCATCTGCCATTTAGTCACTGCGAGCCCGTATGGGCGAAGCAGTCTCTTTAAGATATTTTGCAAAGGTCTCCATAAAGTTTTTTAAGGAGTTTCAAATCTTCAAAAGCTGCACTTTTTTGGCTATTATTGCGTAATAAATAAGCAGGGTGATAAGTGACTAGTACTTTGATGTCGTCAAGCTTGTGGATTTTTCCCCTAAGAGAACCGAGATCGCTAGTGGTGGCCAGAACTGTTTGGGCAGCCACACGGCCAAGTGTACAAATAATGGCAGGGCGAATCAGCTTGATTTGCTTGGTAAGGTAAGGCAGGCAGGCTTCAATTTCATCAGGTTGCGGGGTCCGATTACCTGGTGGACGGCACTTGACCACGTTGGTTATATAGACTTCGCTTCGGTTAATCCCTACGGTGTTTAGCATTTGATCAAGAAGCTGCCCAGCCCGACCAACAAAGGGACGGCCTTCAAGGTCTTCGTCTTTTCCTGGAGCCTCGCCAATAAACATGAGTCTGGCTGTCTCTGGGCCTTCTCCCAACACAATATTTTTGCGAGTTCGATGAAGCTTGCAACGCGTGCAATTTTTAATTTCCTCTTCTATCTCCGCTAGGCTTTTAGGAGGCGGAGTAAAATCAAGATCAAGAAAGCGTCTGATATTTTTTCTGGCTGGCAAGGTGTTCACTCCTATTCTCTTTAAAAATTCCAGGTATCGCAAAAGATCTTCCCAGACATCTACCATGACTTTTTCATACTCTTTAGATACTTTTTAGGCAAGAAGCTAAAAGAGTCTTATTTTTTATGGGAAGCAGTTTTTGGGGGACGCCCTCGCCTTAGAGGAATCTTTTCTTCAAGCCCCAGACATTGGATTCGATAACGAAGCTGTCTAAAAGTTAATCCCAGTTCTTTGGCTGCTCGGGCTACTATAAAATTGTGTCGTTTTAAGACCTCAATTATTTCTTCTTCACTTAATTCTTGCGGAGGAATATCTAAATTTAAAGAAGGTTTTTCTTCTGGCAAAACCTTTTTAAGCAGAGAACTAATTAACGTTTCAGTTACCGTATCGCTATCACTGAGGATAAAAAGCCTTTCTAGGAAGTTTTCAAGCTCACGTACGTTACCAGGCCAATGATAGCGACTCATGAGTTCCATGGCTTTAGGAGTAAGGTGCAAATTACGGGCATATTCTTTTGATAGCCGTCGCAAAATAAAATTTATTAGGAAGGGTAGGTCCTCTAAACGCTCTCTTAAAGGAGGAATATAAATGGGGAACACGTTTAACCTGAAGTAAAGGTCCTCGCGAAATTTCCCTTCTCTTACTAATCTTTCGAGGTCGCGGTTAGTAGCGGCAATAATCCTCACATCAACTCTTCTGGTCTTAGTGCTGCCCAAACGTTCAAATTCCCTTTCCTGAATAAATCTTAAAAGTTTCCCCTGAAGTTCAAAAGATAACTCGGAAATTTCGTCAAGAAAGACCGTTCCTTCGTGAGCCTCCTCTAACAAACCGGGTTTACTTCTAATCGCTCCGGTAAAAGCCCCTTTTTCGTACCCAAAGAGTTCGGCTTCAAGGAGATTTTCCGGTAAAGAAGCACAGTTTATTTTGACAAATGGCTTTTCTGCTCTGGGAGAAAGGTCATGAATTAGACGGGCAGTTAAAGTTTTGCCTGTCCCCGATTCCCCTTGTAACAAAACCGTGGCTTTAGTAGGGGCCACCTGTTTTACCAAAGTAAGCACCCTTTGCATTTCAGGGCTTCGCGAACTGGCCATGAAATCGCTGAAACGCTTTTTGAGTTCCGTGCGCAGTAAAAGGTTTTCCTGTTTTAGGTGAATTTCTCTTTTTTCTACAGAACGACGCAACTGAACGAACTGAGCTACCAGGAGAGCTACTATTTCCAGAAAATTTATGTCTTCATGATAATCAATTCCATCTTCAAAAAGACGATCCACAGAAAGCACGCCAATAACTTTGTCTTCAAGCATGATGGGCACGGCCAAAAAGGAGATTTCTTCTCGTTCAAGTTTTCTGGCTCCGGTGCGGTTCAAAAAGAGAGGTTCTTGCTTGACATTTAAAACCACACAAGGTTCGCCAGTTAAAAATACCTGGCCGGTAATTCCTTCTCCTGGGGCATAGACTCCGCGGGCTTCTTCTTCTGGACTAAGGCCATAAGAGGCCCTAATAAATAAGCGGTCCGCCTCTTCATCGTAAAGGGTAATGGTGGCCCTTTTCATGCGAAGCTTTTCAGCGAGAACCTGGAGTATCTCTCTTAAAGCGTTGTCCAAATCAAGGGCCTTACCTATTATACGGCAGGCCTCGTGCAAGACTTCAAGCTTACGATGTTCTAACGATTTCTCGTCTATTTTGACTTTTTTGTTAAAACTATCTTTACGCATTTGTCAGTTTTGTTGAAAAGTCTATTTTATCAACTTCTTCACTTTTGTTTTTTACGGCAAACTGTTCGTATATTTTTTTAATTTCTTCGTCGCTTAAAGGTCGGCCGTATTTTTGGGCAAGGCTACGAATCTTATTTAACAAAATTGGAAGATATTCCTCTGAAATAGTTAAGCCTAACTCCTTTAATTTTCCCTTTAAAGCTCCAAGGCCTGATTTTTCTCCCAAAACCAGTTTATGTGAAAGCCCAAGCACTTCTGGAGGAAAAGGCTCATAAAGCTTTTTCTTTTTGTAAAGGCCGTCTACGTGCAAACCAGTTTCACAAGTAAACAAATATCTTCCCAAAACGGGTTTAAAAGGAGAGATAGTTTCTCCGGCGTGCCAAGAAAGAAAGTGAGCCGCAAGGGGCAATAACTCAAGGCGGTAGTGCTTTTCCCCGCGGCGGAAATAAAGATAAGCAAGAACTTCTTCAAGAGGGGTAATACCTGCCCTTTCTCCCAACCCTAAAAGACTTACATCCACCCAGTCTGCTCCAGTTTCAAGGGCTGTTACGGCATTTCCTGTAGCCAGACCCAGATCATTATGAAAATGAAAGGATAGCTCTAGGTTCGGAAAACGTTTTTTGAACTCTTCAACGAGTTTTATAACTTTTAAAGGTTGCCAAAAACTAAGGGTGTCCGAAAGACGCAAGCGTCTAACTCCTGCAGCTGAAGCTTCTTCGGCAATTTGATAAAGAAAGCTTGGGGAGGTGCGACTAGCGTCTTCTAGCCCCAAAGATATATAGGAAAAGTATTGAGTAGCTTCCTCTACTAACTTTCTTATTCTTTTAAGCAGTTCTTCAGAAGTAATTTTGAGCTTGTATTTAATGTGAAGCTTAGAAGCCGGAGCACTTAAATTTATTCTTGTTAGTCCCGGAAATAAAGTGTGAGCCAATTCCAAATCTTTTTCATTTAAGCGACACCAAAAACTAAATTTATCTTCTACTTTTTCTTTTCTAATAGCCCGCCAAATATATTCTAAATCTTTGTCTTTACGGACTATACCCAGTTCTATTTCTTCTATACCAATATCATAAAGTAAAAGCGCCAGGCGTAACTTCACTTCGGGCTTAAGATATACTCCGAAGCGCTGCGCTCCTTCTCTTAATGTAGCATCCAGCAATTTCATCATGTTTTTAATTTATAGCAAAATCCATTCCAACTTTTGCTGTTATTTTTATACGAAACACATAGAAAAACCAAAAACTACAAAAACTTACAAAATGTTTTCTTTCAAAAAACTTACAATCAATTTATTGTCACTTTCCTAAAAACTACTTCTTTATCGGAAACCTTTTAAAAATAAAGAAAAGAAGTTTTGGCACACCCTTTGCTCTCAAGTTTGATCAAAATAATTAAACAAAAAATTTATAGGAGGTTGGGCTATGGCAACGAGAAAGATCGGTATTTACGGAAAGGGTGGCATAGGTAAGTCCACCACTACCCAAAACTTAGCGGCAGCCTTGGCACATTACTTTGGCAAAAAGGTAATGATTCACGGATGCGATCCTAAAGCCGATGCCACGCGAATGATATTGGGAGGAAAGCCCCAGGAGACGGTGCTTGATGTCATGCGTGAAGAGGGCGAAGAAAACGTAACTTTGGACAAAGTAGTGAAGATAGGTTTTGCCGGCATTCGTTGTGTGGAATCCGGAGGTCCTGAGCCAGGTGTAGGTTGTGCCGGCCGTGGGGTTATTACCGCTATTAATTTAATGGAAGAGCTCGGTGGCTATCCCGAAGACCTGGACTTTCTCTTTTACGACGTTTTAGGTGACGTTGTGTGTGGCGGTTTTGCCATGCCGGTGCGTGATGGTAAGGCCCAGGAAATTTACATTGTTGCTTCCGGTGAAATGATGGCCATTTACGCGGCCAATAACATTTGCCGTGGCATGGTCAAATACGCTAAGCGCACAGGAGTTCGTTTGGGGGGCATTATTTGTAACAGCCGTAAGGTGGACCGCGAGCAAGAACTTATGGAGGAGTTTTGTGAGCGCCTAGGAACCCAGATGATCATGTTCATCCCTCGTGACAATATCGTTCAAAAAGCAGAGTTTAATAAGCAAACCGTGGTGCAGTTTGACCCGGATCATCCGCAGGCTCTAGCTTATAAGGAATTGGCCAAACGAATCATTGAAAACGATAAGTTTGTAATTCCTAAACCCCTTACCATGGATGAGCTGGAAGAATTAGTAGTCAAATACGGGATTGCTTAAACAAGCATATAGGGAGGACTCAAAAATGAAAATGATAAAAGCCATTATCAGGCCTGAAAAGGTAGATGACGTAGTAGAAGCGCTTGAAAAGGAAGGTTTTTTGGCCATGACCCGCATAGACGTTGTGGGGCGTGGTAAGCAAGGCGGTCTTACTATGGGTGAAATCGTTTACGACGAATTGCCCAAGTCAATGCTCCTTTTGGTGGTGGACGAAGAGGCGGTGCCCAAGGTTTGTGAGACCATTATGGAATCCGCACGTACCGGACGATTTGGAGACGGGAAAATTTTCGTACTCCCAGTAAACCAGGTGTGGACGGTGCGCACCGGAGCCCCGGAACTTTAGGTCTGAAAGGAGGCGTTATGAGCAAGATATGTGAAATTGTGGCTATTGTAAGGCCTAATAAAATGCTGGCTACTAAGAAGGCTCTCGCTGAAATTGGCCTACCTTCGTTTACGGCCTTTGCCTGTTTCGGCCGAGGCCGCCAGGGTGGACGGATTGGCGAGCTTTCTTATCCTGTAAGCCCTGAAATTGTAGAAAAGGCTAAAGAATTAAAGCCTACCTTTATTCCCAAGCGAATTATTCTGGCTGTTGTGCCTGAAGCCATGGTGGAAAAAGTAGTGCAGACCATCATCAAAGTCAATCAAACCGGCCAGCACGGTGACGGAAAAATTTTTGTCTTACCAGTAGAGGAAAGCTTAAGAATTCGTACCGGAGAGAAAAACCTAGAAGCCCTTTTTTAAGGAGGAAATTATGCTTAGACATCCTTGCTTTGACCATAAAGCTCATCGTGTTGTTGGTCGGCTCCATCTGCCGGTAGCACCACGATGCAATATCAAGTGTGCGTATTGTGAACAGGGTATAGGCTGTGTCAACGAATCAAGGCCGGGGGTAGCGGGCGAAGTAATATTGCCTGAAGAGGCTATTTCTTATGTGGAGAGGGCCCTTTCCTTTGAACCTCGCCTAGAAGTCATAGGAATAGCCGGTCCAGGAGATGCCCTGGCCAATGAGGAAACATTTGTGGCCCTAAAGGCCGTAAAAGATAGGTTCCCCGAGTTAAAGATTTGTCTTTCTACTAATGGTCTGGCTTTGCCTGAAAGTCTCCCTAAGATGCTCGAAGTGGGAGTGGAGTTTGTCTCGGTAACCGTAAACTTTATTTCACCAGAAGTCGGGGCCAAATTAGTTCGCTGGGTTAAAGCTCAAGATTTACTCAAAGGAGAAGAAGCGGCTTATTTTCTTACAACTAAACAACTTGAAGGAATAACTCTAGCGGCTCAAGCTGGCCTGAGAGTCAAGGTAAATACCGTTTTAGTCCCAGAAGTAAATGAAAAAGAAATTCCTTTGATTGCTAAAGAAGTAGCTCAGGCCGGGGCCAGCCTTATGAACATAATTCCTCTTATTCCCTTGGGAGAATTTTCTAACCACAGGGCTCCTACTCAGAAAGAACTTAATAGGGCCAGAGCGAAAGCGGCTAAATATATTCCTCAGTTTCTAGTGTGCAAGCGCTGCCGGGCTGATGCCGTAGGTGTTCCCGGTTTGGCTGATGAGAATTTGTTCAGCATAAAAAATGCTGTTTCGGTGTAATACGATAAAGGAGGGAAATTATGCCTGTAGTTCAGCTTAAATGCAACATATGCATACCCGAAAGAAATCCACATACTATCATTGTAGATGAAGACAAGAGCACTTTACCAAAGTGCAACGCCCCTACTGTTCCCGGAGATATGACCGAACGTGGGTGATCCTATGCCGGAGCCCGCGGGGTCGTGGGCGGACCAATAGTTGATATTATCCACATGGTCCATGCTCCGGTAGGGTGTGGTTATTACACCTGGGGCACCAGGCGGCACCTGGGTGATGTTTACAGCTGGGCCCTACCTGGAGTGCTTGAGAATGAAGCCAATCACCGCCGCCACTGTTTTACCACGGATATGACGGAAAATGACATTGTTTTTGGTGGAATGGATAAGCTGAAGCAGGCCTTACTTGAGGCCTTTCGTATTAACCCGGGGGCCAAAGGCGCCATAATTTATCTTACCTGTTCTACCGCTCTTATTGGTGATGACATAGACAATGTAGCCAAAGAAGTAATGAGAGAAACAGGGAAACCAGTTTTTGCTTGCTCTTCCCCGGGGTTTTGCGGAGTTTCCCAATCCAAAGGTCACCATGAATTTAATTTTCAGTTCTACAAATGGCTACTCAAATACCGGGAAGAACATCCTGAAGTATGTCTGAAAGAAGAGGAAAAAACTCCGTATGACATTAACCTCATCGGCGAATACAACATTGACTGGGATACCATTACCATCGTGCCCCTTTTTGAAAAAATGGGCATAAGAGTACTTTCCGTATTCACAGGTAATTGCCGTTTTGAGGACCTTTTTAAGATGCCTGATGCCAAGCTTAGCATTGTCCATTGTCAGCGTTCCGCTACCTATATTGCTGAGCTTATAAAACAAGGCTTTGAGGTGCCTTATATAAGGGCCAGTTTCTTCGGCCTAGGACAGACAGCCAAAGCCTTAAGGGATACCGCAGAATGGTTCGGCGATGAAAAACTGATTAAACGAACCGAAGAAGTCATAGAAGAAGAGAGCGCTGCTATTCAGAAGGCCCTTGACTGGTACCGTGATAAGCTGACTGGTAAGAGAATAGCCATCTACGTTGGTGCCCCGCGGGTGTGGCACTGGATCAAAGCCATGGAGGAGTTGGGCATGGAGGTAGTGGCCTGTATGACCACTTTCGGCCACAAGGACGATTACGAAAAAATTGTGGCCCGCTTAAAACCAGGGGCCTTGGTTATTGATAATCCTAATGAATTTGAAATTGAAGAAATGATAGAGCGCTGCAAGCCTGATCTGTTTTTGACCGGACTTAAAGAAAAATACCTGGTGCGTAAATTCGGGGTCCCTACGCTTAATTCTCACTCTTACGAAAAAGGGCCTTACGCGGCTTTTCGGGGGTTTATCAATTTTGCCAGAGACATATATCAGGCCCTTTGTGCTCCAATTTGGAAAATTGCCCAGGAAGAATTTTAAACCCAGGAGGAAGCTATGATAAATAACGTCAAAGAAATTCCCATAGAAGGAATAACCTATAAAGAGCTAAACATTGAAAAAAAGCCTTTGTCTAAAGAATATACTCCTCCACCGGAAGAATTGGTGCCAGCGGCCAACCGGGCTGTTTGTATTGACCCCTCTCGCACCTGTATGCCTTTTGGGGCCATGTGGGCTACTTTAGGTGTTCACCGGGGAATCCCTTTTGTGCAGGGGGCTCAGGGTTGCACTACTTATGTGCGTTATACTTTTGCCAGAGTTTTTCGTGAACCAACTCTCATTGCCAACGCCAGCTTTCACGAAGACGCAGCGGTGTTTGGTGGGCGTAAAAATCTGATAAGAGGCATAAGGAATCTGGTTTGCCGCTATCAGCCGGAGCTTATTTCCATTGTCACCACCTGTTCAAGTGAAGTCATTGGTGACGATATCCAGAGCTTTTTAGACGAGGCCCTGGAAGTTATGGAAGAAGAAATGGGGCCTGACATTTACGACGCGGTCAAATTCGTCATCGTAAATACACCAAGTTTTGCTGGCTCCCATGTAGAGGGCTACAACCGTGCGGCCCGCGAATTTTTAAAAACGCTCGCCAAAAAAACAGGCCAGAGCGAAGATCTTTACTTTATCCCCGGCATGATGATGCCAGGAGATATTCGCGAGTTAAAACACATGTTTGAGCTCATGGATGTACCGTACAAGATTCTTTTTGACATAAGCGATACCCTTGATTGCCCGCTTACCGGTATGCCTCAGATGGTTCCTTATTATCCGCCTGGAGGTACCAGAGTGGAAGACTTTGTGCGGGCCGGTAACGCTAAAGGCATCTTTGCCCTTTCTCCTGATGCTGGTGGGGCTGGGGCCAAATGGCTTGAAAAGCGCTTTAAAGTGCCGGCCTTTGTTATACCTATGCCCATTGGGGTTAAAAATACCGATAGGATGATAAAAACTATAGCTGAAATTTCAGGTCGAGGTATCCCTGATAGCCTTCGTTGGGAGCGGGGTATCTTACTTGATGCTATGGCTGACACCCTTCACTATACCATGGGGAAAAGAGTGGCCATTTGTGGTGACCCGGATTTTGTCGCAGCGGCTACGGGCTTTGTATGCGAACTGGGCATGATTCCTACTTACATTTTGCCTGGCAGTAAAACCAAGACCGCGCTGCAAACGATTAAAGACGTCTGTGCCGAATACGATGTTGAACCTACCGTATTTGTTGACAGTGACCAGTTTGAATGGGAATACGCCCTAAAAAATGATAAGCCCGATGTTATTTTGGGACATTCCCGCTGTGTCAATATTTCCAAAGAAATTAAAGTGCCTCTGGTGCGCTTTGGCTTCCCAGTTTACGATCGAGTGGGTTATCAGCGAGAGCCCATTGTAGGTTACCGGGGAGGCGAACGCTTCCTGGCTCGTATTATAAACGCTATTCTTGATCAATACTTCCCAGACGACCGAGTCCAACAATAATAGAGGGGGGAAGTTCCCCCTCTCCATATAAGGAGGTGTCTTATGGAAAAATTTTGTTCTATCGTCAGGAAACTTTTAAAGGCCAAGGAAGACTCTGGCCTTAGTTTTGAAGAACTGGGCAGGGCTATTGGACGAGATAAAGTATGGGTGGCGGCCCTACTCTATCGTCAAGCAGTGGCTTCTAAAGAAGAAGCTGACAAGTTAAAGGAACTCCTTAATCTCGATGAAGAAAGCTATAAAGCCATCCAGAAAATACCTTTACGTGGATGGGAGACAGAAACCGTCCCTTCCGACCCGGTTATCTATCGCTTTTATGAGATAATGCGGGTTTACGGCCCGGCTATAAAAGCTGTTATCAATGAAACGTTTGGGGACGGCATCATGAGTGCTATAGATTTCAGTATAGACATAAAAAAACAAGAAGATCCAAATGGTGATCGGGTTGTAATTACTTTTAACGGTAAGTTTTTACCTTTTAAGAAGTGGTAGAATTTAGGAGGCGTTTATGCTTTCTACCTTAAAAACCGAAGTCCTTCCGCCAAAGTCCTGTGGTTTAAAAACCGAGCCGGGAAGCATGAGCCAGCGAAGCTGTGTTTACTTTGGGGCTCGCTATGTACTTGGGCCGATTAAAGAAGCTGTTCATTTAGTCCATGGGGCGGTAGGGTGTAGTTACTACGGGAAGATGGTCCGAGGAACCCCGGCTCCAGTCTGGACTACGAACATGGACGAAGAAAACGTTATCTTTGGGGGGAGAGAAAAACTAAAGAAAGCCCTTTTTCAGGCCTTACAAATTGATTCCTCAGCCAAAGGGGCCTTCGTCTATTTGACCTGTGTGTCTGGTCTCATTGGTGAAGATGTAACTTCTGTGGCTCAAGAAGTCTCTGAAAAAGTAGGGAAACCTGTAAAAGTAGTTTCTTGTCCAGGGTTTTCCGGGTTTTCTCAATCAAAAGGGCATGAACTTTCTTATAAACTCATCTTTGAGCTTATAAAACCAGTTGAACAGGCCAAAGAGCCCGTAGTGAACCTGATAGGAGAATATAACGTTGGCGGAGAAACAAAAGTTATCAAGGAACTTTTGGAAAAGCTAGGTATTAAGGTTCATGTCTCTTTGACTGGTGAGGCCACCTGGTCAAAGATAGAGACCATGGCCAAGGCGAGCCTTAACCTCATGTTTTGTGGAGCCACGGCTGAAAACTTTTGTCGAGAGATGAAAAGGACCTTCGGTATCCCTTTTATGAAGGTATCTTTTTACGGGTTTAAATCTACTTCGGCGTCTCTAAGAAAGATTGCTGCCTTTTTTGATATTCCTGAAGAAAAAGTCGAAAAAGTAATTGCCGAAGGCGAAAAGTGGGCCTTATCCAAGATTTTTCCCTGGCGCAAATATTTTTACGGCAAGAAAGCCTTAATAGTGCTTGGTACTTATCGTCTGGGCCCACAAGGAAAAATGCTTAAAGAACTTGGGCTTGAAGTGGTAGCCGCCGCTTCTATTTTTGGCCGCCTGGATGACCATGTTGAGGCCTATTCTGTAACCTCAAGAGTAACTGACGATCCAGGTGATTGTGAGGTTGAAGAGGCCCTTAAACTTTTAAGGCCTGATATTGTTCTCACCAACGCTCGCGACCAGTGGCGGCCAGTTAAATTTGGTATCCCTGTTCTTTCTTTTCCGCAACCAAAAGAGCGAGGCCCTTATGCTGGTTATAAAGGAATGGTGAACTTTGCCCATGATCTTTACCGATGCTTGCGAGCCCCTGTATGGCAACTTTTAAGAGCAGAACTTTAGTTTATTCTAATACAGATAGACATTCCAGACAGGGTTAATTAGTCATAGGAGCTTCAGGGTTTTAGGGACGGAGCCCCAAAACTTCATAATTTTTGTTTTAAAAATTTCGAGGTTTCGGGGAAAAGATAGATCGCCCAGGGCTACTAAGTTGCCTCGCGACTGGGATTGCTTCAGCTGCTGGCGCAGCTCCTTGTGACATCAGCCATTTACCATAGGCTATCGACCACCCTGTCACTGCGAGCCTGCACGGGCGAAGCAGTCTCTTAAATAAGATATTTTGCAAAGCTCTCAATTACATTAATCCGTTTTAACTACCAAGTCCCGTTTAAGCGGAATCTTGGCTCAGAAAAAGAACTTGACAAGCAGGCCCTACGGGAACATATAGTAAATGAAAATCCTTCTCAAAAGGAGGCGCGCCATGCCTAAAGTATTAATTATTGCTTGTGGGTCTTATGCTGATAACCAATTTGGTTGTCCAGGGGACTGGAAGTGTTTAACCGGGGCTGTGGAAAAAAGGGGCCCTTTTGCTAATTATGATGACGACGTGAAAGTAATTGGTTTTTTAAAGTGCAAGTGCCCTGGTCGCTCTCTCATTGGGAATATCAAAGCTACCAAAGCTAAAGTAGATTTTGACGTGATACACATTTCCAATTGCATGGCCAAAGCTGAACCTACCTGTAAAAATCACGATTTAGAAAAACTCCCGGCCCAAATCGAAGAAGCCATCGGAGTAAAAGTTGTGGTAGGTACTCATGATTTTGGCTAAACATGTTTAGCCTGGCTACTTGGAATGTAAACTCCGTACGCATGCGGCTTGAGCACCTTCTGCGCTGGCTCAAGCTGCGTGCGCCAAATGTAGTTTGCCTTCAGGAAACCAAAGCAACAGACCAAGAATTCCCTTACACCGAAATCAATGAAGCCGGATATTACGTAGTTCACGCAGGCGGTAAAGGCCGAAACGGGGTAGCTATTCTTTCTGATAAAGAGCCCAGAGAGGTGACGATAGGATTCCCTGATGTAGATGACCAGGAAGCCAAAGAAAGGATTATTGCCGCTACCATAGAAGGCGTAAGGGTTCTCTCTATTTATATACCCAATGGAGGAAGCGTTGGCTCTGATTATTTCCTCTATAAGCTCGAATTTATCTACCGCTTGAGAGAATACCTTGATAGTTATTTTGACCCTGACCAAGATCTTTTGGCCCTTTGTGGAGATTTTAACGTAGCCCCTGAGAAAATAGATGTTTATGATCCTGAACTTTTGGCCGGCCATATCTGTTTTCACGAACGCGAGCGCACGGCTATAAAATTACTAAAGGAATGGGGCTTGGTGGATACTTATCGGGCTCTTCACCCTGACGAAAAAGGTGCTTTTACCTGGTGGGATTATCAATTTGGGGCCTTTAAAGCCAATCGTGGTATGCGCCTTGACCATATCTGGGTTTCACGTAAACTAGCCCAAAAACTTAAGAAGGCTATTATTGACCGAGAACCACGTGGCTGGAAAAAACCTTCTGACCATGCCCCGGTGATAGCCTATTTTGAGCTATGAGATACGAACTTTTGCGTAAGCTTTGTGAAGCCCCCGGTGTACCTGGAGCGGAAACTCCGGTAAAAGAAATTTTTCTGGAGGCAGTTAAACCCCTGATTGACGAAATAGAGGAAGACCCTTTGGGCAATGTTTTGCTCCGCAAAAAAGGCAAAGGTCCGCGGGTTTTAATTGATGCTCATCTTGATGAAGTAGCCTTTATGGTTGCCGGTATAGAGGACTCTTTTATAAGGGTTGTTCCTCTAGGAGGGGTGGATCCTAAAATTTTTTACGGGCAAAGACTTGAAGTATGGGGCAGGAAAAGGCTTCCTGCAGTAGTAACTTCTTACCCACCACATTTAGGTCAATCTAAAAAAGACTTTACCATTGAAGAGTTATATCTTGACGTGGGGCTTAGTACAGAAAAAGTTGCTGAATTGGTAAAAATTGGAGATTTAGTAACTTTTCCTGCTTATTTCGAAGAAACCGAAGAGGCCATTATGGCCAAGGCCCTTGATGATAGGGTAGGACTCTTTGTAATCTTTCAAGCCTTGGCTCAAGCAAAATCCAAAGTGGATCTTTTTATTTCTGCCACTGTCCAGGAAGAGGTAGGTCTAAGAGGTGCTCAGGGTTTAAAGATAAAAGAAGCTCTTGACGCTGTGCTAGCTATAGAAGGCACCTTTGCCGCAGATATACCTGGAGTTCCCGGACATTTACAGGCCACTAAAATAGCTAAGGGACCAGAGATTCGTCTTTGTGATGCCCGTTTTGTGGCTGATCGCAATTTGGCCCTGGGGCTCGCTGAATTGGCTACCCAAAAAAATATTCCCCACCAGTTGGTGGTAAAAAACAAAGGAAGTACTAACGCCACAGCCTTTCAAGTGGTTAGAGGCGCTATCCGTTCAACTGCTATTTCTGTTCCAGTAAGATATCTACATACCCCTGTTAATCTTGCTTTTAAAAAAGATATAGAGGCCACTATTGAACTATTAAAAGCTTTTTTGGAAAATCCTTACCATGCGCTTAATTACCGTTGGTCTTACTCCTCATAGGCAAGAGTTTCTGGTACCTACCTGGGAATTAATGCGTTGTCATGAGGTAATTATTTTAGAAGAACCACCTGACCCGTATTTTCCTAAAGTTATTAAGGGCGAAATCTCTATTGAAACTTATCTCGAAAAAATAGAGTCTGGATTTCCAGAATACACTCGCCTAAACCTTGAATTTTTACAAAAACTTTACAAGGAAGGAAAAAGCATCTGTCAGGTAGAACCCTATCTTGAACGTTGGCTCATTATTCGTGAGATGCTTGATTCGGGTGTGCCTCGTGAAGAGGTAGAAAAAATCAGAGAGCTTTCCGAAGTTTATCAAAGTGAGCACGAGACCTTTGGCAAACTGCTTGACTACTACGCCGCTATGCAAGGCCCTTTTGACTCTTTAGTGCAAAAAATAAAGGATTTCGCCAGAGCTGATGCCAAACGCCTGGCCTTAAGAGATAAAATGCGCGCTAAAGAGATAATTTCTTTAATTCGCAGACTACCAAATAAAACCATATACGTTGAAGCCGGATATATTCATTTAAAACTGATCTATTACCTGGCCAAGGTCAAAAAAAATCTATTTTGCTTAAAAGTAGAAAATTTACTTTTAAAGGCTTTAAAAGCCAGAGGTTTTAACGGGGTTTTACCCTCACCAGGAGATGGCCTTACTTCTTACTACCTTTTTGGAGGGAAACACCGTAATATTTCAGAAGATTTGTTGGCAGCAAGAAGCATTGTTTATATAAAGTTAATCGAAAAAGAAGAGCTTAGTCCTACACCTGAAGAGCCTTTTCCCCATCTTAAAAACGAGCTTTTCTGGCGACTTTTTGTGTGGCAGTTATCTTACGAAGAATGTAAAACGCTTGACAAATTTATTCGCCTTCTGACTACTCAAAAAGCTAGAGAAATGGCTCAAAGACTCTTCCCCGACGCCTATAAAAAGGCTGCTAGCCGTTTGGCCGATAAGGTAGCTCTATAATGAATTCGGCACCGTGTTCGTAATTTCGTGCTTTGATTTTACCGTTGTGGGCTTTAATAATTTTGTGAGAGATTGAAAGGCCAAGGCCTGTGCCCTTCTTTTTAGTGGTAAAAAAAGGCGTAAAAAGCTGTTTTAAAACATGTTCAGGAATACCAGGCCCCGTATCTCTGATGCAAATTTTAACAATCTTTTCTTCAGGGATAATTTCAACGGTGAGTTTGCCTTTATCTTGGGGAGCCATGGCTTCTAGGGCATTTTGAAAGATATTAAAAAGAACTTCTTTGATACGGGCTTCGTCAAGAAAAACTTTAATTGGCTTTTTAGGGAAAATTAGCTCAACGTCTATGCCTTCCTCTTTGAGATGAGAGCGATAAATTTCTAGTGCCTCCTGACAAATAGTTACTATGTCAGCTTCTTTTATTTCTAACTTGAGGGGTTTGGCAAACTCGCTTATATCTGAAAGGAGTTTTTCAAGACACTTGATCTCTTTAAGAATTAACTCCAATTTTTGCCTTTTTTCTTCAGAAACTTCTTTTTTGAGAATAGAAAGGACAAGACCTCCTATGGCAATTAAAGGATTTTTGATGTCATGCACAATCCTTGAAGCCGCTAGACCTACAGCCGCTAGCTTTTCGTTTTCGAGCAGACGGCGTTCAATTTCAAGTTCCTGGGTAACGTCACGAACAATAGCCGTAAAAATCCAGTGATGATCAATTTTGGTAGCTGAACGAGAAATCTCAATAGGGAAGTTTTCTCCGTTTTTACGTCTAGCTACACCTTCAAGAACCTTCCCCAAGACTGAAGATTCTCCTGTTTCAAGAAATCCTTTTATGTAGGAATAATGCTTTGAGACAACTTTTTCAGGTAAAAGAATAGATAAATCGGCCCCAAGGGCTTCTTCTACTTGGTAGCCAAATATTTTTTCAGCGGCTGGATTATAAAGAATTATTTTATGATTTTCGTCAATTACTACGATAGCATCAGGAGCACTTTCAATAATACCTTCAAGTAATTCATCACTGCGAACAACTGAAGACTTAAGCCAATAAACTCGATTTGATCCCATTTAACACCCGCGTTCAAGCCTATCTCGATAGCGATTCTTGATAGCCTCCACTACTATATGAGCCGAATTAAAAGCAGCCATAATACTGCCCTTTTTAAAAACCAGATCTCCTACCAAGAAAAGGCCAGGTATGTTAGTCTCAAAACACTCATCTATTTTAGGTCTATTGTCATTCAATTCTATTCCTATAGCCCTTAAAAAATTTTCAGGTGTGGCCCCTCCAAGACAATAACAAACCGCGTCAAAGACCATTTCTTGCCCATCTTTAAAGTGAACTTTTACTTTGTCATCAGGGGAGGCCGAAAGGGATTCGATATCTGTGTCCATTAGGAGTTTGATTTTTCCTTCTTTAACTCTTTTTTCAAGTTCTTTGAGATTTTGTTCATTTATACGAAAAAACTTTGGACGACGATAGGAAATATATACTTCTGCGTTTTCACATAGAAAACAAGCAGTCTCAGCAGCAGAATCCCCTCCACCGACAACGAGTATTTTTTTGGCGCCAGGTGTGCATTGGGTTTGAGTGCCAAAAAACACCTTGTTTTTTACTTCTTTAGGAATCTTATATCTTGGTTTTACAGGCTTTCCAAAAATTCCTATGGCAATTACTACAATAGGCGTTTCAATAATTGTGTCTTTTCCGGCCCATACCCGAAAACACTCGTTAATTTTTTCAATCTTATGTACTTCTTGGCTAGTGCGTAAATCTATATTGTATTCCTGGATATAATTTTCCATTAATTTTAAAAACTCTTCTTTACTGCAGGTCTCAAACTGACAAATCCCTATTGGTTTAACTTTTCGTCCCTGCCATACCGCGTCAACCCGTTTACCTTCATGGTAATATTTATGGATGGTATGGCAGGGATTTTCTTCTTTTTCAAGAACAATTACCGGTTCAATCCCTGCTGCTTTGGCTTCAACCGCGGTGGCAATACCAGCTGGCCCTGCACCCACTACCACCATTTTGGCTTTTTCCATGAAGCCCCCAAAAAAGTGATGATTTTATTAAATTCTACTTTTTAACTCGAAATGGATTAATTGTCATCACGGGACAGGGGGCTATTTTAATTACTCTTTCGGTAACACTTCCGATAAGGATTTTTTCTAGACCTTTGCGCCCATGAGTGGCCATAAGAATAAGGCCTGTTTCCTTCTCTTCGGCTACTTTTGCAATTTCTTCGGCAATTTCTCCACGACGCACTAGAGGTTCTACTGGAAAGTCTTCGAAATGTTCTTCTATAAAAGAAGTTAGCTTTTTCTGGGCATGTTCCATAAGTTCTTGTTCAAGATTGTCTAGAGCACTGTGGGGTACATAAAAATTGGCATATTTGGATAATTCTTCTACTACAAAAAGTACTGTAAGTTTGGCTCCGAATTTTTCCGTCAAATACTTGGCATAAGGTATTACCTTCAAAGAAGCCTCGGTAAAATCCGTTGGGAATAAAATACTTTTAATTTCGGCCATACTTCCCTCCTTGCGACTAAGAAATGATTTATTATCCTATTCTTTTTAATGCTTTTGTTTTGAAATAGTCAAGATGAAATAGGAGTAAAAATTATGAAAATTGTTGACTTACATACTCACTCTACTGCTTCTGATGGCACTTTAACACCCATTGATTTAGTTAAAGAAGCTAAAAATATAAATCTTATTGCCATTGCTCTTACCGACCATGATACAGTAGCAGGGCTTAAAGATGCTCAAAATATGGCTGAAAAACTCGAAATAGCTTTTGTACCGGGAGTGGAGATAAGCGTTAAGTTTCAAGGGCCTGGACATTGTCATATCCTGGGATATTTCATTGATTATGAAAATTCTGTATTGAAAGAGACACTGGCTTCTCTTCATGAGGCCCGGGCCAAAAGAAATATCCTTATGATAGAAAAACTTAAGTCGTTAGGAATCGATATTTCTATCGAAGAACTTAAAAAAATGGCCGGAGGTGGAGAAATCGGGCGGCCTCACATGGCCAAGATTCTGGTCCAAAAAGGAGTGGTTAAGGATTTTGACGAGGCCTTTGAAAAATATTTAGCCAAAGGCAAGCCTGCTTACGTGCCCAAGGCCAGACTTGAAGCCGAAGAAGCCATCAAAATAATCCACCAGGCAGGAGGCCTCGTCTCTCTTGCTCATCCATATTATCTAGGGCTTGATGAAGACTCTCTCATTAGATACGTGGCTGAACTAAAAAACAAGGGCCTTGACGCTATAGAGGCTTACTACACCGACCATGATGAATCCTATACCCAGTTTTGTCTTGAGTTGGCAAAAAAGTTTTCTCTTCTAATCACTGGCGGAAGTGATTTTCACGGGGAAAACAAACCTGAAATCAAGTTAGGAATTGGCAAAGGCAATTTGCGAGTTCCTGAAGAGGTGTATGAAAAACTCTTAGAAGCTTTTAAAGCTAGGGCTCAAGGCTAGCTGCTTTTTTTAGTTGGCTAAGCTCTTTTGGGCTTAAAGGCCTTATTTCTCCAGGACGCAATCTTCCCAAAGTAAGAGGCCCAAAGGCTACTCTTTTTAAATGAACTACGGGATGCCCTATTGAAGCAAAAATTTTTCTTACTTCTCGTTTACGCCCTTCTCCGACTACTATCTCGTAAGTTGAAGTGCGAGGACTCCGTCGTAAAAGGCGAATTTTTTTCGGAAAAACTCTTCTCCCTTCTACTTCTACCCCTTCTTTTAAAAGACGATCAATAAGTTTTTCATGCGGATGGCCTTTAATCGTAGCGTGATAGACCCTTTTTATTTCATAGCGTGGATGTAACAACCGATTAGCCAGCTCGCCATCGTTGGTCAAAAGGAGAAGGCCTTCGGTGGCTGCATCAAGTCTTCCCACAGGAAAGACCCGAGTTGGCAAGCTTTTCAAGAATTCTTTGATAGTTTTGCGTCCATGGGGATCGTAAAGCGAGGTAAGATAGCCTGAAGGTTTATAAAAAAGATAGTAAACAGGTTCTTCAATAGTTATCAGCTGGTCATCAACCTCTACATTTTGGGAAGAGGGATCAATTTTAATTCCAGGTTCTCGAACGACTTTGCCGTTAACTTTTACTTTTCCTTCTTTGATCAATTCATCGGCTTTGCGTCTTGAAGCCACCCCAGCCCGTGAAAGAAATTTATTCAAACGTATTTTTTGGTTTTCAGACATGAAACTTAGTTAGCAGTTTTAAGAATTTCGCGTGCTTTTTGACAGTCTTCTTTTATTTGAGCGGCGAGATCTTCTGGAGAAGCAAACTTTTTCTCGTCGCGCAGACGTTTTACAAAAGAAAGACAGATATCTTTTCCGTAAAGATTTCCTGAAAAGTCAAAAATGTGAACTTCAGCAGACAAATAATTATTCCCAAAAGTAGGGTTAAAACCTAGATTCATGACACCCGGATGATTTTTTCCATCAAAATACACCCAAACGGCATAAACTCCTTTTTTGGGAAGGAGTTTTTCCCTCGAAAGCTTAAGGTTAGCAGTAGGGAAACCTAACAGCTTTTGCCCCCGGCCACGACCCGGAATTACCCGACCACAAATTTTATAATAACGGCCTAACAATTTGGCCGCTAAGGCTACGTCACCATCGTTTATCAACTGACGAATTAAAGTACTTGATATCGTAAGGCCGTCTATTTTTTGAGGCGGTATAACAGTTACTTCAAAACCGTACCGCCGCCCAATCACTTTCAAAAATTCTGTGTCTCCCCGTCTCTTTTTCCCAAAACGATAGTCATAACCTACTACTAATTCCTTAATGCCCAGGCCTTTAACAAAAATTTCGTAAGCAAATTCTTCCGGCTCAAGAGAAGCAAGCTCAGGTGTAAATTCAAGTAGGAGCAGGTAATCAAGCTCGGCTTTTTCTATAAGCTTGATCTTTTGTTCAAGCGTACAAATAAGTTTAATGGCCTTTTCAGGTCTTAATACTTGTAAAGGATGAGGATGAAAGGTAATGGCTATGGCTTTACCGTTATTGGCCCTAGCTCTTTTTACGGTTTCTCGGAAAAGGACCTGATGCCCTAAATGAACACCGTCAAAGTTGCCAATAGTAGCTACAGAATAGGGTACTTTAAGTGGTAAGTTTTCTTTTTTTAAAATTTCCATGGTCTAAGAGATTTCTACTTCAGCAGGAGCCAAAATCTTTTCTTCCCTAGGTTTAGGAAGATTAATTTTTTTATAGCGCCAACCAGGGTGTCTTAATATTCCACGAAAAGGAGGCTTACCTTTAACATTTCCTATGAGTCTTATAGCTTTACGATCAAAGTCTTCTTCTATAAGGATTTCACTACCTTCTTTTGAATCAATTACCGGTGTTATTTCTATCATTTCAAAAAGGGCCTGTTTTAACTGGCGATGAATGGCCCGTACCGCAGCACCTATTTGGGCATCGTCATAGTTATCGAGATCTTCGTGCAGGAAATCTAAAAAACGCCCTTCTTTTTGAAGAGTACCTATGAAAGCGGCAATGTATGCTTCTGGTGGGGTTTCTTGGGTAACAGGTTTTTCTTGAGAGACAAGTGGTTTTTCTGGTGGAGCTTCTTCTTTTATTTTTGTTTTTTTAGGTTTAGGTGGAGATACTTCTTCCCTGCGAGCAGGCCTAATTAACAGAAGAAGAGTTAAGCCCCCAAGCATAGGCGCTCCCACCATGGCCCCCATGGCCCAGGGAGGCAAAACTTCTCTAAAGTAATAGGCAAGGCCTCCTAATGAGGCAGTTACCAAGAGACTTACTAAAATAACGACTACTTGTTCGCGTCTCATTGATATTTACCCTCGGAAAAGGCCTTTATCATATCCATAAAGCGGTCAAATAGATAAATCGAGTCGTGAGGGCCAGGAGCATTTTCCGGATGATATTGAACGCTAAAAAGGGGAAGTTCCCGATGTTTAATGCCTTCTAAAGTGCCATCGTTAAGATTTATATGAGAAATCTTCACTTCTTTAGGCAACTCTTCTTGCCTAACACAGAATCCGTGGTTCTGAGAAGTAATTTCAATGCGGCCGGTGGCCAAGTCTTTAACTGGCTGGTTGGCCCCTCTATGACCAAATTTTAGTTTAAAAGTGCTCGCCCCTAGGGCCTGGCCAATCATTTGGTGGCCAAGACAAATACCAAAAATAGGCTTTTTACCCAGGAGTTTTTTAGCGGTATCAACTACATAAGGCACAGCCGCCGGGTCTCCTGGACCATTAGAAAAGAATACACCATCTGGCTCATAAGAAAGAATTTCTTCAGCTGAAGTAGTAGCCGGCACTACCAAGAGCTGAAGACCTCGCTCTTCCATAAGCCGAAGCTGATTAAACTTAAGGCCACAATCAATTACCACCACGCGAAAACCACCATTTGGATTAAATGGAAAAAATTCTTTTATTTCTCCATTCACCCAGCGATAAGGCTTTTTGCAGGTGACTTCTTTCACCAGGTCGCGGCCTACTAGCCCTGGAGCTGCCTTTACTTTTTCAAGAAGGGAAGCAGGGTTTAAGTCTTCTGTGGAAATACCGGCTTTCATCGCACCTGAGAGCCTTATATGCCTGGTGATAGCACGGGTATCAACCTGCTCAATGCCAAGTACTCCCTGGCTTTTAAGCCAGTCTCCAAGAGACCTTTTAGCACGCCAGTTGGAGTAAAAGGGTTGATATTCCCGTACTACAAAAGCCTCTACCTGAATGCGCAAACTTTCGTTGTCTTCGTCATTTATGCCGTAGTTACCGATGAGGGGATAGGTCATGGTGACAATTTGGCCTCTATAAGAAGGGTCAGTGAGGATTTCCTGATAGCCAGTCATAGCCGTGTTAAAAACGATTTCTCCAAATACTTCCCCAGGCCCGGTAAAAGATTTGCCCCAAAAGGTGGTTCCGTCTTCTAAAACTATGAGTGCCTTCATAGCTTCCTCCGTTCGCCTGGAAGTTTTTAACACAACATTCCCATTTTGACCAGAAGCCCAGAAATATCTCCAAGATTTCCGGTTAACCGGAAATCTTGGAGAAGGTTTAGTCTTGCACTTAAGTAAGAAACTTCTTAAGCTTAAAACAAAAAATTTTTGAGGTTTAATATGGCTGAGATAATTTCCATTAAAGATAAAAAGCGCATTAAAAAAGGACGTAGCAAGCGCCTTAAGGCCTTAAAAGAAGAACTTCTTCGGGTTTACGGTATAGACCTTGACCGTCTTATGGCCAAAGAGCCAGCTATAGGCCTTACCATGGATGAATTCCATGAGCTTATAGATCAACTTTTAGAAGTAATTGATACTTTCTGCGAGCAACATTCCCACGTAGCCGTGGAGGATATTCTTTATGTACTTGAAAACTTAAAAGAAATAATCAGAGATACTGGAGATTAGCGAAAACGTTCTTTCCAGGCTTCAAGGTGTTTAGATAATGCTTCCCAAGCTCGCTCTAAAACCTCTTCAGGAGAAGCTGAAGCGTCTATAATTTCGTGCCTAAAATATTTTAGGTTATTTTCATAAATGGAAGCCACCTTAGTTAAAAATTCTTGGGTTTCAAATACTTCCGGTTTGTAGAATTTTCTTTGGTTTACTCTTTTTAAGGCTTCTTCTACGGAGACTTTGAGATAAAGAATTAAATCAGGAACAGGGGCCCAGGTTTCATTGGCTTTTTTAATTTCTTTTATGTCTAGCTCACAGGCTCCCTGATAAGCCATAGTTGAAAGATAATAACGGTCACAGAGGATTATTTGCCCGTCTTGTAATTTGGGTATCAGGAAATTTTGGGCGTGTTCACGGCGATCTCGCAAAAAAAGCTCGGCCATGGCCTGGGGTGAAATTTTGGAACCAGCCGCCAGGTGTTCCCTAATTTTTTGGCCCCATTCACCAGAAGTGGGTTCCCTGGTGACACAAACTTTTTCGCCCTTTTCCTCAAGTTTTTGAGCAAGACCTTTAATAAAGGTGCTCTTGCCAGAACCATCCAAACCCTCAATGGCTATCAAAAACCCTGGCCTATAAAATTCAACGGCTATCCGGTCAACTAAATAATCTCTACTTTCTGGAGTAACTTCGGCAAAAATGGCATCTTCTCTTTTAAAAAGCTCTTCTACAAAAGGTATTAGACCGTAACCTACAGTGGCTAAGACAGGGGCCTTTGAATCAAGAACTTTTAGCACTGCCTCCTGAAAAGGTTTAGAAAAGAGTTCCATCTTACCTATCTCGTCTATAATGATCATTTCGTTTTCTTTTACTTCAGAAATAGTGGGCACAGCTAACTTTTCAAAAAGTTCTACGTAAACTTTATACTTACCCACTTGAGGGTAACCTTTCCCTCTTTTGGCCAACCAGGCCTCTTTCCCTTCTAAAGTAACGATTTTAAAGCCTATGCGACGTCCTTTTTCGCGAACTTCTCGTGTATAAAAACCCCTTTTGGGATAAGGAATCTTATTAACCAATCTTTCCACCAGAGTAGTTTTTCCGCTTCCCGGAAGTCCGTGAAGCAGGATATTTTTTCTTCCGTGAAGAGGTAAAAGCATTTTCCACCTCCCTAAGTACAGCCAGCTAAAGTTTTTTTCAACGGCTTAGAGGACAACAACACATAAGTAGCTCCAAGGCCACCGTCGCATTGTCTAGCAGTACAAAAACCTATAATATGCTTACGATAAGGGCCCTTTTTAAACCATTCGTGCACTTTAGTTTTTAAAACTGGGTCCTTTGGTGAAGAAAGCCCTCGGCCATGAATAATAAGCACACAATGGTCTCCGCGAATCAAAGATTCCTTAATAAAGTTCTCAAGGGCTTCTAAAGCTTCTGGAACCAGTAGTCGCCGCAGATTCAAAGTGCGACATACTGATATCTTTCCTTCATGTAAGGCATCAAAAATTTCTTTTTGAAAGCCCCTAACTAATTCTTCTACATACTCTGACGTTTCTCTTATCCTGATTCTTAGCAATTCCCTCGTCGAAAATTTTTCTTCAGTAGAAAATTTAGGACGCTTAGAGGTTAGCTTCCAAAAAAGTTTTTCTTTATCAGGAAGCTTTTTTACCCCATTCATGACTTCTTCAAAATCAATGTCTTCAGAGTCTGAAGCTATAATTCGCTCAGGAGGCAACAATTCTTTTGAAATTTTCCCCTGCAAAACTTGAAAAGGGCAGTTAAGGCCCTTTTTACCGTTCATAAAATAATCATAACTCAAGTTATCCGCTTTTGGCAAAGAAACCTAGATTCTCGCTTAAGCGGGAATCTAGGAGTTAAGAATTTTTATACAAAATAGTTTGAACAGTTCGCAACAACTGAGAGAAGGAATAAGGCTTTGAAATAAAAGTAACATCTTCAAGTTTTCCATTCACAGGAACCGAACTTTCTGGATAACCTGAAGTTATAATAACTTTTATATGGGGATAGCTGGCTTTAATTTTTTGAACAAGCGCCTCTCCACCCATTTTAGGCATAACAAGATCAGTAAGAACTAAATCAATTCTTGTCTTAGAAAGAATATCTAGAGCCTCTAGGCCATCCTGAGCAGCTTCTACCTGGTAACCCGCACTTTTAAGGAGTTCGATAACAGGCTCCCTTACCAAAGGATCATCTTCCACTACTAAAATAGAGCATGTTTTTTTGTCTTCTTTAGAAACAAAACTTTCTTCCACAGAAGATTTTTCGTGAGTAGTATTTTCAGTTAAGGGCAAAAGAATCTTAAAGGTTGTCCCTTTGCCTTCTTCTGTATAAACGGAGATATGCCCCTGGTATTGTTTTACTAAGGAATACACCATAGCCAAGCCAAGCCCAGTGCCCTTTCCCGATGGTTTTGTAGTAAAAAAAGGTTCAAAGATATACGGTAGATATTTTTTGGGTATTCCCGGGCCTGAATCTGAAACACTTAAAATAGCGTAAGTCTTGCCTTTTAAATCTAATTTTTTGAGAAAATGTTCATCAAAATCTTTCCGTTCCAAATTAATTTCTATCTTCCCACCATCAGGTAAAACATCTTTGGCATTTATTAATAAGTTCATTACTATTTGTTGTAAGTGTGTTTCGTCTATTTTTGCCCAAATATCATCTGTGATATTTATATTGAGTTCTATATTTTCTCCTAGTAAACGTTGCCAAAAGTCCTGCATTTCAAGCAAAAACTTAGAAATATTTAAACTGCCGCTTTTTTGCGGTTGTTTACCACTAAAAGTCAAAAGTTTTTGAGTAATATTTCCGGTACGTTCCAGAACAAGCTTTATATTTTCGGCGATATTTTCTATTTTCTGACGATTTTCTTTGTTTAAAGAGAGAAGCTCTATGTAATTTTTAAGAGCAGTTATTAGGTTATTAAAATCATGAGCAAGGCCACCGGCCAAGCGACCAACTGCTTCCATCTTTTGGGCCTGGATTAATTGCTCAGCCAGCCTTTTTTCTTCAGTAATATCTTGAGCAATATTTAAAATAACAGAACTTCCTTCTAAATCTACTTTAAAACAAGTATTTCTAAGCAACTTTTTGCTACCATCTTTCGCAAAATATAAAATTTCCAATTCTTCTTTTTCTTCCCCTTCACAAAGCGTTTTACAACATTGCCTGGCTTTTTCTCTCTCTTCTTTGACAAGAAAATCAAACACTTTTTGGCCAATGACATCGCGTACATCATAACCAAGGATTTTTTTGAACTTTTCATTGGCAAATATAATTTCACCCGTTTTTGGCTCTATGGCGAGTATTATAAAAGGGGCCTTTTGCCAGATAGCCTCAAAAAGTCGTCTGTTTCTTTCTGCTTCTTTTTGAGCAGCAATTTGATCGTGAATATCAAATACGATAGAAAGCAAGGCTTTTTCACCACTAGAAAGAACAATTGGCAAACTAGCTATTCTATACCAATGGTTATCTAAAAGACTTAATCTTTCCCAGGTAACCGGGCTATCCTCATCTAAAAGATCCTCTAACGGACAATCCGGACAAATATTTTCTAAATTGTGAAAGACTTTATAACAGGGATAACCAGTGGGATCATATCCCCTCCATTTGATTAAACTTTTGTTGGCAAACAAAACAGTCCTTGAAGAATCAACTAAGGTTATAAAACCGGGAAAAAGATCTGTTATTTCGTTTAAGATACTCTTTTTATTAATGTTCATTTTTAAAACACCTTGATAAACTTTTCGGATGCGCAGAAAAAACTCTTTAAATTGGCCAGGGTCTGGGGACAAAATATTTCTCAAACAAAGAAAGGGCGTAACGGTCGGTCATGCCAGCTATGAAATCACAAATTTTTTGGTGAATAGAAGTTTCTTTTTGGTAGATGGAACTCTTTTCCCAAGGAAGGCCGTTTTCTAGAAAATAAAAATAAAGTTCTCGCAATAATTTTTTAGCTTTTTGCATTTCATCATAAACAGGAGATGCCTCGTAAACCTTTTCAAAAAGGAATTCTCGCAACTTTTCCATGGCCCACATTACATGCTCTTCAATATGAAGCTCGCCGTCATCAGCTCCAAGGGTTGAGTAAATTATACTCCTTACCATGGTATTTATTCTTTCTGAGTGTCTTTTACCAAGTATCCTTAAACACTCTTTAGGAATATCGGCCTCTTTAATAACATTTCCTCTTAGGGCGTCGTCTAAATCATGGTTCAAATAAGCAATAATATCAGCCACTCTAACTAGCTGGCCTTCAAGGGTGGCGGCAAGTTGTGTCTTGTCTTTCGGAAGAATGGGGCCCTTTCCTTTGGAATGCTTTAGAATGCCGTCTCTTACTTCCCGGGTTAGATTTAACCCCTTTCCTTCTTTTTCAAGGAAGTCAACCACCCGCAAGCTTTGTTCATAATGGCGAAATCCTTCGGGATTAAGCTCGTTTAGTATAGCTTCTCCCGCATGGCCAAATGGAGTATGGCCAAGGTCATGACCAAGGGCAATGGCTTCAGTTAAGTCTTCATTTAGCCTCAGAGCCCTCGCCATAGTTCGTGCTATCTGAGCCACTTCAAGGGTGTGTGTAAGTCTTGTGCGGTAATGATCTCCCCCTGGTGAAAGAAAGACCTGTGTTTTGTGCTTAAGCCTTCTAAAGGCCTTGGCGTGGACAATGCGGTCCCTATCCCGCTGAAAGGAGGTGCGTACTTCGCACTCTTCTTCTGGTCTAAGGCGCCCTTTGGTTCTGGCAGACTTAGCCGCAAAAGGAGAAAGGACTTGTTCCTCTATTTTTTCGAGTTCTTGGCGTAAGCTTTTCACATTTTTATAAAATTAACGTGGCATCACCATAAGAAAAAAAGCGGTATCGTTTGGCCACAGCTTCTTGGTAAGCCTTTTTAGTCAGCTCAAGACCAGCAAAGGCTGCCACCAAAACCAAAAGACTAGATTTTGGCAGATGAAAGTTGGTTATGAGATGATCCACGGCTTTAAATTCAAAACCAGGATAAATATATAAATCACACCACCCAGATATAGGTTCTATTTTACCTGTTCGACGAGCGGCAAATTCTAAGGTCCTCATAGTAGTAGTGCCAATAGCAAAAAGGCGTCGGCCTTCTTCACGCGAAGTATTTATAAGTTCCGCTACCTCAGGACTAATTTCCACATATTCCTCGTGAATCTGAAACTTTCTTATGTCTCTTACTTTAACAGGCTCAAAGGTTCCGTAGCCTACATGTAGTGTAATAGTGATAAACTTAACACTTTTTTCTTGCAAACGATTTAGTAGCTCTTCAGAAAAGTGAAGACCTGCGGTAGGTGCCGCTACAGAACCAAGCTTTTTAGCGTAAACTGTTTGGTATCGAGAAAAATCTTCTTTTTTGGGCTCTCTTTTTATGTATGGAGGAAGCGGCACATTACCTATCTCGTAAAGGACACCTAAGACATCATCTACTCCCTCAAGGCTTATTAAAATTTTACCTTCGCCAAGATTTTCAAGAACTCTTGCCACTAAGCCCTTTTCAAACTTAATTAGCGAGCCCTTTTTTATCTTTTTGCCTCGGTGCAGTGCAGGTACAGGCTTGCCTTTTTCTGGCAACCTTAAAAGTAAAACTTCTACCTTCCCTCCGGTTTCCTTCTGGCCGTAAAGCCTGGCCGGAAATACCCGGGTATCATTAGCTACTAACAAATCTCCTTCACGAAAATACTTTTCAATTTCAGCAAATTTATCATGGTGGATTATTTCTTTTTTTCCGCGATCGATCACCAGTAAACGGCTCTCTTCACGCTGCTGACTGGGATATTGAGCAATTAGTTCCTCTGGGAGCTCGTAAGTGTAAGTTTCAAGATCATAAATAGGAGGTATTTTTTCTTCACTCATGCCAACCATTCTTCGAAAAGTTTTCGATTTTCTTCACAAATTTGCTTGAGTTTCTCTTCAAGCCCTGAACCAAGATAAGACTCACAGAGTTTTATTTCCGAAAAGGAGTATTCTTTTTCCTCTCCTGATTTGTCCAGCAATAAAATAAGGAGCTGCTCTAAACGGCGCAAAAAAAGATAATTAGCTTCGAGTTTTTTAGCAACTTTTGAGGGAACAATTCCTTTTTGAGCCAGTTTATTTAAAACTAGCGGTATCGGCCCTCCCCAGAGGTCTTTTTCTCTTATATTTTTAAGAATTAACCAAAAAGTAACAAATTCGATATCAGCCAAGCCTCCTCGGCTAACCTTGGGATTAAATCTGCCAGGCGTAGTTCTTTCTTTTTCCATTTTAAAACGCATCTGGCGTATTTCTTCGGCTTGAGAGGCCCCGAATTCAAAAGAGCTCAAAACTTCTCTTAGCCTTTTAAGCAAAAGTTCTCCGGCCTCAAGATCTCCGGCAAGAGGCTTCAAACGTAATAATGCAAGCTTTTCCCATAAGCCAGAATCTTCTTGGTGGTACTTTAAGAAGCCTTCAACAGTAGCTACCAAAGGGCCTTTTCTGCCCTCAGGCCTCAAACGGGTATCAACTTCGTAGCCAGGCCCTTCTGGCAAAGGGGTAGTCAAATAATGCATAAAACGCTGGACAAGTTTGGTAGCTGGAACCATCTCTTCTTCTGAAGGAGCGATAAACACCATGTCAAGATCTGAGCGGTAGCCGAGTTCTTTTCCGCCAAGTTTTCCTAGACCCAAAATTGTCAGTAAATGAGGAGGATACTGCTTAGAGGAGGAAGCCAGATTGTATGTTTCCTTGATTATGCTTTCAGCAAGAATTGAAAGGCGTTCTGGGACCTGAGGAAAAGGAATTTTTTGTTTTAAATCCAGATAGGCTACGCGAAAAATTTCTTCATTTTTAGCCATTCGTAAAAGACCCAAGGCCTGTTCGAGTTCCATACCCGAGGGAATAACAGGAAGGATAAAAGAGATTTCAAGTTCAAATAAAGCCTCGGCGGCTCCTGGAACTTCCATCAAAAGATGGCTCAAAAAAGCACTTTTTTCAAAAATTTCCAGTAAGTCTTCTATTTTTTCAGGATCGTGTCTTAAAGCGTGGTAAAAGGAAAGTCTTCCTCCTAAGCGCTCAAAAAAACTTAATAGCTTGGCTAAGGTCTCTGTTTTCACTCCCCAAATAACAGCCTTTTCCAGAACCACTTTAAATATGTCTTTAAGTAAAGGCGCTCGGCGTGCTGCAAGAGGCCCTTTAGCTACTAAAATGTTTTTTATGTCTTTTAAAAGATGCGAAGGAAGATTTAGTTCTCCTGCTAATTCTTTAGAGGATATCTCCCCATCAAAAAACAAATCAATCTTTCCCGATAGATTGGAAGCTTTTGATTTTTCCGGCTCAAGAAGAGACAAAAAAATTCTTTCGGTCTGCTGGCGAAGGACGTTTAGTTCATCAAGAAAGATTCTATGTGCTTCTTCACCCTGATAACCAAGGCTTTTAGCTAAGCGTTTCAAAGAAGTTTCCTCTTCGGGAAGGGTATAGGTTTGTCTAAAATGAACTGTCTGGATCCGGTGTTCTACCTGTCGTAAGAAAACATAGGCTTTTTTTAAGAACAAGGCCTCATCTGAGGGTAATATTTTATATTTAGCTAAATGGTTGAGGGCCCAGAGGGTATGGCGTGTTCGAAGATATGGGTGTTTGCCGCCAAAAATCATTTGTAAAGTCTGACAAAAAAATTCTACCGATCGAATCCCTCCAGGACCAATTTTTATATTCCTCTCAGCGCCTTTTTTACGAGCTTCTTTTTCAATACGTGCCTTAAGGTCTTTTATATGTTCCAGATACGCAAAATCTAAAAACTGGGGATAAATAACTGGTCGCAAAACTTTCAAAAAGCTTTTACCAAGTTTTATGTTTCCAGCTACTGGCCTGGCTTTAACCATAGCCAGCCTCTCGAAAGGGTGGGCCTGGTAAAAATAGTAATTGACGCCAGCCCTGGCGGAATAAACCAGCTCGCCATCTTTTCCACCAGGACGCAAGCCAAGATCCACACGAAAAACTCGGTCTCCTTCAATAAGGGTGTCCATGATGCGGGTAATTTCTCGAGCTAAAGCGATAAAACGTTCTTTTTCATTTAAGGGAGCGTGGAAGAAGTAGATAATGTCAATGTCAGAGCTATAGTTTAGCTCTCTTGCGCCAAACTTCCCCATACCAAGGATAAAAAACTTTTCTCGGAAATCTTCAGGATAAGAAGTGCTGGTAAGCCAAAAAAGAATTGCCTTAAGGCTGGCTTCAGCGAGAGCAGTGATTGCAAAAACGGTCTTTCTAAATTCCCTGCCGGCTAAATCATGGGCCAAAATTTTAATCATTTCTCTTTGCTTAATCCTTCGCAAAAAAACAGCCAGGTCTTTCCAATCTTTCAAAGAGTCGGTTTTTTGGGCTATCTCTCTAAAGAGATTTCGGCTTCCTTTGGGCTTGGGAAGGGGGTAGCTACAAAAGAGTTCAAGTACATCTTTACGTCTTAAAAGTATGTTGGTTGCGTAAGGGGAGAATCCGAGCAGATTTTTAAGAAGAGAAAGGTTTTCATGAGGAATTCTTCCCCAGGGAAAATCAGAATGGGCCTCTTTCAGTCTTTCTAAGTTGAAAGAAGCCCATTCTGAATCGGGTGGTTCTAGGCATTTAAAATTAACCTGCACCGTAACTGTGGAGCCCGGATAACAAGAAGTTAACCCCAAAATAGGTGAAAAGAACCGAAGCAAAGCCAATGATAGAAAGGAAAGCTATCCTCGTACCGCTCCAACCTCGCATAAGCCGGGCGTGAATAGCTGCGGCATAAACAAACCAGGTGATGAGGGACCAGGTTTCTTTAGGGTCCCAGCTCCAGTAACTTCCCCAGGCCTGTTCCGCCCAAACTGCCCCGGTTATTATGCCTACCGTTAGCCAGAAAAACCCAAAAAGAATGGTCTTATAAATTAAGTCATCAAGAGATTTAAGATCCGGCAGATGAGACCAGAGCCCTTCATCAGACTTGGCTTTAGAGCGCACGAGATACATTATGCCAAGCGCACAAGCTACAGTAAAAGCGGCATAGCCCAGAAAACAAGTGATGACGTGCACGGTCAACCAGTTACTCTGTAAAGCAGGTATAAGAGGCTGAATTTCTTGATCAGTAGAAAAAGACGCATAAGCCATGCTCAAAAAGGCAAAGGGCATTACAAAGGCACCCATTGCCCGATTTTTAAACTTAAATTCCATAAATAAATAAACTGCTACGATTGACCAGCCGAAAAATATAAGAGACTCATATAAATTAGTGAGGGGGATACGACCATAGCCCAGTTGATGAGATTCCCACCAGCGAAAAAAGAAACCGGCGGTATGAAGAAGAAGACCAGAGATAGCTGTGGCTGTTCCAGCTATACCAAATTTTTGCCAGTGGAAAATCCAGTTAAAAAGATAAAAGATAGCCGCCGCCAAATAAAGAAAAGTAGCAATACTTAAAAGGAGGGAGCTGGTCATAAATCACCTCACTATACAATTATTTAAATTAGAATTAATCTAAAAATTAAAAGGTGGCAAGTATGGCTTTTAAAATTCTTATTGTCAACGACGAGCCGGTTCAGAGATTTCGTCTGACTTCTATGCTAAAAAAGGCGGGCTATCTCGTAGAACAGGCTGAAGATGGCCTGGAAGCTATTGACTTGCTATCTTCTGGCCTAAAGCCTGATTTAATTATTACCGATCTTTACATGCCACGCATTGATGGTTGGGGCCTTTGTCGGTTTTTATGGGAAAACAACTACAATTTGCCGGTACTAATAATTTCTTCATATTTTGCTTCTGAAGAAATAGAAGGAATTATAAAAGCTCTAGGAGTTGAAGGATTTTTATCTTATCCTTGCTCCACCAAAGAGCTTCTTAAAAAGATAAAAGAAGTTTTTAGCTCTCCTAAAAAGGAAAAATATTATAATGTCTTTTTACTCGCCTACGATCCAAAAGAAAAAAAACGGTGGGAAGATATACTTACTAGAGCTGGATTTAAAGTAACCTCTCCTGTAAGTTTAAATGACGCTATTGAAAACTTGAAAAAAAATAACTTCGAGGCCTCTTTTATCTCCTCAAAACTTGCGCCTGATGAAGTTTTTTTTATAAAACAAATGGCCCCAGCTCTTCCTATCATTATTTTCCCTTCTAAAAATGCAGAACCTTTAGACCCGTTTTCTTACATCATAAAAGGGGCTCGTTATGTGTTACCCCAGAACGCGGGGCCAGAATATGTTCGCTTTATGGTTGAAAGAGAAATTAAAGAAAAAGCCCTGCTTTTGGGACAAAAACTCTTACGCCAAAAAACTAAAGAGTTGGAAAACATTAGTGCCGAATTAACTCGCATACAGAATGTTCTTCAACTTATAGTTGAGCAGGCTACTGATGTGGGCTTAGTGATCACCAATGAAAAAATGGAACCCTTTTTTACTAATCCTAAAGCTGAAGAATTCTTTTTATTGTCCAAAAATAAAGATTTTTATTCTTTTCTCGAATTTTTATTAGGTAAAGTTGATATTGCTGAAATTACAGCAGTGATAGAGAAAGAAGGGCTTTTTCAGTGTGAAGTCAAGCTTCCAGATGAAGAAACAATTTTATCTCTAAAAGTTAGGGCTTTTTTTGATAAGGAAAAAGATAAAATCCTAGGCTATGTCTTTATGATTGAAGACTTAACGCAGGAAAGAAAATTTCAAGAACGATTAATTCAAATGCAAAAAATGGAAGCGATAGCCACTTTAGCCGCAGGAATAGCGCATGATTTTAATAACATTTTGGCCGCTATTAGGCTTAAAGCAGAGCTAATAACTGAATATTTAAGTTTTCCACATATAAAGAATGTAAACGACATTTTGGCTCTTTGTGATCGTGCAGCTCAAATAGTTAGCCAGATGATAACTTTTGCCAGACCAGAAGAAAAAGAGCCTTCAGAAGTTTCAGACCTCAATCAACAGTTAAAAGAGGCTCTTTATTTTATCCAGGAATCCATTCCCAAGGGAATAAAAATAAAAATCAATTTGAACGAAACAGCCCTTTTTGTGCCTTTATCTAAGGCCCAACTAACACAAATTATCATGAATCTATGTCTTAATGCCATCCAAGCTATGGAAAAAGAAGGAACTCTTTCTTTAAAAACTTTTAAAGTCAGCTTAGAAGAAGCCCCTGAAGGGTATATTCCAGGAGGTAAAAAACACATAAAGGGCCGCTTTGCCTGTTTAGAAGTAGAAGATACCGGCACAGGCATCCCGCCAGAATATCTTAGGCGAATTTTTGATCCATATTTTTCCACCAAAAATTCTCATTCTGGTACCGGTCTGGGTTTAGCTGTAACTCTGAGAATTGTAGAAAATGTTAAAGGTTTTATCCTGGTTCGCACTAAAAACAAAGAAGGCTCTCTGTTTAGAATTTATTTACCAGAAGTTTCTCCACCTAAAGACCTTAAAAAAGAACTGAAAAGAGATCTAGCCACCATGTTTCCCGCACCTAAAATAATGATTGTCGAGGACGAAAAAGGCATCGCGGATGCAGTAGCGAAATATCTCTTAGAAAAAGGCTATCAAGTAGAATGCTGTTTTTCTGGAGAAGAAGCCTGGTCCAGAATTAAAGGTGGACTGACTCCTGATGTTATCCTATTAGATTTAAATTTACCTGGACTGTCAGGAAAGGATGTTATAAAAAAGATCAGAAAAACAGGAAAAAATATCCACATAATAGTAACTACTGGTTATATAGATGAAAAAAGTCGAGAATTTTTAGAAACTATGGGTGTTGATGCTATTTTATATAAACCTTTTCGTTTAGAAGAAATTCCCCGCAACTTAACTTCGATTATGAAAAATTAAAGGAGTGCTATATGAATTTAGAAGATTTAATTCTTAAATGTAGAAGTTACCGCCGTTTTGATGAAAATTATTCCATAAAAAAAGAAGAGCTTCTTTATTTTATAAAGCTAGCCAGGTTAGCCGCCTCAGCTGGTAATTTACAGCCCCTTAAATACATTTTATCTTGCGAAAAAGATGTGAACCAAAAAATATTTTCCTGTCTTAGATGGGCAGCTTATTTAAAAGACTGGCCTGGCCCGGCCAAAGGAGAACGCCCAACGGCTTATATAGTGGTTTTGGGAGACAAAGATATTGCTCAAGTATTTGGGGTAGATGCCGGGTTGGCTACGCAAAATATACTCCTGGGAGCAGTAGAAAAGGGCCTAGGGGGATGCATTATCGCCTCTCTTGATCGCGAAACTTTAAGAGAGAATCTAAACATCCCCCCTCGCTTTGAAATGCTACATGTAATAGCTTTAGGTAAACCCGCCGAAAAGGTAGTTATAGAAGATATTCCGCCTGGAGGAGATATAAAATATTTCCGAGACGATGAAGACATTCACCACGTACCCAAGAGACCTCTTGAGGAGTTAATACTGGATATTTACTGTTAGCCGGCCTTGCGTTAGATATCTCCTTCATGGATTTGGGAATCTTTCTGCAATTTGTGGTTGCGGGCCTTTCAGCCGGCTCTATTTACGCCCTTATAGCTCTGGGGTTCAGCGTCATCAACAATGCCACGGGCATTGTCAACTTTGCCCAAGGCGACTTTGCCGTGATTGCGGCTTTTTTGGCCTACTCGCTCTTGGTTGGTTTTGGCTGGCCTTACTGGCTGGCTTTTTCTGCTGGGGTATTGTTAGCTGCCCTTGTAGGTTTTTTTCTTTGGCGCTTTGTCTTGAGCTACGCCAAGTCTAAAGAAATAATCTTTCTAGTTTTTATTACCGTTGGTTTTTCCGTTTTTCTTCACGGAGCAATCAAAGAATTATGGGGGAAAAGGCCTATCTCTTTACCGCCTTTAGAAGGAGGTTATATCCAACTTGGGAATCTTAATTTTGAAATTCAAACTTTCTGGATTATTGGTACTACTCTCTTTGCTTTTTTGGCCTTGCATCTTTTCTTCAAATATACCCTCTGGGGCAAAGCTATTCGGGCGGTAGCTGTCGATGCTCAAGCAGCTGCTCTTATGGGAATACCCGTTTCCAAGGCTATTGCCTGCTCCTTTGCTTTAGCAGGGGCCTTAGGAGGACTTGCCGGAATCCTTGTAGCCCCGGTTTGGCCCCTTTCCTTTGAAAGCGGTGTTTATATTGGCCTAAAAGGTTTTGCTGCTGCGGTTTTAGGAGGCTACGGGAATTTCGCAGGAGCTTTGTTAGGCGGGCTTCTTTTAGGCCTGCTAGAGGGAGTGGGGGGCTATTTTGCCTCTGCATTCAAAAATGTAGTAGCTTATAGTGTTTTATTTTTAGTATTGCTCTTCAGGCCGCAGGGGCTTTTAGGAAATAACGAGGAAGAACGTTTATGAGGTCTTTTCTGGTACTTTATCTAATTATTTATTTATTGCCTATCTTTGTAAAAAATCCCTATTATTTGAATGTATTAGCCTTTATAGGCCTATATTTTTTAGTAGCTCTAGGACTAACTATTTTTATTGGTTTTGCTGGCCAAATTTCACTGGGCCACGGTGCTTTTTACGCCATGGGGGCTTATGGCTCAGCCTTAAGCTATTTTTATCTAAAATTGCCCCCTTTCTTTGGAACTTTGTTGGCTATTTTTGTTACAAGCCTGGTAGCGGGTATCCTTGGGCGTTTTGTATTGCGCCTTAAAGGTCATTATCTGGTTATGGCAACCCTTGCCCTAAATCTAATTGTTTACATCTCTCTTTGTGAAGCAGAGACCATCACTGGTGGTATATCTGGATTACCAGGTATTCCACCATATTGTATTGGAGGCTTTTGTTTTAATACTGACAAAGCCAACTATTATTTGATATGGACTATTGCCCTAACAATATTCTTTTTTATCTTGCGCCTCTTACAAGGCCGTCTGGGAAGAGAGTTAAAAGCTATCAAATCAAGCGAGGCAGCCGCTAGAGCTTTAGGTCTTCCAGTTTTACGCTACAAGGTGTGGTCTTTTGTTTTTAGCGCGGTTTTAGCAGCTTTGGCCGGAGCTCTTTATGCCCACTATCTTTCTTTTATTAGTCCTAAAACTTTCGATATTTTTTATTCAGTAGAAGTGGTGACAATCGTACTAGTGGGTGGCATGGGTAGTCCTTGGGGGGCCTTAGCGGGAGCGGCCTTCTTAACCCCTTTACCTCAAATTCTTTCCATTTTTGAAGAGTTAAAAGATATATTTTATGGCTTAAGTCTAATGTTAATCCTTATATTTTATCCGCAAGGCCTTATTTCTATCCTGAAAACAACTACCTGGAAAAAATTTTTTCTTCCAAAATCTCTTCGTTAATTTTCTAGTTTTCACAAAAAAACTGGACTTTTTTCTCTATCGACATAATGTTACAAAGGGTAAAATATGTGAAACCTTTATTTAAAAGAGGTGAAAAATATATGTACAGTGCTATTGAGTTGCAAAAAAGGCTAGGGATATTTCACTCGAAAGTAAGCTCTTTATTTAAGGCCCTATTGCTCTTAGCAAGTTGCTACAAAGACTTAAAGACGAATGCTATCTTACCTAAAAAGCCCCTTAGACCAAGGCCAAAAGGCTCGCCCCTTAAAATAGCTATTGTAACCGAATACTACTATCCGATTCTTGGTGGAATCACCGAACACGTGCATCATTTTGCTAAAGAACTTCTGGCTAAAGGGCACGAAGTAACCATCATAACTCCTGAAGCCGGCCCTTTTGGACGGGATGTAGGTGAGATCGCCAATCATATTATCAAGTTAGGCCGTTCCGTTTCTATCTATTCAAATGACTCTTTTGCCCGAATAAGCTTGGGTCAAGATTTAGGCTCCCAACTGGAAAAAATTTTATTTGAAGGCCAATTTGACTTAGTTCACGTCCATTCCCCGTTAACACCAACTCTTCCTCTCCTGGCTATTTATCATTCGCCTGTCCCTGTGGTGGGAACGTTTCATACCCATTTTGAAGAAAACTTGTGGCTTTCCATGTTTAAAGAACGCTTACGTCCATTTATGGAAGCCATGGCCTTAAGGATAGCTGTTTCTCCCATTTGTATTGCTTCTATGGAAAAGTTTTTGCCTGGTTTTTCCTATGTAGTAGTACCAAACGGTATTGATACGAACTGGTATTCACCTGAACAAAAACCAATTTCTCGTTTTACAGATGACCATTTTAACATCCTTTACGTAGGCCGTTTTGACCCTAGAAACGGGCTTGATATCCTTATAGAAGCATTCAAAATACTAGCCCGAGAAAAACCTAATATCAGACTCATAATTATGGGCTTTGGCCCCCTTGAACCCACTTATCGGAAAATGGTCCCCAAAGAACTTACCGAAAAAATTATATTTGTTGGCAAAATAGATGAAGAACGCCCGGCTTATTATCGAAGTGCTCATGTGCTTTGTTTCCCTGCTAAAAAAGGAAGTTTTGGTATTACTCTTCTTGAGGCTATGGCCTCGGGAGTGCCTGTTGTTACTACAGACATAGAAGGCTTTCGTTTCGTGATGGAAGACGGAAAACATGGCCTTATGGTAAAACCAGAACATGGAGCCGAAGGGTACGCCAGAGCCTTAAAATTCCTTCTAGAAAATCCCGAGAAAAGAAAAGAAATGGCGCAAAAGGCTCGGGAAAGGGCCTTAGAGTTCTCGTGGGACAAAGTAACCGCCGATCTCCTTGACCATTATTACGAAATACTTCCTTCTTAAACATGTTTAGATTCTGGTATGTTTTGCCCCCAAAAATTAAAAAGCGCTTTCTTCTTGTTTTGGGGGCTGGTCTATCTTCTTGTCCAATATTCTTGAAACCAGCTTTTCGTCGTACTGCTCCCTGGTTTATAGGAAGCAGCTTATTGGCCCTGGATACCTTTGTTCCCCAAGTAAACATTTTATCCAAAAGTTTCTGGCGAGCTAAAAATGTTATCCAAGAAATAGCCATCACCTTTGACGACGGGCCAGATGCCGAAATAACCCCTAAACTGCTCGATTTACTGGCTCAAGAGAAAGCCAAGGCCACTTTTTTTGTCTTGGCTAAAAGGGCTAAACGCCTCCCTGAACTTATCCAGAGAATAGAAAAAGAAGGCCACGAACTGGCTTTCCATGGCCTAGATCACCAAAAAATATGGAAGCTTTCCCTAAAAAAATTTAGCCGACAAATAGAACAGGGATTAGCTATCCTTGAGTCAATTTCCTCTAAACCAATAATTTGGTACCGACCGCCCCACGGTTTTATTCGCTTTGACCAATATCTATGGTTGCGTAAAAAAGGGCTTCGTTTAGCTGGATGGACAATTGGTGTGTGGGATACCGATGAAAACGTTACCGCTCAAGAAATCTCAGAAAGAATTTTAGCCTCTTTAAGGCCTGGAGATATTTTACTTTTGCACGATGGCGTGGCTGACCGTCTTCGTCCTCAAACAGCTATGCTCAAAGCCTTTAAAAAGACCCTTCCTGTAATAAAAAAACAGGGGTTAAAACCGCTTACCCTTTCTTCTTTGTGGCGAATTTCTCAAGGGGGCATTAGTGCGTTCTAAAAAATTTCGGCTAATTTTTTCCATTATTTTTGGTCTTAGTTGTCTCGTCATTTTATTTTTGAAGACAGACCTTTCTAAAACTTGGCAAACAATAAAACAGGCAGATATTCGGCTTTTACTTTTAAGCGCTCTACTAAACATAGGAGTTGTTTATCTTAAATCAGAACGCTGGCGCCTGATAGTCTCTCCTCTGTCTAGACTGGGACCTCTGCGTAGTTTTTGCCTGACTGTTTTGGCCTTTTGGGGGAATACCATTTTGCCTATGAGGGCCGGAGATTTTGGCCGAGGCCTTTATCTTATAAAACAAAAACTTAATTGGGGGACAGGATTAAGCACGGTAGCAGCAGATAAATTTATAGATGGTCTGGGGTTAACAAGTTTTGTCTTGCCTTTTTATTTTAATGACATCCTCCCGCCCATTTTGAAAAGAGGCATTCTTTGGCTTTCTGTAAGTATGTTTTTATTGTTTATAGTTCTTTTGGGCTTTTTAAAGCGTATAAAAATTGAAGAACTCTCCGTTAAACATCCTTTATTAAACTGGTTAATAGCTGCTTTTAAAGGCTTAGAAAGCCTGAAAGACAAAAAAATATTAGTGATTACTTATTTTCTTTCTATCCTTTCTTGGCTGGCCCAAGTATATATTTTGATGTTAGCAGCCAAGGCTCTAAATTTGAATCTTTCTTTTATTGAAGCTATCATCACTTTGCTTGGTCTAAACCTGGCTTTACTATTACCCAACCCACCAGCAAACATAGGATTAACTCATGCAGCCATTGTTTTAGTATTAGGGCTTTTGGGATTTCCTGAAAGCCAGGCAATGGCCATTGCCCTAGTTTACCATGGTGTCCAAACCCTAACTATTGTAGTGCTCGGGCTCACTTTTAGCCTTCTTGAGTCACGGATTCTTTAAAAAATCTCTTGCCTACTTGTCATCTACTTTAACCTGCTTCTTCACTTTAGACATAGAATTTCTCTATAGGGTCTGCTCAATAAATAGAAATTTTCTATATAACAAACTTATATTCTTTTGGGTCTTAATTTTTACAGAGATTTAATTAAAATAGTTAAACTAAAAAATTCGCCAAAAGGAGAAGGTATGAAACAGATTGACTGCCGTGGTCTTCCCTGCCCACAACCAGTTATCAATACTAAAAATGCCCTTGACGAGATAAAAGAAGGAGAAGAAGTTCTGGTACTTGTTGACAATGAAGCAGCGGTAAAAAATGTCTCCCGCTTTGCTGAAGCCCAGGGGCACGCTATTTCGGTTACTGCCAAAGATGGTTTTTGGGAACTCAAAATCACCAAAGGAGCTAAGACAGCTTCCATCTCTCCAGATATTTCCTGTGGAACTCAAGAACCTGTTTGTATAGCTTTAACTTCCAAAACTATGGGCAAAGGGGACGAAACCCTGGGAAAAATTCTTTTGCGAGCCTTTATAAAGACTCTGAAAGAAGTCTCTCCAAGGCCCCAAGTCATTGTTTGTTACAATGAAGGAGTCTTTTTGGCCCTTGAAGATTCGGAACTCTTGCCTGACCTTAAAGACCTTGAAAAACAAGGTGTTGAAATTCTAGTATGCGGAACCTGCCTTGATTATTACAAAGTAAAAGACAGGTTAGGCGTAGGGCAAATTTCAAACATGTTTGATATTTTGCAAAAACTAGTATCCTCCAAGGTTGTTAAACCATGATTTACTTAGACCAGGCGGCCACTTCTTTTCCTAAGCCTTCAGAAGTAATAGAGGCCGTAGGACAGGCCCTCAGGAACACTCCGGGAAGCCCTGGGCGCTCTGCCCACCAGGGGGCTCTGGCGGCAAGCCATATAATTTTTGAAGCCCGTGAAAAGATAGCCTCTTTCATCGGCGCTGAAGACTCAACACAAGTAATTTTTACCTCAGGCGCCACCGAGAGCCTTAACCTGGTTATCATGGGACTTCTTAACCCAGGAGACCGTGTAATAGCTACCCATGTGGAACATAATTCCGTAGCCAGGCCGCTTGAGTATCTTAGAAAAACAAGAGAAGTAAAAGTAGTCTATGCCCCGTGCAACGAAGAAGGTTTAGTTGAGCTTGAGACATTAGAAAGGCTAATAAAAGAACATAAGCCCAGGCTCTTGTGCGTGAACCTAGTTTCAAATGTAACTGGTGCCATACAGCCCCTTGCAGAAATTCTTAAAATAAAAGGGAAAAGTTTAGTTCTTGTAGATGCTGCCCAGGCCGTAGGACATATTCCCGTAGATGTTACTAGGTGGGACATAGATTTCCTGGCCTTCTCGGGGCACAAGGGAGTTTTTGGTCCACCAGGCGTGGGTGTGCTTTATATCAAACCCGGGCGAGAAAGTGAACTCTCTCCTATTAAACTTGGAGGGACAGGAAGTCGTTCAGAATCGCTTGAGGCTCCTGAGTTTTTGCCAGATCGCTTTGAGCCCGGAACTCCCAATCTTTGTGGTATCGCCGGCCTTTCTGCTGGAATTGATTTTATTGAAGAAACGAGTCTTATGAAAATTCATCGCCACACCACCGCCCTTGCAGATCTTTTTTTAGAAAAAATTAAAGACCATCCCAAAATTAAAATTTATGGTCCCAAAGAAAGAATCAAAGCCATTCCTATTGTTTCCATAAACATTGAAGGCCTTTCGCCCTCTGAAGTAGCCCTTCGTCTTGATAAAGAATTTCAGGTTGCGGTGCGCCCTGGCCTCCACTGTGCCCCATTGGCACATAAAGCCATAGGAACTTTCCCTCAAGGAACGGTAAGATTTTCTTTCGGCTACTTTAACCGTGTAAGTGAAGTGGAAAAGGCAGCTGAAGCCTTATTAAAAATAGCAGCATGAAGGTTATCTTGCTCTTTCCTTCTATTCATTACGTTTTAAAAGCAGAAAAAATCCTTAAAAAAGAGGGCGTAAACCTTGATTTAGTACCTGTTCCCAAAGAAATAAGCAGTGATTGCGGCATGGCGCTTGAGATAAAAAAAGACGACCTTCCTTTAGCTTTGAAAACACTTGCCTCCAAGAATCTTAAACCTTCTTCCTGCCAAGAAAAGACTCCGCAAGGGTATCAAGAAGTTATCCTCTAGACGGCAGGCTAAATTAGTTTTACCATAAATTTGCTATGGAAAAGACAGTTTGCACCAACAAAAAGGCTCGGCACCTTTATGACATTGAAGAAACCATTGAAGCGGGCATGGTGCTCCTTGGGCCAGAGGTAAAATCTTTAAGGCTTGGGCGGGCTAATTTGGCTGATAGTTTTGCCCGTATAAAAGATGGCGAAGTATATCTTTACAACGTCCATATCAGTCCTTATCCTTTTAGTCGTGAGGCGCAGGTGCTTGACCCGACGCGCACACGCAAGCTCCTTTTAAAGAAACAGGAGATAAGACGGCTCCTTGGCAAGGTACAGCAAAAAGGTTATACTCTAATTCCTTTAAGGATTTATTTTCGGGATGGTAAAGCCAAGGTAGAGTTAGCCTTAGCCAAGGGAAAGAAGGTTTATGACCGGCGCGAAACCATACGCCGCCGGGATGTTGAGCGCGAGCTAAGGCGCCGTTACAAAGGGCGTATAAAATAATTGCTCTTTTAAAATTGGGAAAAGCCCAAACCTTCGTCGGCTTTAGCGCACAAAGGGGGCGAAATGGGTTCGACGGAGGTGCCTAGGGCTGAACAGCGTGCCGAGGTGCCCACCGCCTCGTAAAAAAGGTGGGGCAAACACAAGTGCCGACGAATATAACTACGCAATGGCTGCTTAATATAACAGCAGCCCGCCCTGAATCCAGCCTCTGCCCGTGGGCGGTTCAGGGCGTCAGCTAGCGGGCTGGCCTAGAAGGTGTGCCTGCCACCTTCTAGGCGAGATTTCTGCAGGCTAGGCTGGAGAAGGCCAGCCTGGGGAGCCTTCCCAGCCGAAAGTCACGGCCCAGGCTACGCACGTAGAAGTTCAGTCTGAAACACCTCCGGACGCGGGTTCGATTCCCGCCGCCTCCACCAAAATTAATCTAACCAGCTCCAACGTCTTACAAAGTTCATTCCTCCAAGAGGCACATAAACTTTTTCATAACCTGCCGCATAAAGTACTCGTGCCGCTTCATAAGCCCTCATAGAAGTATTGCAAATAAGTACAATCTCTTTGTCTCTTGGTATCTTGTCGATATTGAACCTTACTTGATCATAAGGAATAAAAATCCAGCGTCCGGGATATTTTTCCATGAAAGGAGCTGCTTCGCCTTCAGTTCTTACGTCTATAAAAATGGTATTCGGGTCGTTTTCTTTTAGACGCTTAAATACTTCGTCAAGCTCTATAGGTTTAAATAAACCATCAGCCAAGTTATTAGCCACCATGGAAACCACGTTTATAGGATCAAGGGCCGAATTGAACGGAGGAGCGTAAGCAAGTTCCATGTAAGCAGTATCTTCAAGACGCGGTTTAAACTCAAGAATTTTGGCCACAGCGTTTACCCGAGCCATGGCCCCGTCAGTCATCGGGCCTACGGCCTGAAATCCTAAAACCCGGCGATCTCTTTCGTCTGCTACTATTTCTACGAAAATAGGACCTGCCCCTGGATAATAATGGGCTCTTTCTGGCTGACTATGTAGGGCATAAAAGGTCTTAAATTTTTCTAATTTAGCCACTTCATAAGATAGACCACAGCTGGCAATAGCCAGGTCAAAACATTTCATTACAAAGGTTCCCACTGCTCCGCGAAAAGTTTCTGTGCCTCCAGCTAAATTCGTGCCAATTATACGGCCGTGACGATTGGCTAGCGCTCCTGAGGAGAGAACCATCTTCTTGCCAGATATAAGATGGGTTATTTCTACACAATCACCACCGGCATAGATATCAGGGTCAGAAGTTTGCAAGCGTTCGTTTACGATTATACCTCCGGTTAGAGGTGATACTGCTAGCCCTGCTTCACGGGCCAGCTGAGAATTAGGGCGAACCCCTGTGGCCATGATAACCAGGTCACATTTGTAACGACCGTCTTCGGTGATTACAGCCACTACTTTTCCGTCTTTGCCTTCAATCTTTTTGGTACGGGCATTAACCACTAGTTTTACTTCTTTTTCTTTCAGGTGCTGAGCCACTATACGGGCTAGAGGGGGGTCAAGCAAACGTGGCAAAGGCTGACTAAAGTATTCGAGCACTGTGACCTCTACTCCCCACAGGTCTTTAAAGGCCTCGGCCATCTCAAGGCCTATGGCCCCTGCCCCAATAATTACCACTTTGCCCACTTCCCCTCTGGCCAAACGATTCTTTATCTCTATGGCGGAGTGAAGGTTTGAGACAGCAAAAACTCCGTCAAGATCACGCCCAGGAATAGGTAAAAGAAAGGGAGAGGCCCCTGTAGCTAAAACTAGTTTATCATAGGGAAGGGTATCCTCTTTACCAGAATCAAGATATTTTACGTGAACTACTTTTTTTTCACGGTCTATTTTGGTAGCTAATGTTTTTGTAAGAGTATGGACTCCTTTGGCGTTTTCAAAAAATTTTTCATCTTTTAACATTTTAAAAGCTGTAAGACGCAACTCTTTTTCATCAGGGATATCTCCAGAAACATAATAAGGAATTCCACAGCCTCCGTAGGAAATGAGGTCGTCTTTATCTATCATGATTACTTCAGCATCGGGGTTTAGCCTCTTAACTCGGCAAGCAGCTCTCGGGCCAGCCGCCACCGCTCCAATTACTACTATTCTTTCTTTCATAATCACCTCCTAAATTTTTTTAGCAAACATTGAATTTATTTTGATATAATCACTATTGGAAAAGAGACATCGTTATAAAGAGTGTTTATTTTTTTCTTAGAAAAGTAAAGTCCAAATAAACTTGAGGGAGACTCAAAATGAAAAAAGAAAGAATTCTCAAAAAAGATTGGCCTACATTTTTAAAGCAGTTCAACGCGGAACACCAGTTTCGGCCAGTTTGTATCTTGGTAGGTGGCCATGAAGTTTGCCGAGATATGCCCTTTTTGGGTTTAGTATATGAAGCCAAAAAGAAAGACGTAGAAGTTATTGTAGGTGGGGTTAACGCAGAACATACAGAACACCTTATTCATACTTTACGCTCTCCGAGAGCTATATACGTACTCAAAGAAAATGGTGAAGTGAAAGGAATTGAAGTACAGTCGGCTAAAGAAGACAATCTCGTTATTGAATTTATTGGTTCACCTGAAGAAGCCCAAAGAATGAAAAAAGAACTAATCGAAAAAATTGCGTACGAAATATACCTCAAACGTGGCCAGGAACCAGGCAAAGCCCTTGATGACTGGCTTGAGGCTGAAAAAATCGTAGAAAAAGCAGCCAAAATGTATGTTTAAAGAATATTGAAAAAGGCTTTTCTTTAAAGACTTTTTACCATACAGGCTCGCAGTAGCATTTTACCTTGCCACTGCGAGGGGTTGACTACTTTTTTGGTTTTAAGAGAGCCCTTCGCTAACACAAGGTTCTTCGATAATCTTGTAGCCTTCCTTTATGTTTTGTCTGTAAAAATTTTCCCATCAATAGCTAATCGATAGCCAAGTTATATAACCTCTAAAGATTATATCTATAAATCGGGTTCGTTTTATAGATATTTTCTATTTGATTTATTTTTTCTGTCGATATAAGTCTTTCCAATCAAGTTTGACCTGAAAGGAGTGGCGATGAAAAGAAGAACTTTTCTTAAGATTGCTGGCGTGACCTGTTTAATTGGACCGGTCTTAAAAGTTCAGCAGGCAATGGGGGATATGCTTTTGAGGCCTGTTCTTATATGGGACTCAGAACGTTGTATCAGATGTAGGGCCTGTATGGCTGCCTGTCAGATGGCCCACCAGCTGGCCCCTGAAGAAACTTTTATGAAAGTGCATCTTCAAGAGGAAGGGAAATATCCAGAGGTTAAACTCTCTTTTAAGCAAGAAATATGTAAACAATGTCAAGAAGCTCCCTGCCTTGAAGTGTGTCCAGAAGGAGCCTTAAAGCGCCATAAAACCGGGGTGATATTGGTAGATAAGGCCCTATGTAAGGGAGATGGAGCCTGTGTAGAAGCCTGCCCTTATAACGGAATAAAAGTTTTTAGAGGCAAAGCCCATAAATGCGATTTATGTCTTGAACTTATCAGCCAGAAAGAGATTCCGCGGTGTGTAGCGGTCTGCCCTTCAGGAGCACTAATTTTTGGTGACCTTTACCATCCAGAAGGGGCTTTGGCGGCGCTTTTAGCTAATAATAAATCTCTCGCTAAAGAATTGCACCAATATCAGCGTGCCGAGATTAAAAATCAAACTAAAGAACTCCCTTGGGTCAAAACAGAGGGAGCCAGACTAAACCCAGGCGAACGCCTGGTAACCACGGTATGTCTGGCCTGTAACGCCCGCTGTGGCCTGAGGATCAGAGTAAAAGACGAAAAAATCGTCCGTGTTGAAGGAAACCCTTATCATCCTTACAACAGAGCGGGAGAGCCGATTCCTTACGAAACACCTTTGAAAGATTCTTTTAAAGAAACAGCTGGTATCTGCGCCAAGCCCCTTTTTGATAACGATTATCTCAACAATCCTTATCGCCTAAAAGTTCCCCTTAAAAGAAACGGCCCTCGCGGCTCTGGTAAATTCAAACCTATTTCCTGGAGCCAGCTTATTTACGAAATAGCAAATGGGGGCCGGCTTTTTGAAGATTTAGGAGACCAGCGCCATTACCCTGGCTTAAAAGAAGTTCTTTCTGATAAGCCTATTGACCCGAAGGCACCAGAGCTAGGGCCAAAACGCAATCAACTGGTTTGGATAACTGGACGTTCTCAAGGGGGGCGCAAACATTTCATTAAACGTTTTGTTAACAAGTCCGTTGGCTCTATCAATTACATAGGACATACCGATATATGCGGTCTTGGTTTCAGGATGGGCAATTTTGCCTTCTCCAATGGCAAACAGGTAGAATTCAAGGCTGACTTATGGAATTCAAAATATGTTCTGGTATTTGGCGCTAATTTGTATGCGGCCCTCCAGCCTGGGCCTACCACGGCGGGAAGCGTTTTTGCCAGACGGGCCGCGGAAAAAAATCTCAAATTTGTAATCATTGATCCTCGTGCTCACGAAGCCTTAGCCGCCGCTGATGAGTGGATTCCTATTAAACCAGGGAAAGATGGTGCCCTGGCTTTGGGACTGCTTTCCGTTCTTCTTAAAGAGAAGCTTTTTGATACTTCTTTTCTCGCCCTTACCAACCTTAAAGCCGCCAAAAAAGAAGGACGAAATGTCTTTACCAATGCCACTCATCTGGTTATCACCGAGGGGCCTGAAGCCGGCCGCTTCTTGAAAGTTAAGGATCTGCAAGGGTTGTCTGGCCAACCTGAAGAGCCTGTAGTTGTAGATAAAAAAGGGGTATTAAGACCTGCCTCAGAGGTAACTCGTGCCACTCTTTCCTGGGAGGGCACTTATAAAGGGTTTAAACTGAAAACAGCCTTCAAACTTCTTGAGGAAAGCGTTTTTGCCCATGACCTTGACTTTTACGCTCGCGAAAGTGGAGTTTCCAGAGAAACCATTGAGCGTTTAGCTAAAGAGTTTGCCAGCCATGCTCCTTATAGTGCCGCTTTTGCCTATCATGGTGGCGGAAACTACGTTGGAGGAGCATACGCCAGCTACGCCGTAGCCCTACTTAATGCCTTAGCGGGAAATGTTAATCGAGTAGGCGGCTATCTTTGTGCCGGAGGAGGGGCGGCTAAATGGCAAACGGGTTGCTACAATCTTAAATCCTTTCCCGGTGCTCATAAGCCCAGAGGCGTAAAAATATCTCGCGAGAAAGCCTCTTACGAAAAGACCAGTGAATTTAAACGTCAGGGTTATCCTTCTAAACTCCCCTGGTTTCCTTTTACCAAAGGTGGACTTTCGGTTTCAGCCCTGGCAGGTATAGATCAGGCTTATCCGTATCCCATCAAAGTGCTTTTTACTTATTTTTACAATCCCGTTTACACTACCCCTGGAGGAAGGCGTTTTATCAAAACCTTTACAGATCACGATAAAGTCCCTCTCCATGTTTCTATAGACGTTACGGTAAACGAAACCAATATTTACGCAGATTATATCGTCCCTGATATAACTTATCTGGAAGGCCAGTATGGATTTTTAAACCCTCATGCTCCGGCGCAAAAGTTTACTGCTGTTCGCACGCCAGTTCTTTCTCCAAAAACAGAAAAGACCCCTGATGGCCGCCCTTACTGTCTGGAAACTTTTTTAATTGATCTGGCCAAATATCTGAAATTACCTGGCTTCGGCCCCGGAGCCATCAAAGGAAAAGATGGGGCTTTCTCCCTTGATAAGGCTGAAGACTACTACTTAAGGGGAATAGCTAATCTGGCTGTAAATGCCGAAGTAAGCAAGGCTTCTTATGAAGAAAAGGCCTTTGTAGAAGCCAACTATCCCATAGCTGCTTATAAAAGCCTTTTGTCAGAAGACGAATGGTTATGGGTTTGTACTGTTTTGGCCAGAGGAGGTGTTTTCTTGCCGCCTCAAGCGGCGTTTGATAGCCAAGGCAATCTGAAAAAAGGCATCCCGCAAGTTTGTATATGGAATGAAAAAATGGCCCGTAGCAAAAATTCCTTAAACGGCAAGAATTTCTGGGGCACAACACGTTATGAAGTAGCCCAAAACGCTGCCGGTAAAACATTGTCCGAGTTAGAGGCAGATTATCCGTTATTTCTTATCAGCCATAAAACAGCCCTCCATACCCAATCACGGACTATTTGTTATCGTCAGGCCCTTGCCTATGAAGGAGAGCCTCTACTTTTGTTAAACCCTGAGGACGCCAAGTCTTTAGGCCTTGAAGATAACTCGCTAGTTAAGGTTTGTTCCAGTTCTTTTAAGGAAGGTGTCTTAGCTCGTATAAAATTGTCTCCGCGTGTAAGGCCAGGAATTGTAGCCTATCCCTTTCACTACGGACATACCCAGCATGGAGCCTCGGAACTAGAAATTATTAAAGGCGAAAAAGTCCTTCTGGGAGGAGCAAAGATATTTAAAAATGGCCGAGTAACCCCGGATAATTTGCGAAAAAGAGGCTTTAACCCCAATGTTTTGAGCTATCTTGATTCCAGCCTGTTTGATTTGCCCTTAGTAGATATTTTGGGAGGGATTCCCGATTTTAGCAGCACAAGAGTTTCTTTAACTCCAGTCAAATAAACCTAAATTAAAGGAGGTTATTATGAGAAGAAGTTTGTTTTTGGCGTTGATGTTAGTGTTTGTTTTAAGCTCCTGGTCTCTAGCAGCCAAGACTTACCTGTTAAAAACAGAAGTACAGGTAGAACCAATTTCCAAGGCCAGGTTAATAGAATTGTGGGTTCCCATTCCGCTTGAGGACAATTTTCAAAAAATTGAATCCATAAAAGTGAAAGCTCCTGGGCCTTATGAAATTATGAAGGAAAAAGAGTACGGCAACAAGTTTTTACACATGGCCTGGGAAAGTGCCTTGCCCAAAGGGGCCAAACTAGAAATAGAAGTAAAGTTAACTCGTCAAGAAGTTTCTCCCAGGCCTTGGAAAAAAGACATTCCCCTTCGTTTACTTTTGCCAGATCAGTTAGTTCCGGTAGAAACCTTTGAAAGCATGGCCAAAGAGATAGCCGGGGACAAAAAAGATCCGGTAGCCAAGCTTAGAGCCATATACGACTACGTGATAACCCACATGAAGTATCAAAAAACCGGCACCGGCTGGGGCCGAGGCGATGCTATCTGGGCCTGTAATAACCGCCGCGGAAATTGTACGGATTTTCACAGCCTGTTTATGGGCTTAGCCAGAGCTCAGGGCATTCCGGCTCTATTTCAGATGGGATTGCCTGTCCCTTCTAACGGGGGGTTAATTAAAGGCTATCACTGCTGGCTTTTAACTTTTCCTGACGGCATGCTTTACGGCATAGATGCTTCTGAAGCGGCTAAACATCCTGAAAAAAGAGAGTATTTCTTTGGTCACCTTTGTGATAGCCGCATAGCCCTTACCCAGGGACGCGATATTCTCCTTGCTCCAGCCCAACATGGGCCTAGATTAAATTTCATCTATAAGGCTTATCTAGAAGTGGATTTAAAGCCTTCTCCCAAAAAAGTTAAGACCACTTATAAGGTGGAAATAGTCAAATAATTATAAAGGGCGGTCAATAATGACCGCCCTTTATGTTGAGACTTTTGCAAAATATTTATTTAAGAGACATACGGGCTCGCAGTGACAGTGTGGTCGATAGCCGCTGGTAAATGGCTGATAGCACAAGGAGCTGCGCCAGCAGCCGAAGCAATCCCTGTCACGAGGCGCCGATGGCACCGTGGTGATCTATCTATATTATTTGAATTTTGCAAAGGTCTCATATTTTACAATTTGATTATATCATCAACAGATCTTGGATAAATCTGAGGAGAATAATAGTACCCAACCACACCGGTTACAGAGATATTATCTCCAACATTTAGAAGTGAAGAAGGATCAAATCCTGCCTTGCCGCAATAGATAGTAATAGAATTGTCTCCATCGGTAACAACTATTTTACTTGAAGAAACAGAAGTAATTTGGAGATTTTCTACTTTTACTAGTGTACCGTAATTTTGGTCTATTTCAGCAAGAGAAATAACTTTAGGTTCAGGAACTGTTGCTTCTCCTGTAATTTTTAAATCTTCATCATTTAGAGGAACTATTTCTACCATACCTTTATATTGACTTAAGCCTCCTTGAACAGTAACTACTTGGCCAGGATATAATTCTGGAGCAGTAATTTCACCTAGCCAAAGAGCGATTCCCTGAGTATCATCTTGAATAAAAACAAGATTTCCAAATACAGCCGTAATAACTCCGCTAGTTTTAACAATCTTATTTTCCAAAGAATCATATTGTTCATAAGCTTGCTTAATATTTTCAAGCTCTACAACCTGATTTTCTAAATCTTCATGTCCATATATTTCTACATCATCTGAACTAACTAATTTTAACTCTTTAGTTCCCTTAAACTGAGTAACCTGCCCGCGCAGTTTTACTTTATCGCCTACTTGAAATTCCGGATGATGACAGTCACCAGCCCAAACCACAATACTTCCAGTATCATCCTGTAAAGTAAGTAAGTTTCCACTATACATAACAGCGGTCACAACAGCATCTACGGTTACAAATCTACCATAAAAATTAGTAAAGTTCTCATCATTTATTATTTCACTTATAGGCATAATTTTTTCATCAGAAAACTTACAAACTATATCTTTTTGATATTCTTCGCCAGTTTTAGTTTTGACAATTACACTGATTTTATGAAGATTATCATCAATATTTAAAGCTTTGATAGTACCAGTAGCGTGATACCAAGTTATTTGGGGAGTTTCTATCTTTTCCAAATTAAAACATCCCTGAGGGGAATTATCTATTTTATAACAAACACTATCAACTTCTTTGTCCTTATAATAGACATTAAATTCAGCATTAACCTCTCCGCTTATAACTACGTCATCGGGAGATAAAAGGTTAATCTGTTTATCTTTATCTATTCCTTTGTAAAAACGTTGTACTTTTTTATCTTTGATATAATAAATAGCATAACCCATGGGGTTACCATCAGGAGTTTTCCCTGTTTGCCACCAATCACCACAAATGGCTCCATCCTGATATTCTGGAATGCCATCGCGATAGATGACTCTATTATCATGAGTATGGCCTGCTACCAAAATAATATCATCTTTATAAGGTTTAATAGTATCCATAAAACTTGAGTAGCTATCTTCGGTCCAAGAACCTAACGGTTGATGATATGATATTATTATAAACTTATCTTTATTAGCTTCTAATTCTGTCTTTAACCAGTCTAATTGCTCTTCAGGTAAACGGACAGCTCGATATCCAGTTTCAGGTATTTCTTCTGGATCAAGCATAATAAAAAGATAGTTATCTTCTGAGTAAGAATAATAACTCTTTTCTTTATCTGTATCAATATACTTAAAAATTAATCCATTATCATATCTCGGATCGGTAATATCTACATTATCTAGCTTAATGCCAGCTCTATCATGATTGCCAGGAGCGTAGAGAAAAGGAACCCCATTATCTACTACAGGATCTTTTATATATTGCTTCGCCATTTGAAACCATTTTTCACCAGTATCCAAATCTTTGCTATCAGCTAGGGCAACAATATCTCCTGTTTGGATTAAAACATCTGGATCATAACTTAACGCTTCATTTACAGCTTTCTGAACAGTTTCTACAGGAGGTATGGTACCACTAAAAATTTCAGATACTTCTTGATCATCTGCCAAATGGACATCGGCAAAATGTACGAATAAAGTGCTTTCTTCGGTAGATGTTTCATTGGCTGGGCTCTCTAGCTGACTTAAAACATCGTTTAAATTACAACTGGTGGTTAAAAAAGCCAGATAAACCAGAGACAATAAAACAACAAACGTTTTTAATTTTGTAAATCTCATCTTCCCCCTCCTAAATAAAGTTTTGGACTTTATTTAAACTGGTAGGTGTTAAAGTATCTTTAATATTTTTTGACAAAAAAATGACTTATTATAGACCTTTGAAAACTCAAAATTTAGAATTGCTTCGCTCAGGTTAGTGAGAAGTGAAAAGAGAGAAATAAGAATCTCTCGTTGGTTTGCCAACAGCCATCTGCCATTGGCCAAATACCAATTAGTCACTACGAGGAGGCTCGTTAAGGCCGACGAAACAGTCTCTTAAATTCCAAAAAACTACTACCACTTGGGCAAATATTCTGGATTGCAATTAAAAATGGCGTGGAAGATATTGCCTTTAAATTTAGGATTTTCGGGATAGAGTTTTTCGTTTAAAAAACGTTCCATCTTGGCGCGTCTGGTTTCAGCGCTGAGAGGGCAGGGGTTGGGGAAAACAGGCAAGTTTTCGGCTTTGGCGTAAGCTGAAATCAACTTTTTTTCCACAAAGGTCATAGGCCGAATAATGTAAAGTTCCCCTTTAAACATCTCCTGCTTGGGAAGCATGGTGGCTAATTCTCCGTGATAACACATATTGAGAAAAAAAGTTACGATAATGTCGTCTTTGTGGTGACCAAAGGCAATTTTGTTGTACCCTTCAGCTCCTGCCAGCTTGAAAAGATGTTTTCGTCTGAACCAGGAACAAACAAAACAGGGAGAAACTTTTTTCTCCTTGGCCTCAAGGGCCATTTTTCCATAATTGGTGAATTCTACCTTAAAAGGAACTTCTAAGTTTTCACAATATTTGGCCAGGGCTTCAATTTTTTGCTGGTGGTCTTCCGGAGCTTCAAAGCCCATGTCCAGATGAATGGCCAAAAGTTCCCACTTAAAAGGGGTCTTGCGCCGCCATTCTGCCAGGAAGGCCAATAGAACAAGGCTATCTTCTCCCCCAGAAAGGCCAAGAAGAACCCGGTCTCCCTCAGCTAAGAGGTCATAGCGATGGATAGCTCGGCCAATAAGGCGTTTTATACGAGGATAAAGCTTTCGGCTACTTCGGCTTGGCATAAGGAGCAGGACAAGATTGAGGCACCCCCTGGGTGCCAGTAATATTTCAGATACTTACCGGCTGGCCCCTTAAAAAGGAAATAGCCAACCAGACTAGCAAAAGCACTATCCAAAACCACCAGAATCGCATGAGCAAAACTTTATCAGTTTAATGGGAAATTGGCTAGAGGTTTAAAAATAAATTAGGGAGTAAGACCTCAGGGGCTACGTCCCCAACCCCCACATTCTTTTTTAAATTTTCTTTAAATTTTCGGGATTTCAGGGATAAAACCCCTGATGTATCATTAAAAATTGCCTTGACTCCCGCTTAAGCGGGAATCAAGGCTTAAATTTTATAATTTGAATTTTCTAAGAGAGTCTTCCAGATTTTCGGCTACGGTTTTTACCTCGTGAGAGGTCTCTTTTACTGCCTGAGCATTTTCAGCATTAGTTTCTGACATTTCTTTAATTCCCTGGGCCATTTCGGTAATTGCTGAAATGCCGTCACTTGTATTCTGGGCTTGAGTTCTTATCTCTGAGACTACAGCTGTTTGCTCTTCAATGCTAGCCGCTACTGAAGCTGAAGCCTCAACAATTTTATTCATGGTTTCCGTAGTCTCTTCAAGGGCAATGGTAACGTCTTTTACATTGTTCTGGAGTTCTTTCACAATGCGGTCTATCTCTTCTACGGAATTGCCGGTTTGTTTGGCCAGTTCTTTAACCTCATTGGCCACCACGGCAAAACCCTTACCTGCCTCTCCGGCCCGGGCAGCTTCAATTGTGGCATTTAGAGCAAGAAGATTAGTTTGCTCGGCGATATTACCAATAAATTTGCTAACTTCACCAATTTTTTCAGAAGCTCTGGCCAGAGCCTGAGCGGTGCGGTTGGCATTTTCCAGTTTATCCTGAGCTTCTTGAGCGATAGCGCTTGTGGCAGACGTATTTTGCGAAATTTCGTTTATAGCAGTGGTAATTTCTTCTATAGCCAAAGACATTTGTTTAGCAAGTTCCTGAGCCTCCAAAGCTGTCTGATAAATACCGCTGGCATTTTCTTCGGTATTGTTGGCCGAAGTAGCCATTTCTTCGGCAACTTTTTCCATTTTTTGAGCATCAGATAACAACTGATGAGAAACAGCTTTCGTCTTATTAAGCATGTCTGCTATCTTTTGGATGGCTATAGAAAGTTCTCTCTGAACAGTTGATAGCTCATCTTTGCCATCAAGTTGGTATTCTCTGGCTATAGCTAAGTTGCCAGAGGATATATTTTGAATAAAAGCTCCCAGGTCAGCTAGTCTATTTTTCAGAAATCTACTTATTAAGTTACAAAGCAATAAATTGAGCAATATACCCATCGCTAATAACGTTGCTAAAATTATTGAAAAATTATGCATTTTATGTTTTAAAGTAGATGTTTCTTCGGCTAATTTTTTGTTTATCTGTTTTTGAAGATTTACGGCTAGATCTGTAAGTTGTTCCTTGATATTTTCTGCCTCTTTCTCTATATCTTTGCCCTTTTTTAACAAAGCGAGCTCTTTTTCCTTTGCTTTAAAAAGATCTTCTGACAATAAAAGTAATTTTTTTAATTTGTTTTCTACTTCCGTTAGCCCATTTATATTTTCTTTCTTTAAAGAACCTATTATTTTTTCTGTCTTTTTCTTAGTAGATAACAATATGCTTTTTCTGGGAACTAGATAATCCGGATCACTAACTTTGTCTATTTTTGCCTGCAAGGCTACTAAGTTGCTTACCTGTTCTTTAAGGTCTTTAAGGTTATTGATTTTATTATACTCTCTTTCTATTTTATTAGCCAATTGAGGATCTCTGCTTAAACTATCTAGGTTTGTAAGGAGTTTTGCCTCTTCATTATCAATAATTTCTAATAGTTTTTTTTGGATATTATTGGCTATGTTTTGAGCCTCTTTCGTCTTTTTATCCCACTCTTTTTGGGCTGCAAAAAGGGCCATTTTAAATTTTTTGATGTTTTCTATTTCATCTCTCGTTTGTTGATATAACTCTCTACCCATAATAGGTTTTAGATTATCCAAAAGGGTAATCGCTTTTTGATACTTTACTTGAATATCTTTTTCGTTTTCACTGTGAAGAACATCGTATAAATATCTTTTAAGTCTTTCAATGTCTTTTATAGCTGATAAACTTGTTTTTTTGTCATCGTTAGCTGTCACTAGAGAAGTAAGTTTGGCAAAACCTTTCTGTCCCGTATTTATTCCTTTATAAGCTACAACTCCGACTAGAAGCATCATTATCAAAGTTACGGCAAAAAACATACAAAGAGTTTTATTTATACCAAACTGAGCCAATATCTTTTGCATGGCTTCCTCCTTTTTAGTAGTTAACGGGTTTAAATTTTCCGTTTTTAATTTCGACTAGATAAACCTTTTCGAACCCTTGGTGATCATTAGGAGAAAAGCTTATCTTTTCGCCTACACCCGGGTCGTAATCTCTTAAATTTTCCGCTGCTTGAAGAATGCTTTCGCGTGTTAAAGAACTTGCTCTATTAAGGATTTCTACTAAGGTTTTGGCCGCTAAAAAGCCCTCGAGACTCACGAATCCGGGTTCAAAGTCTGAATAAAACTGCCGCATAATGCGCTGATACTCGGCCACCGCTGGTATTGAAGTATCCCAAGGGAAGGGAACCACCTGGGTTATTAACACGCCATCACCGGCTGGCCCCAGTTCTCTGGCCAGGGCCTTGCTTCCCACAAAAGAAATGTTGATGAATTTGGTCCGGGTAAGCCCCATTTCTTTAGCGGTCTTGATAAAAACAGCACAAGGCTTATAGGCTCCTATCATTACAATGGCCTGAGGCTTTAACTTTTTCATCTCATAAGCCGCTCTTTTAACAGCTACTGTATTGCGCGGATAGGTAGCCTCACCCAAAATAGGGAGCCCCCTTTTTTCCATAGCTTTTTTAAAGCCCGCAAGACCTGCCCAGCCAAAAGAATCATCCTGATAAAATATGGCTATTCTTTTAAGGCCTAACTTGTCAGCCAGGTAGTGAACCATTTCTTCGGTTTCCATGTAGTAAGAGGCCCTTAAATTAAAAACCAGTGGTCTTACTGGATTCCGTAAAAATTCAGCACCAGTAAAAGGGAAGAAAAAGGGAACTTTGTGCTCTTCGGCAACAGGGACTGCGGCTTTAGAAGTAGGCGTCCCTACATAGCCTGCCAGTATAAGCACTTTGTTGTCATTTATAAGAATTTTAGTGTTGGTAATAGCCCTATCGGGCTCGTAGCCGTCATCTCTTACTATAAACTTTATTTTTTGGCCATGTATACCACCTTTCTGATTAATATAGCGAAAGTAGGCCAAAAAACCCTTGCTATATTCTTGGCCCAAAAACTTTGCGGGCCCACTATGGGCGTTTGAAGCCCCTATAAGAATTTCTGCTACAGCCTGACCTGTTCCCCAAAGGAGCAGACCTAATAAGGCCACTGCTAAACACCAGAACTTCTTCATATAATCCTCCTGTCTTATTATTCAAATAATCTTTTCGGATGTTCCGAGGAAAAGTTAAAATTAGAGGGAGTAGAAAGGGCTTATGTGTTTATGGGGTGATGCGTTTTATAAGTTTATGGTGTAATACAAGGACAAAGCTCCTTTAGGGTAGTCATTTTATCAGGCTTTTTCCTGGAAAATAACCTGGCCCGGCAGTTGTATTAGGTAAGATTAAAGAGTGTGGAGCTATTAAAGTTCCAGGATTAGTTACCGAGTTACAACCAGTTTGCACTTGATCTCCCAAGATAGCACCTAGTTTTCTTAGGCCTGTATCTATTATTTCTTCGCCAATTCTTATTTTTATGGTGTTTCCTTTTAATTTTAAATTGGCAAGTTTAGTTCCTGCCCCTAGATTAACATTATTTCCCAATATACTGTCCCCAAGGTAGGCAAAATGTCCGGCTTTAGCGTTGTTTAACATGATGCTATTTTTTATTTCGGTGGTGTGGCCTACCACACAGCGTTCCCCCACATAAGTGCTTCCCCTGATATAGGCCCCTTGGCGAACTTCAGAAAAATCGCCTATACAAGTTGGTCCCTTAATCAAAGCTCCTGGTTCTACCAAAACCCCTCTCCCAATTTCTATAAAAGAGTCGAAAAAAACAGCTCCAGCACATAAAACACTAGCCCCTGCCAGCACTCGATTGGCCATTTCAACACGAAGCTTTTCCTTGGTAGCATCTCCAAAATTAATATGAGCTTCTTTAGCGGGAATAAGCTCGCCTTCAAAGAGGATATAAGTTTTGGGAAGGGGTTCAGCTAAAGGAACACCTGAAATGTTAGGCTGAATAAAAGAAGCGAGACGCTCTTTGAGTTTGGCGATGGCCTGCCAGACAGGCTCATTAAGCTCAAAAAAGTCCCCTACAGAAGAAAAATCAGCCTCAGGGAAAAAATCGTGAGGGAAAATCATTTAGAACCTCCTCTGGCCCTGAGTACTTCCACCAACGGAGGGCCTATCTCTACTAAACCTAGTTCGGTTATATCCATAAGATGGACTTTGGTGTCATGACCACACATACGGCAGCCGTCTATACGGAAAAGCCTGACTATCTCGCCAATATCAACTTTGTAAAGCTGGGCGGCTCTGGCTGAAAGAATAAGTTCTTTTGAAAGAACCATGGTGCTATCAACAATGTGGCCCACCGCGTAACCACCAGCGGCCTCTGCTGAAAGCTCTTCGTGTGAGGAACGCTTTTGAGAAATAAAAAGGGCCGTTTGATACCACTTTTTGCAAAAAGTGTAAAGAGCTCTTACCACACTACGAGCTAGCATTTCACGAGCTTCATAAAGCCCGGTAATAGAATCAATTACTGTACGGTGAACCTTATAAGTACGGTAAATGTGAGCTAGTGTATCAAGAAGGGTAGGCATATCTTCTCGTAAACGACTGTAGCTAGCAGCATCAAGAATGATAATTTTGTCTTCTATTTCTTTAAAGTCCACACCCATAGCCTTGGCCCTCTGTTCAAGGCCCACCGAAAGATAAGAAGCGGGAGTTTCTACAGTCACGAAACAGACCGGTTCTCCGAGACTTGCTTGTTTGATAGTGAACTGTTCCGCCATAAGGCTTTTTCCCGTATCTGGCATACCTGTTAAGTTAACTACACAACCAAGAGGGATTCCTCCGAGAGGTTTGCGCACGGGTTTCCCCTCTTTCCATTCAACCGTGTAAAATAATTCATCAAGCCCTTTAACCCCTGTGGGGACTCCTACCAGCTTGGGAGCCTTTTTCTGGGCATCAGAAACTTTATAAATAGCGTCATAAACTATATGGCGTTCTCTTTCATCCATCACTTACTCCCTTTCTCTAAAGTAGAACCGTCTTTTATTACAAAATCCTTGGGATAATCTTCCACCGTTACATCTGGATAAATAATGCAGTTAGTGCCTATCTGGCTTCTACCAGGAATGTAGGCGCCTTTACCAATAAGGGTAAGCCCGGTAAAAAGATGTTTGGGAAAACGTTCGTTGGCTACTTTGGCCTCACCAAACCCCACCCGGGCTTCCTCGCCAACAAAGACTTCTTTATCGCTAATAACCCTAAAAAGTCTGGCTCCCCTTGAAACCCTAACACCGTGCATTAGAACGCAGTCTTTCACATAAGCGTCTTTTTCTACTACCACCCCTGGAGAAAGCACGGAATTTTCCACCCTTCCTCCGATGAGGCAACCAGGAGATATAACGCTATTTTCTACCTGGCCTTCACATAGAACCTGAGCTGGCGGCCAATCATAACTCAACCCATGAGGCATAACGTTGGTCATGGTTCCCCAGGCTTCAGGATCAAGCCCGGAATTTGGATTAAGTAGATCCATATTGGCACGAAAATAAGATTCAAGCGTTCCCACGTCACGCCAGTAGCCTTCAAAGCGATAGGCATAAACTCTGGTTTCATTTAAGGCCTGCGGTAACAAGTGCATACCAAAATCAAGGTCCTCAATAGTAGAATTTTTTAAAGCATCGATTAAATAGGAAGTATCAAATACATAAACCCCCATTGAGGCCAGATTAGAACGAGCTTTTTGGGGTTTTTCTTCCCAGTTAACGATGCGGCCCGTTTTATCGGTAATGGCGATACCAAAGTGATGAGTCTCCTCCCAGGGGACTGGCATCATAGCCACCGTTACCTTGGCCCCTTTTTCACGATGATAAGCAATAAGAGGGCGGTAGTCCATGTGATAAACATGGTCTCCAGAAAGAATTATCACCTCGCGCGAAGGTCTGTGAGTAATAAAATCTAAATTTTGCCGAACCGCATCGGCTGTACCGCGATACCAATCCCAATCTTTTTCACCGGTTTTAGGAGGAAGTATTCGTACTTCACGGGTACGGCCTGAAAGATCCCATGGTGAGCCATCACCAATATGATCCATCAAAGAAAGGGGCTTATACTGGGTAAGCACGGCCACACAGGTCAGGTCAGAATTGGAAATATTTGAAAGAGTAAAGTCAATTATGCGGTAAATCCCCCCAAATGGAACCGCTGGTTTAGCCCTTTTGCGGACCAAAATATTAAGCCTGCTACCCACCCCACCAGCCAAAAGAATGGCTAGGACATCCTGCATAAAAGACTCCTAGTTTGATCTATATGACTTTAGCAAAACTTCGGATGAAATCGTCCTGGCTATAGTACCATCTCTTTACTTGCCTTTACCCCTAGCCATCTGCCAGCGGCCAATTACCAATTTCCCACTACGAAGCCGTTGGGTAAAACAATCTTTTAAACTTGTAAAGGTCTTAATCTATTTTTAGCATTTTCAACGAGCAATGTCATACGAAGTTTTATTTACAAAAAACAAACAATAAAGCGTTATCGACTGTATTTTCTCAAAAGAGCTCGCAAAGTATCAGCATGGTTATTTTTTACTTTTTGTCCGTAAATTATATCTATGGGACGCAGTTTTCGGCCGTAATATTCTTGATTCCAGGAATTTCGCACTTTAACCACAGCACCTTCTAGGCTTACTCCTATAAAGGCTCCTTTTGAACGAGCAAAGGCCAAAACATCAGCTAACTGAGCTTTAGCACCTTTGCCCACAGGCCCGGCGGCTACGCTAACATCTGCGCCGAGCTTCACCGATGTGGCCAAAAAAGAGTCAAGACCTTGTTGAGTCATGATAAGAAGGATTACCTCTGAGACCTCGCCACCTATTTGCAGACCAAAAGAAACTGAACCAATGGTATAAAAAGCAGGGTAAGACCAGGTTTTCCCCGGATAACGGGCCAAAAGCACTCCGTCTCCCCAGGAACCTCCCAGGAAATAAGCACCCTTTATCATTTGGGGAATGATTATTATGCCTTTAGCCTCTTTTAAATGAGTACGCAGCCAGGACATTTGCTCATCGTTCATAAAATTTTTAAAAGTAATGGAGGCTTTATCTACCAATTCATAGGGAGTACTATATTTTTTAGCCTCTACTGGGCAAGGACAGACAAAAAAGGTCCAAATAGCCAGTAATAAGCCTATAAAACAAAATTTTTTCATGTTAGCCTCCTAGTTAAGAGGATTTTTATGGAACTCTTTATTGTTTTTGATAATGAACACGCTAATGAACACTTTATTTCTGGCTGGGGCTATAGCGTCTATTTAGCCCCGCTAGGCCTCCTTTTTGATACGGGTTCAGAAACGGCCTCTCTTCTTCACAATCTGCGTCTTTTTGAAATTAGCCTAGACACTCTTAATACCATCTTTCTTTCTCATTTTCACTGGGACCATACCGGAGGCCTGCTAGGCCTTCTTCCTGGTATTAAAAATACTACCGTAGTTTTACATCAAGGATTTTCCAAAAAATTTGTGGCTGAAATTTCACGTTTAGGTGGAAAAATTAAAGAAATCAATTCTCCTTCACAGCTAACCTCGGAAGTTTACTCCACAGGCTGCTTCCCCAAGCCCATACCTGAAGCAGGGCTTGTTTTAGAAACAGAAAAACATTTAGTTCTCTTAACGGGTTGTGCACACCCAGGTATCCTTTTTATGGCCCAGGAAACTAAACGCCTCTTCGGTAGACCTCCTAGCTTGCTAATGGGTGGCTTTCACCTTTTAAACAAAACAGGAGCCGAAATTTTGGCTATTGCCCACGAGCTAAAACGTTTAGGAGTAACTCAGGTAGCTCCTTCTCATTGTACTGGTAAAAAGGCCCTGGCCATCTTTGCCGATGTATTTGGCGATGGTTTTCTCAAAGTAGGCGCGGGAACCAAGTTACTAGTTGATTAAAAAAGGGACAGGCAAAAAATTTTTCAGTAGGTTTGTGTCACGTTTCCCCCGTTTTTTGCTGGATGATCCACGAGCCGCCTATCATGTAATTTCTAGGCTTTGACCACGCACAGGAATCTCTTGAAGGGAAGCTGGTGGTTATTGGTCGATGTTTTTACAGGAACAGGAGATGTATCACCACGGCGAACAACCTTTCTATGCCACTGCTAGGAGCCCTTCAGTCGAGTCTTTATGGGTAGGTCTGTTATGGCCAACGAAATAATCCAACTAGGTCGTTACTAGTAGCGCGAAAGCTCGACGAAGGGATCTCTGAGATTGCTTCGCTTAGCTTTCATCAATGACAGTAATTCTCATCTGTTTTGCTCCCTCATTTATCTAAATTTAAGTTCCTCCTATATTAAAACCGAAATAGATATAAAAAGTTTGACCAAAAAGCTAGAGTTTTTGTATAATACTTTTTAAAAATTTTTTATGAGATTAGTTTTTTTATTAATAATTTTTTTGTTTAATTTTAATATTGTCTGGGGCGGGCAAGATTCCTTAAGGCCTTCCTCTACTATTATCAAGCTTGGTACTTCCCTTCCTTTAAGTGGTCATGCTGCCTACCTAGGGCAAGAAGTTCTTTCAGGTATGCAAGCTTATTTAAAAGCGATAAATGAAAAGGGAGGAATTAATGGTTATAAAATAGTACTTAAGGTCTATGACGATAGATATAGTCCTCCTTTAATGATTGGCAATGTAAAAACTTTAGTTGAAAAAGACAATGTCTTAGCTCTTATAAGTTTAGTGGGTACCCCCACCACTCTAACTGTAGTTAAGTATTGTGAAGAAAAGGGTATTCCTCTGTTGTTTCCTGTCACTGGTGCAATAGAGCTTAGAAAGCCAATTAAACGAACTATCTTTAACTTGCGTCCTAGTTATTGGAACGAATGTAGAGTTGCTGTTGACTTTTTGGTTAAAAAAGGTTTTCGAAGGTTTGCTATTGTTTATCAGCATGATGCCTATGGTTTAAACGGTCTTGAAGGTATAAGAAGACGGCTCTTCCGTTATGAATTGGAGCCAATTATTTGTATTCCTTATTTTCGCGGACAGGCTATGGTTAGCCAAATAATAGAGAAATTAATAAAAGCTCACCCTGACGTGGTATGCTTTATTGGTACATCAGATATTGGAATTTCTTTGATTAAAAGATATGTAAAACTATCTTCAAAAATACCAGTATTTTATGGTGTTTCCTTTGTAGGTATAAAAAATATGGTTGAAAATTTAAGCAATACGCCAGTTACTTTATATATGACTTCTGTTTTCCCTTATTATATAAAGGAAGAAAATAAGGCTATAAGAGAATATAAAAATTTAATGTTACGTTATTCTAAACAAAAATATTTTTCAGCCCTTTCTTTTGAGGGATTTTTGAACATGAAGTTGTTAGTTATGGTTCTTAAAAATTTAGAAAAAAATCCTTCTCGTGAAGCTATTATTAAAGCTTTAGAAAATATTCAAAATTTTGATATAGGATTAGAAGAAAAAGTTTCTTTTGGTCCTAACGATCATCAGGGTTTAAAAAAAGTATTCTTAATAAAGATTAAAAATGGAAAAATTAAGCAAATTTCTACTAAAAACTAAAAAACTAATAACTATTTTGTGGAAAAAAGATCCTAACTATCAAGTTACACGTTCTTTTGCCTTTTTAATGTTGCCACTAACCTTTGTAGCTGGTCTATTCATTTGTTTTGTTTTACCAGTTAGCTATTATTATTTTTCTAAACAAGAAAAACTCAATCAGGCAGAGTTTCATGCTAAATATTTAGCTTCTATTTTTCGGGAAGTTATAGAGACTTATCCCTTAAACTGGGAAGATGTGATAAAACAAAAACTTAAAATAATAAATGCCGATTGTGTGGTTTTTTATGATTCAAAGAATCGTATTATTGCTACTTTAGGGAAAAGGCCTGAAACTTTTATAGATAAAATAACTACTGTTAAAGTCAAATGTCCTGTTCATTTTAACAATGAATTATATGGTTTTGTTGAGGTTTCTCTTTCTATTCTTCATGTTTGGTTAAATATTGTAAAGATTTTAATTATTTCCATTTTAATAGGGACAATAGAAGGTTTGGCTTTGTGGTTGATTCCTGTTTTTTATATTTGGCAAGATGAAAAAAATATTAATCAGTCACGTCGAGAACTTCTTCAAGAAAGAGAAAGGCTGAAGGCATCTGAAGATAGATATAGAGTTTTATTTGAATTTGCTCCTGATGGATTTGTTGTTTCGACTTTAGAAGGAGAAATCGTTCATTTTAATAAAAGATTTGCAAATATGATTCGTTTTGAAGGAGAAAGTCCTACAAGATTAAATGCCAAAAAGTTTTATGTTGATCCTTTAGAAAGAGATAGATTGATTGATGAATTAGTAAAAAATGGTGAAATACGCAATAAAGAAGTTTTGTTACGGAGAATTGATGGTGAAGAGTTTACGGCATTGCTTTCTATGCGCTTAATTGGTGCTTCTGTTTTCAAGGAAGAAGTTTCTATTTCTAATACTACCCATACCCTAATTTTTGCTGCTATTAGAGATATTTCTAAGTTAAAAGAAATGGAAAAGCAACTTCTTCAAGCTCAAAAGTTAGAAAGTGTAGGGCTTTTGGCTGGTGGTATAGCTCACGATTTTAATAATATTTTAGCTGTTATCTCGGGATACAATGAACTTTTAAGGCATTCTTTAAAGGATTCTAATTCTATTAATTATACTAAAGTTATCGAAAAATCTATAAAACGGGCTAAAGAATTAGTTAATAATCTTTTGGCTTTTGCAAGAGCAGGTAAATATAAAACAGAACTTATTAATTTGAATGATATTTTAAAGGATTTAGAATCTTTGCTAGTTCATACTTTTGATAAGCGTATTGTTTTCCGTTTCGAACTTTCTTCTGATTTGTCTTTTATTTTTGCGGACTCATCGCAAATTACTCAAGTTATAATGAATTTATGTATTAATGCTAGGGATGCCCTGCTTTCTAAGGGAGGAGGTCGTATTCTGATTAAGACATATTCCCAATTTATCCAAAAAGATACCTTCACTATTACCGGAGATAGAATTCCCCCAGGACAATATGTAATCCTCGAGATAGAAGACAATGGTCCTGGCATACCTCCTGAAATTATAGGAAAAATTTTTGAGCCGTTTTTTACTACTAAGCCAGTAGGAGAAGGTACAGGTTTAGGGCTTTCTGTAGTGTACGGAATAGTTAGGAATCATGGTGGCTATATTGATGTAAGATCTAAGCCTGGTGAGACAAAATTTTTGGTCTATTTTCCTAAAGCGCAGGCTATAGATCAACCTAAAAAAATCTTAGTTGGAAAATCTATCCCTATAGATTTAAGAGGACAGGGTACCATTTTAGTCGTAGATGATGAAAAAGAAATTAGACAATTCATTCGTTCAGTTCTTGAAGAACACGGTTACCGTGTAATTGAGGCCCAAAATGGATACGAAGCTATTGAAATTTTTCAAGAGAAAGCGCATGAAATAGACCTAGTGCTCCTCGATTTAATTATGCCTGAAATGGATGGTAAAGATACTTTTTGGAATCTAAAAAAGCTGTTACCAAATATAAGAGTTATACTTCTTACTGGTTACGTTGCAGATAGTACGGTACGTTCTATGCTGAATAACGGAGCCAGAGCTTTTTTGACCAAACCCTTTCGTCTTCAAGACTTATTAGTTGTAGTTAACCAGGTATTGACAGAGACAAAATATAGCGGAGCTTCTTAAACAAAGAAAATTTGCAAAAAAGGGCAACGGAGTTTAAGCTTTTAGAAAAAAGAAAGAGAGAGGTGAATTTTTATGGGTGGTCGCTCAAGGAAATCAGCCCTGCGCCAAAAGTTGGCCAAATATTATAGGGAAAGAGAAAATCCTCTGGCAGTAGGTTTTTTGCAGGAAGAGATTATCAAGCTAAATCGCGAACGTATGGATATGCTTAATGAAAACACGGCTCTTTTGCAGGAGCGCCAGCAAAATATTCCGAAAGAAGGCGAAGAAGGAGAAAATGTTTCCAGGTTAGTTATTCGAAAATTTGGAAGTGAACCAGACAAAAAGTTTATAAATAGGGCTTTTTATGAAGCTCTATATCCTATTACGCTAGAGTATCAATGTATTCCTCTTCATGCTATTTTTATCTGGTATCTCCAGGCACTAGAAATGGTTTATGGTGAAAAGGGTAATCAAGCTCATTTTAACCGTGTCCAAAAATGGATTAGGCGCTGGCTTACCAATTTGACCGAAGAAGACAATATGAAGCTAAAAAGTGAAATCGTAACCTGGATACTTAATAAATTTGCTTAAGAGAAGGCGCTTTTGCGCCTTCTCTTATTCATCCTTGGAAAAGAACTTTTTAAGCTTAGCTCTTTCAAAAACTTTTATAGCGCAATACTCTCCGCACATAGTGCAGGCTTTCCCTTTAGATACCCCACCTTCTTTACGGTAATGTTTAGCTTTTTCTGGATCGATAGAAAGTCTTATTTGTTCTTCCCAGTCAAGCCGAGCCCTGGCTTTAGCCATAGCGATATCCTTTTCAATTGCGCCAGGGACGCCTTTTACGATATCTGCCGCATGTCCCGCTATGCGAGCGGCAATTACTCCTTCACGTACATCTTCTACAGTGGGCAGTCTTAAATGTTCGGCCGGTGTAACATAACATAAAAAATCTGCTCCTGCGGCCGCAGCAATTGCTCCTCCTATGGCACAGCCGATGTGGTCATATCCAGGAGCAATATCAGTAACCAGTGGCCCTAATACATAGAAAGGTGCTCCATGACATATACGCTTTTCAAGTTTGACATTAGTTTCCACTTGGTCTAACGGTACATGACCTGGTCCTTCAATCATTACCTGAACACCAGCTTCCCAAGCTTGTAAGGTAAGCTCTCCGAGGATTATTAACTCCTGAATCTGGGGACCATCGGTAGCATCGGCTAAACAGCCGGGCCTTATGCCATCACCAAGAGAAAGAGTTATGTCATATTCTTTGGCTATAGCTAGAAGATCGTCAAAATTTTCGTAAAAAGGGTTTTCTTTATCATTATAAACCATCCACTCTACTAAAAATGAACCCCCTCGAGAAACTACACCTAAAATTCTTTGTGAATAATTAAAGCGTTCTAATACCGTTCTGGTAACCCCGCAGTGTATAGTCATAAAATCAATGCCGTCTTCGGCTTGTTTTTCAATTACTTTGAACATGTGATCAACAGTCATTTCAACGATAGATTTATTATTTTGGACTGTTTCTACAGCTACTTGATAAATAGGTACTGTTCCCAAGGGGACAGGGCAGTTTTCTCTAATTTTTTTGCGTATTTCATCGAGTGGCCCTCCTGTGGAGAGATCCATAATGGCATCGGCTCCAGCAGCTAAAGCAGCCTTTAATTTTTCAAGTTCGGGTTCTGGTTCAGGAAAGTCTCGAGAAGTCCCAATATTGGCGTTTACTTTGGTACGCAAGCCTTCTCCAATAGCTCCGGGTCGCGAAAGCCTGAATTTTTTGTTAGCAGGAATTACGGCTTTTCCTTCAGCCACTAGTTTGCGAAGTTTTTCTGGCTCAATCCCTTCAGCCAAAGCACAAATTTCTATTTCTTTGGTTATTATGCCTTTTTGGGCTTGTTCTTTAATGGTCATATTAAACCTCTCGAATGATTTAACCCCAAAATTTACTCTGATGGCTGAAATCTAACAACACGTTAAGTTTTTTAAGGAATCAAAATTTTGCCTGTCCCTTCAAGTTATTTGCTAAAATCCAAATCCTTGCTTAAAATTGGAATTTTTCATAAGTAAGGGAGGTGTTCCCATGCGGCATGTAACTAGAGTTTTTGACCTGACTACTGAAGAATTAAATCATGTGATTGACCGCGCCCTTCGTCTCAAAGCTGATTTTAAAAAAGGAGAAACAAGAAGAAGCCTTATCGGTAAAATATTGGGTCTTCTTTTTGAAAAACATTCCACTCGTACCAGAGTTTCCTTTGAAGCAGGCATGCAAAAGCTTGGTGGCTCAAGTATTTATTTGTCACGGCGCGACCTTCAGCTTGACCGGGGAGAACCTTTAAAAGACACGGCCCGAGTTCTTTCCCGTTACGTAGATGCTATTTGTGTGCGGACTTATGGCCAGGAAGTGGTTGAAGAGCTGGCCCGCTGGGCCAGTATCCCGGTGATAAACGGCCTTTCTGATAAACATCATCCTTGCCAGGGCATGTCTGACGTGATGACGGTTATTGAAAAGAAGGGAGACATAACGAGACTTAAAGTGGCCTGGGTAGGAGACGGAAACAACGTAGCTCATTCCTGGATTGAGATGGCCGCCCGCCTGGGTTTCCATCTGGTTCTTGCCTGCCCCGAGGGTTATGACCCCGACCTCCAAATTATAGAAGAAGCTCGCCAGGTGGCGCAAAAGCCCATCGAAGTGGTTAGAGATCCAAAAGAGGCGGTGAAAGACGCCCAGGTGATTAACACTGACGTTTGGGCCAGTATGGGCCAGGAAGAAGAAGCCGAAAAGAGAAAAGAGATTTTTGCTCCTTACCAGGTAAACGAGGAACTTTTAAAATACGCCGCCCCAGAGGCCATCGTGCTTCATTGTTTGCCTGCTCATCGCGGAGAGGAAATTGCCGAAGAAGTACTTGAAGGCCCACAATCTGTAGTCTGGGATCAAGCGGAAAACAAGATGTGGCTGCATATGGCCCTTCTTGAATGGCTGCTGGCAGGCTAAAATTAATTTATGGCCCAAATAAAAGCGCTTCCTTCCCGCGATTTTCTAAAAAACCTTTTGGCGCATGTCTCCGAAGAGGAACTTTTCTCCCCTAAAACCACTTTTGTTTTTCCCACCAGGCGGGCAGGCCTTTATTTTCGTCATTATCTCTTTGAAAAGAGAAAAGCGCCAGGGCTTCTGCCCCGCATAATCAGCATTGCCGACTTAACCGCTGAGCTTGCCACTTTACTTGACCAGCGTCCTCTAATCACCCGGGCTGATCAGGCCTGGGTTCTCTGGGAGATAACCAGAGAAATGCCTTTTTTTGAGAAGATAACCCAGAGTTTTGATCATTTTTTCCCCTGGGGCCTGCGCTTAGCTGAAATACTAGACCTCTTTGAACGTGAGCTAATAGACGCCAAAAATATCATCTATCCTCCAGAAGAGGAACTTCCCTTTGAGGCCAGGCTCTTTGCTTCGCACCTTGGAGATATACAAAGGGCCTTTCGCGAGCGCTTAAAGGAAATGCAGGTCATTACTTCTGGGGAACGGATAAGAACGCTAGCTGAAAATATAGACCGTATTCCTAATTTTCCGGGAGCCCTTCATCTGGTAGGCTTTTTCGTGCTTACCAAGGCCGAGCAAAAAATATTCAAGACCTGGCTTAACAACGGGGCCATGCTCTGGTGGCGCCTTGAAGGGCAGGAGTTTTCTGAAATTTACCACGAACTAGAAAGGGCCTTTGGCCAAAAGGCTGAAATAATTTCTTCTGAAGAAAAGCGGCCTGAATTTCATTTTTACGAAGCTCCTGACGTGCACCATGAATTAAGGGCGGTTAAAGAACGCTTACCCAAAGAAGTAAAAACCCCTGATGATACATTAATTCTTCTTTGTGTGGCCGGACATTTAATTCCCCTACTTTATGAATTGCCAGAAGACATGCCGGTAAATATAACTCTTGGGTATCCTCTGTTTCGCACTCCCCTGGCCCAGCTTTTTCTTTTATTTGCTGAGCTAAGAGAAAGTTTTCATCAGGAGGAAGTTTATATTCCGGCCTATTTAAAGTTGATAAAACATCCTTATCTTAAAGGGCTTAAATTTCAAGGCAAAGAGGCCCTTTGTTTTTTCCACGAGCTGGAAAAGACTCTAAGGGAACACGGAAGCCCTTATCTTTCACTTGAGGAAATAGAAAATTTAGCTGAAAACGAAGACCTTTCTCGGTTTCTTTCCTGGTTTCACCGAGAGTTTTTAAAGCCCTGGTTTAACCTTAACACCACCCAGGGTTTAGCTACAGCCCTGCGAAAGCTTGTCAAAGAGTGTACTCGGGTGAGGCTTCCGGCCCTGGCTGAAGACACCCCTGAAACCCTGCTTGAGAAGGCCTTTTTATATGCCTTTGAAACTGAGATTCTGCCAAGCCTTGAAAAGGTCTCTTTTGCTACCCAAAAATTAAGACCGCACACCCTTTTTACCTTTTTAAAAGAACTTTTGCGAAACATAAGGGCACCTTTTGAAGGAGAACCGCTAGAAGGCCTTCAAATAATGGGTCTTCTTGAAACCAGGCTTCTTTCTTTCAAGCGCATCTTTGTGCTTGATGCCAATGAGGATTACCTCCCTTCAGTGGAAGAAGTAAATCCCCTTTTACCAGAAGGCCTAAAGCCAATACTTGGCCTCCCTCCTCGTGAGCGAGAAGAACTAATTGAAAGGCACCACTTCTTTGCTCTGGTGAGGGGAGCCCAAAAAGTCCATATCTTTTATCAGAGCGCCATAAGTGGAAAAGGCGAGGCCCTCGGGAAAAAACTTAGAAGCCGCTATGTGGAAAGGCTCATCTGGGAAGAAGAACAGAGGCTTAAAAGGCTTGCTCCTGAAAAGGTAACTTTTATTCCTTTAAAATTTGACCCTGCTGTTTTTAGCCGTAAGGAATCTATCCTCAAGGGACAGGCAGAAAAAGAAGCGGTGGAAAAGATACTTTCTGGGAGAAAGCACGGGATTTCGCCGTCTTTATTGAATACTTACCTTTTGTGTCCGGTGATGTTTTACTTTAAATATATTTTAGGCCTTAAGCCCACGGAAAAAATAGCAGACTTTGACGCCAAAGAACTCGGAGAAATTGTCCACACAGCACTTGAAGAATATTTTAGGCCTTATATTCAAAAACTTTATCTCCCCCGCGAAGACAACGACCCTGAGCGGCTGATAAGCTACTTTCAAGAATTTTTTAGACTGAAAAATCTTTACACTATTTTAGGCCCTGAAAGGCGTTTTTTTGTAGAAGAAACCGCTATTTTCAGACTTAAACGATATCTTGAGTTCCTGGAAATCAAGTTCCCTCAAGGCTTCGTTATCTTAGACCTGGAAAAAGAATATCATAAGGAATTTCAGGGTTTTAAGCTCGGGGGCAAACTTGACCGCTTGGAGAAAAGGGAAGAAAAGACCTTTGTGCTTGACTATAAAACCGGTACGTTTTTAAAGACCCTTTCCGCCAATCACCTGAAAGAAAAACTTTTTCAATATGACCCGCCGGCAAACTTTGATGCCGAAAGCTTTTACGAGTTTCAGGAGATGCTTCCCGACCTCCAGCTTTTTCTCTATCTTTTCATTGTGGATGCCGATAACGCTGCTTATCTCCAGCTAGCTTCGGGAAACAAAAGTTACATAGAAAAGCCTCTTTTTAGTGACAGAATAACGCCAGAAGAAGCCCAGGAATTTATGACTTTTAAATTCCCGCGTCTGCTTGAGTTTCTTTTGCGGCATATGATAGAATCCGATGCCTTTTACGCCGCGAGAGATGAAAAGACTTGCAGTTTTTGTGACTACAGCCTGGCCTGTGAGTGCGCCCGCAAATAGCTTTATCCTGCTAGGAGTTGAGTATTAAAAAGTGTCGTGCCAAGGCGACGCCGTTGCCGCGACAATCTCAGGTCTTTTTTTGTTGGCGCTAGGATTACTTTTTCTGCTCGCAATTTTGTCTAATTATAAGAAAGCTATTCCCGTTTTTGTATAAGCTAGTTTTGTTATTTTTTTCTCTCGTTTGCGCCTGAGGAAATTTTTTAACCTGGCGGCTGCATTTTCCAGAAAACCCCTGCTTCCGATAGCTAGACTTTCTGTAAAAAAAACGATCCTTTGTCTAAAATTTTCGCCTGTCCCTATTTCTGGTTCTCCAAGCCTGCCCTTGCCATAAACAAACTTCCGCAAAAGTTCTAATTTCTCTTTCTCGGTTTTGCCTTCATACCGCGGAAGGCCAAGGTCAAGCGACAGAAAAGTTTTGCCTGTCCCTATTCTTGCTCTGTATCCCAGCGAGCACCAGCGGTAGTCCTCTGGCTTTTCCACAATCCCAGCCCGCACCGGGTTAAGTTCAATGTAAGCCAGGCAATTAAGCAGAGCCTCCCCGGTTTCAATGATTACGGACTTAAACCTGTCAGCCCAAAAGTAACCTTTGCGGTCAACGCGCTTGTTATACCAGCGTGAAAAGCGCTGTTTGATGTCCTGGACGTATCGAGAAAGATTTCCAAGCCTTTTCCGCCATTTTTTGAGCACCTCTTCGTAGAAGAAAATTTTGCGTTTCTCGCCGTAGTAGAGGCGAATGCGGCGTTTTACTTCTTCGTCAGAGAACTGGTCTTCAGGGAGCATGCGGCAGAGGAGATGGAAATGGTTACCCATAATGGCGAAGCCATAAACTTCGACGAAATAGACCTGCGAGAGCCAACTAATAAGATGGAGTAAGTGTTCTTTTTCTTCGTCGCCGAGGACATGGTGGCCGGGCAAGGCGGTGCGGGAGATTACATGATAAGCGGCTCGTGGATCATCCATAAAAAACCGAGGGATACGTGGCATAAGAGACCTCCTTAAAGTTTTTTTGCCTGTCCCTTTTATCGGCAGAATTTTGGGATAACTGAAATTTTTGCCTGTCCCTTTTATTATCCGGAACGTAAGGTAGACTAAAACCAAATGTTATCAGGCATAAAAAATCTATACGTCTCAGAAGAAGTAAAGGATTACCCTTACACAAAAGAGATATTAGATCGCCTAAAACTTGAACCAATTATCTTACCCACTGGTGAAAAACCGCCTAAACCCTTGGCCTCATGGCCAGAAGTTCTTTCTTGGGGTAAAAAGACTCTTTTTCTCACGGCCTACAAAGGTCGTTTTTTTCGTCCCTGTCCGGGCACCAAGTGTTATCTATGCTGTGGCTACCAAATTTTTCATATTGGCCAGGGCTGCTATCTTGACTGCACTTATTGCATTCTTCAGGCCTATTTTAACGAACCCTGGCTTACTTTTTTTGTGAACGTGCTCTCAGATGGCCTGAAGCAGTTAGAAGAAGGCCTTGCGAGCCGCCCTTTTACCCGCATTGGCACGGGCGAATTTACCGATAGCATGATCCTTGAACCTATAACTCGCTTAAATCCAAGGCTTGTGGAATTTTTCGCCAGGCAAAATAAAGGGGTCTTGGAGCTAAAAACTAAAACTATTTTCATTGATGACCTTGAAGGTCTTAAACATAACCGGCGTACTATCATTGCCTGGTCCCTTAACGCACCATCTATAGTTGAACGTGAAGAAAAAGGTGCTCCAAGCCTTACCGAGCGTTTAAAAGCCGCGCAAAAGGTTTCAGCCTGGGGGTATCCTGTGGCCTTCCATTTTGACCCTGTTATCCGTTTCCCAGGTTGGCAGGAAGAATACACCAGGGTAATAACCGAACTTTTTAAATTTGTGCCGGCGGAAAATATCGTCTGGATAAGCCTTGGTAGCCTTCGCTTTATGTCAGAACTTAAAGAAATCGCCTACGCGAGATTTCCTCATACAAGCATTTTTAGCGACGAATTCGTAATAGGCCTTGACGGAAAAAGACGCTACTTCAGGCCACTTCGGGTTGAGCTTTATCGGCATCTTTATCGCGAAATCAGAAAGCAGGCCAAAGACGTGTGTGTGTATCTTTGTATGGAAAGCCCGGAAATATGGCGTGAGTCCTTTGGGTTCACTCCTTTAGAGCTTGGTGGGCTTCCACATATGTTAGACGAAGCAGCCAAGAAGGTATGCGGTTTTTGATCCTTTTGTTTTTAATAGTTTTGTTCGGGTGCCAGGCCAAAGAGTCAAAGCCTGTTTTGCGTTCCTGTAAAGATTGCCATCATTACGAGCTAGACGAAAAACACCACTTTGCCTGCACTAAATGCCATCAGGGCCGTAGTTCGGCGGCTACGGCTAAGGAAGCTCACCAAGGCCTTATCGCTTCTCCAGCTTCACCATCTAACTGGGGAAGAGCTTGTGGTTCCTGCCACGCTGAAAAAATAAAAGAGATGGAGAGGTCGCCTCATTTTACCCTGGTTGGGGTGATAAATCCTGTGCTTAAGGCCTTTGACTTACCTGCGGTTTCCAGCATAAACGGACTCCCAGAACCCGAAAAGATAAAAAACAGGGCTGACCTGGTTTATGACCTTTTGCGCCGTCGTTGCCTACGGTGCCACCTCTTTTACAAGGGCGATGACTATCCCGAAACCAGAAGGGGCACGGGATGTGCCGCCTGCCATTTGCTATACGGAAACGGCAAGCTAATGGATCATACCTTTATCAAGACTACGCCAGACCGCCTTTGCCTTCACTGTCACTACGGCAACCGTGTAGGCTTTGATTATTATGGACTTTTTGAACACGATTACCCTTACGCCTTCAGAAGCCCTTTGATTGATGGAGATCTTCCTCCACGGCCCTGGGGAGTAGAGTTTCACGAAATGGCCCAAGACGTGCACTTAAAGGCCGGCCTGTCTTGTCTCTCCTGTCATACAGGAAAAGAGCTTATGGCTGGAGGAAAAGGCCCTGCCTGCACGGATTGCCATGAACTTGACCATAAGAGCCCTTTTCACGCCAAAGAAGTTTTGGCCAAGGTGCGCTGCAGTGCCTGTCACGCCAAGTTTAGCTTTCAGGACCGTGGTTATTATCTTATGCTCCAGTATGATCCTGACTGGGAGGACTGGGCTGAGTTTTACGTACAGGGTTCTTCGGAAGTTGAAAATTTTATCGTGAGAAGCGCTCAGGGAGACGAGCTTGAGCCATCTATGCTTGACAAAATTTCAGGCAAACCGCGGCCGGGTATTTGGTTTTTGGGTTTTAAAGAAAGGCGCTTTGAAGACCTGCCCCTTGGCCGCGATAAAACGGGGAAAATTTCTATAATGCGGCCTCTGCTTGACCTGCACTTGAGTTTTGTAGATGAATACGGTGAGGTTATTTTTGATAATCTAACGCCTTACGCCGTAAAAAAAGATCCGCAAAAGGTTTATCTTCCTTACAGCCCGCATACTATTGGGCAGGCTGACTATTTTCGCGCCCAAAAGATTCTGGAGATGCTTCATGAAGACCACCATCTTGAACCGCAAAGGCGTTAAAAAGGTTCTTGGCCGAAGACTCTGGTTAGGGAAAGCTGACTTTTTAACACTTCCTGAAGTCACTTCCGGCGAACTGGTAAGGCTTACCAGTAAAGAAGGCCATTTTTTAGCTATAGCCTATTTCAACCCTAAAAGCCGTATAATGGCCCGCATCCTTTCTTTTCAAGACGAAGAAATTTCCCGGGAATTTTTCGTAAAGCGTTTTAAGAAAAATTTTGGGGACAGGCAAAAATTATATCCCGGTGAGACTTGCTTCAGGCTGGTTCACGGTGAAGGTGATTTGCTTCCGGGTTTAACCGTTGATCTTTTTGAGAGTGTGGCGGTAGTTCAGCTGGCGACGGCCGGTATGGAAAGGCTAAAAAGCACTATATACGATGCCTTAAAAGAGGCTTTGCCGCTTAAAGCCCTGGTCTTTAAAAATGATCTTCCAGTGAGAAAAGAAGAAGGCTTACCACTTTATGTAGAAAAAGAAGGCATAGACGGCCCTTTCTGGGCAAAAATTGACGGGCTCTACTTTCTCATAGATCCTATTTCTGGCCAGAAAACCGGATTTTTCCTTGACCAGCGTGAAAACAGAAGACGCTTTTCTCTCTACGTAAAAGACAAGCTGGTGTTTGACCTTTTCTGTTACTCGGGGGCCTTTTCCCTTTACGCGGCCAGATCCGGGGCCCAAAAGGTCCTAGCAGTTGATCGATCTTCTCAGGCCTTGGCTCTAGCCGAGGAAAACGCCAGAAAAAACAACCTGGCCGGAAAAGTTACTTTTATTCAGGACGAAGTGGAAAATTTTTTGCAATACGCCCCAAAGGCCCAGGCCATAGTCCTTGACCCTCCAGCCCTAATCAAGAAAGAACGTGCCTACCAGGCTGGGAGAAAACTTTATGAAGTTTTGAATAACAAGGCGCTTGCCCGGTTAGAAGACCAAGGAATTTTTCTTTCCTGCTCTTGTTCCCAGTTTCTCAAGCTCCATGATCTGCTTTCTCTGATAGAAAGAGCGGCTCTGAAAAGCGCCCTTTATCCCCAGCTCCTTGAAATTGGTCTTCAGGCTAAAGACCATCCCATCTACCTATCCATGCCAGAAACATGGTATCTTAAGGCTGTATTTTTAAAAATCCTTGCCTTTGAGGGTGAAGATGAGAAACAAAGAAGTAGCTGATATCTTTCGCAAAATAGCGGCTCTTCTAGAGATAAAAGGCGATAACCCGTATCGCATAAGGGCCTACCAGAGGGCGGCCCAAAATATAGAGGCCCTAACTGTTGACGTAGAAGAACTGGCCGCCAAGGGCAAACTTGAACGTATCCCAGGTATTGGTAAAGATCTGGCGCAAAAAATCATAGAAATCCTTGAGACAGGCACCCTTCAGAAATACGAAGAACTCAAACAGGAGATACCGCCTGAGCTTCTCAAGTTTTTAGAAATTCCAGGCTTTGGCCCTAAAAAGGCCAAAATCGTCTATGAAACTTTGGGTATAAAAACAATAGAAGAACTGGAAAAGGCCTGCCTTGAACATCGGCTATCAAGGCTTCCGGGCTTTGGCCCTAAAACCGAACAAAATATCCTTAAAGGTATAAAACTTCTTAAACAAAAACGAGGTCGCCTGCCTATAGGGCTGGTGCTCCCCTGGGCAGAAGAAATCGTTGCTTTGCTCAAAAAGAAGAGCCCGGTTGAGCGCATAGACGTGGCTGGAAGTATTCGTCGGCGCCGTGAAACGGTAAAAGACATAGACATCTTAGTCACCGCCAAAGATCACTTGAAAGTGATGGACGTGTTCGTTTCTCTGCCCATGATAGACGAGGTAATTGCCAAAGGTGAGACCAAAACCAGCGTGCGGCTAAAACAGGGCATTCAAGTTGACCTGCGGGTGCTTGACCCTGAATGTTACGGCGCCGCTCTGGCTTATTTTACCGGCTCAAAGGCTCATAACATCAGAATAAGAGAACTTGGGGTGCAGAGAGGTTTGAAAATTAACGAATACGGTATATTCCGTGGTCAGGAGCGCATTGGCGGCAAAGAAGAAGAGGAAGTTTTTGCCGCGGTGGGCCTCCCCTGGATTCCACCTGAACTTCGCGAAGACAGGGGAGAAATAGAAGCGGCTCTTGAAGGAAGACTTCCTCAGATTGTGGCCTATGACGAGGTTATCGGGGATTCTCATGTGCATTCCAAGTTCAGCGACGGAAGTGCTTCTATTGAAGAGATCGCCGCTTACGCCCGGAAACTGGGATTAAAATGGGTGGGCATTGTTGATCATTCTCAAGGATTAAAGGTTGCCGGCGGCGTGCCGATTGAGAAAATAACGGAGAAAAAAAGGGCCATTGAGGACTTTAACAAACGCTCAAAAGATGTAAAACTTCTCTGTGGCACCGAGGTAGATATTCTGGGGGATGGAAGCCTAGATTACCCTGACGAAGTTTTAAAGGAATTTGATCTGGTGATAGCTTCTATTCACAGCGGTTTCAAACAGGGAGAGGAAAACATTACGGCTCGTCTGGTGGCGGCCATGAAAAATCCTTACGTGCATTGTATAGGCCACCCCACCGGCCGCCTCCTTGGCGAAAGAGAGCCCTATCCCGTTGACATGGAAGTCCTTATAAAGACAGCCAGAGAAACCAAAACGGCTCTTGAAATAAATGCCTATTATAAACGCCTGGATTTGAATGACATAAACACCCGGGCGGCTAAAGAAGCTGGAGTGAAACTCCTTATAGGGAGCGACGCTCACATTCTTGACCAAATGAATTTTCTGCCGCTTGGTACAGCCGTGGCCAGGCGCGGCTGGTGTGAAAAAAAAGATATCTTAAACACTCTTTCCTATCGGGAATTCAAAAAACACCTACAGGAAATAACTTCATGGAAGCTAAAGCAAAAGCCCTAACCCCTCAAAGAGAAATACTTGCTGGCCTTAGCCTTTTTGGGCTGGCCCTTCTTTATCTTTACTTTCCCGTTTTAAAAGGTCTGGTGTGGGACTGGTGGCATGACCCTAATTATTCACACGGTTTTCTTCTGCCGCTTTTTTCGGCCTATTTTGTCTGGATAAACCGCGAAAAACTCGCTCAATTGCCGGTTAAAACGAGCTTCTGGGGCCTTTTTATTGTATTGGGAGGGCTTATCCTCTTTTTGTTGGGCTGGGTAGCGGGTGAGCAGTTTACCCAGCGTTTTTCTTTTCTGGTAGTGCTTTACGGTGGGCTCGTCTTTCTTTTAGGCTGGCCTATAGCCAAAAAGCTGGCCTTCTCGGTATGGATCCTGGTTTTAGCTATCCCCATACCTTACGTAATTTACAACTCACTTACTTTTCCTCTTAAACTCTTCGCCTCTAAAGTGGCCACAGAACTCCTACAATTTTTTGGTTTTTCCGTTTACCGCGACGGTAATATTATTGTTTTGCCTAATATGGTGCTTGAGGTAATAGACGCTTGTAGCGGCATTCGCTCTCTTATTTCGCTTCTAGCCATTACCAGTATTTTGGCCTATTTTGTGTCCAAGACTATCTGGAAAATCGTGCTTCTTCTTTCTACGATACCCATTGCCATAGGAGTCAATGTATTAAGGGTTTTTATTACCGGAGTACTTGCCTATCATTTTGGCCCCAAAGCAGCACACGGTTTTTTTCACACCTTTTCAGGGCTTGTGGTTTTTGGCCTTTCTATAGTTTTAGTTTTAACAGTGCATAAACTGGTGGCTAAGAGATGATAAAAAAAGCCATTTTTTTAGCGGCGGTATTGGTGCTTTTTTCTTTGGTTATGCAGGCGGTAAGTACTATTCATCCAGTGCCCATCAAAAAGGATTTGGCCCTTTTCCCACGAGAAATAGCCGGCTATAAGCTTGTAAAAGAAGAAAGAATGCCCCCGAAAGTAGAAAAGGTTCTCGGGGTAGATAATTACATCATGCGCGAGTATTGCCAAAAAGATACCTGTATAAGCCTTTACGTGGGTTATTTTGAAGAACAGCAAGAAGGGGCCATGATTCATTCTCCTAAGCACTGTATGCCTGGTGGCGGCTGGCTCCCCATAGACGATAGGATTATCACTCTTAATACCCCTCATGGTCAACTCAAAGTGAACCGTTTTTTGCTTCAAAAAGGAGACGAAAAGCTATTGGTTTATTACTGGTATCAGGGGCGCGGGCGTAAAGTCGCCAGTGAATATGAAGATAGACTTTATCTCCTGCTTGACCGTCTTTTGAAACAGCGTTCAGACGGCGCCCTGGTGCGTTTGATGGTCCCTTTAAAAAAGGGAAACGAAAAAAAATTAAAAGAGTTTACCAGGGCGCTGGTGCCTATTCTTGACCAGTTCTTGCCTTCTTAAGGCCAATTAACCAGCATTTGTTGGGCTACTTCTCTGGCCTTTTCCTCACCGGCCAAAATAGCCAGAAGGGTAAGGGCGAAGGGCATAGCCGTGCCCGGCCCCTGGCTGGTAATGACGTTTTCATCTACTACTACCGGGGCATCTTCGAGCCTGGCTTCTTTTAATTCATCTTTCAGCGAGGGATAAATAGTCGCCTTTTTGCCTTTGAGGACCCCAAAAGCGGCCAGGGCTCCTGGAGCGGCACAAATAGCCGCACATTTTTTGCCCTTTTCCTGCATTTTCTGAATCAATTCTTTGACCCTGGAATCTTTTTTGAGGTTTTCCACTCCAGGGAGCCCGCCTGGTAAAATCACCATATCAAGTTCGTCAGGGGACAGGCTATCAACCGTAGTGTCAGGTACGATTTTTACGTCTCTGGCGCTGGGAATAGGGGTATCTTCAAGACCAGCGATGATTACATCTACTCCACCCCTACGCAGAACGTCTATTACGGTTACGGCTTCGAGTTCTTCGTATCCCGGAGCTAATAAAATGGCTACCTTGGCCATGGCCACCTCCGTTTTTTCTTTCAAAGTGTCAACTGCTGTTCCAAAAGTCAAGCTGTAGCAAACAGGGACAGGCAAAACAGCCCGAACGACAAATAGTATTCCTTAAGGCTTGACAGGGAAAAGGGAGAGCGCTAATTTTTATGGCAGTTCCCCGGTAGCTCAATCGGCAGAGCGGTGGGCTGTTAACCCATAGGTTGCAGGTTCGAGTCCTGCCCGGGGAGCCATTTTGATAGCTGTTTCAAACTCTTTTATGACTTCTTCCAGCTTGTTCTTGCCTTACAAAAGACAGTTAGAAATAAAACTTATAGCGTCCAGAAAAACTTTTTCGTAAAGGGTAAAGGCTAAAATAAAAAGTCTAGTCAGAGTTCTAACTTCTAAAAATCCATAATTTTTTAACCAGGCTAGACATGCTCTTACAGAGAAGTGTCCATCCCTGAGAAGAAGATTCGTTTAAAGTTTCTTGGCTTCTTAACAATGTAATCGAAACCCCAAGACTGGAAAAGTTAGTTCTCAGATTGTCAAAAAACTATAGAAAGGTGTGAAGCTTTTAAACTAAGATTTCTTTGAGACGGATTTCTTCTTCTATTTTCTTTTGTAGAGCAGCCAAATGAGGAGAAACTTCTACACAATAAAAGCTATTTTCAGACGGCCTGATAGCCTTGAGCTCATCAGGTATTTCTTTAAGGGCCATCTGAATATGTTTTTTAATATCACCCAGGGTTTGTTTTGGTTTGAGGCGTTTGCCTTTTTCCATAACCTTTTCAAGTAAAGGTTCGGCATCAAAGGTTTCATTTCGCAAAGCTACCAAGTCTTTTTGAAGAAAGCCATTCTTTTTAAAACGATAGACCTGTTTTTCACCAGCTAAAGTCTTTTTTCCAGAAGAAAGCTTAGCTACTGGCCTCCCATCATAGGAGACCAGCTTATAGGAGGCATCAAGATAAGGGGCATCCGCTGAAACCCCCATTTTTGTCCCCACACCAAAGGCGTCAACCGGAACACCTTCTTCTAAGAATTTTTCTATCTGGTATTCATCAAGCCCGCCGCTAACAAAAATTTTTACGTAGGAAAGGCCCGCTTCATCTAAAAGGCGTCTTACTTCTTTTGCCAAATGACTAATATTTCCACTATCAAGTCGTACTCCTTTAAGACGTTTACCCTGCGCTTCGAGCCGTTTAGCAAGATCAATGGCTTTTTTAGTGGCCGTAATGGTATCGTAAGTATCAAGTAGTAGAACTGTGTTATCAGGAAAGATTTCAGCAAAGGCCGAGAAGGCTTCAACCTCAGAGGGGAAACTTTCAATAAAAGAATGAGCCATGGTACCAGTTACTGGAATATTATAAAGCTTTCCAGCAAGCGTATTGCTTGTAGCGGAAAAACCCACCAAATAGGAATTTCTGGCTACCTTAAGAGCAGCTTCTACTCCGTGAGTGCGTCTAGCTGAAAAATCTACTACCATCCGACCTCGGGCCGCTAGAACACTCCTCACGGCCTTGCTAGCCACAAGAGAGTTAAAACATAAAGTATTTATTACAAATGTTTCTACTAGCTGAGCTTGAGGTAAAGGGGCCGTGATTTCCAGAACAGGCTCTTCGGCAAAAAAAATAGCCCCTTCAGACATGCTAAAAACATCACCTGTAAAACGTAAATTTTTCAAATAATCTAAAAAAGCTGGTTTAAAAAGACCCAGATTGTCCAGATAAGCCAAATCTTCTTCGGAAAAAGAGAATTTTTCTAGCCAGGAAATCACTTCTTCTAACCCGCAAAAAATAAAAAAACGCCAGTTTTTGGGGTAACTTCTCACAAAAAAAGAAAAGGTGGCTGGCGCAAACATTTCTCGTTCAAAATAAACCGCCGCCATGGTGAGTTCATAAAGGTCTGTAAAAAGGGAGGATAAACGGGTTTTCATAGAATTTTCGCTTTATAAATCCGTTCCATGCGTTTGAGGGCAAAGAGGTGCATTTCCTTATCAAAATCACCTACACAATCTTTAAAAACCTCGATTTTGAAGTTTCGAAAAAAAGCATCAGCCGCGGTATCCATTACACAAATACTGGTACACACTCCTGTGAGGCAAACAGTTTTTACTCCCAACTTTAAGAGCATATCTTCTAAAGGGGTTTTAAAAAAACCGCTAAAGCGGGTTTTAGGGATTACGTAATCAATTGTTTCGGGCTTAAGTTCTGGGATAATTTCTGCTCCCCAAGAGCCTTTTAAAGCATGAGGTGGAAAGGCCAAAAATTCAAGATCTTCTGGTTCATGTTGATCACAGAGATAGAAAACAGGATTTTTGTCCCTTCGAAATTGTTTAATTTTCTCTTGTAAAGGACTTATAATAGCCCTTACTTCTTCGCCGCAGAAGAGAACCCCTTTGGGATCCAAAAAATCATTTATCATATCAATTACTAATAAGGCCCTCATTTGCATAGTTAATTAGTCAAAAACACCTTTTTTGACAAGATATTTTTTGTATTAGGGTCTAACATCTAGAGAGACCGTTTGCGCATCTGTGCTCCTCGCAGAGACCAAGACCAAATGGACGATTTCTGTCATTGCGGGCTATTTTCTTACACTATATAGCAAGCAAAGCGAAACAATCTCAGGCGTCAGTGGCGCCGTGGAATCTCGAGTTAAAATTTTAGCTTTTGCAAAGGTCCTTTGTTTTTAGTGATATTTCAAAATAGTCATTTTTATGATCCCAGTAATAAAAATTTTTAAACATTTTTAGCCTTTTTGTCCGATAAGTAAAACTGGGACAAGGGGGAAACATGCCACAACTATATTTACCTATAGCCATCATAATAGTTTTTTTTATTCTTTTATTTTTCTTTACAAGAAAAAGAGACTCAAATTTTAAAAAAGAGAATATTTTGATCCCATTAGAAACAAATAATGGTGGCCAGAACCGTATTCCTAATGAAGACCTTCCCAAAGAGGTGAAAAAAAATAAAATTTATTACCAAAAGCTCCTAAAAAAGAGAAGATCTTTACAAATATATAAACTTGATAAATTTGCTATTAAAACCTCTCGAGAACTAAACACCAACCAAAAAGAATTTTTGTATAAAGAACTCAAAAAATTTCCTTTACCCTCTGGGGCAGCCTGGCAACTATCAGAAATGCTGAGAGATCCTTTAGTAGATTCAAAAGAAGTAGCTGCCCTGGCCTCTACAGATCCAGTTATTTCAGGACGTCTTTTGGCTCTAGTAAATTCCGCCTACTTTAGACCTTCTTCTGGAAATAACATTACTTCTATACATCACGCCATTTTGTATCTGGGGTTTAACCAGGTAAGAAATTTACTTTTTCAATTAATGCTTGAACAAACTATAAATAAACACTCTCCTTTACCCAAAGAGGAAATAAATAAAATCTGGTTGCACTCGGCCGCAGTTTCCGTGGCCGCCGGAGAAATTGCCAAACGCTTACAAGAACATCCTGGCCTCGCCCTTACTGCCGGCCTTATGCACGACGTAGGTAAATTCTTTCTACCTTATTTTAAACAGGAGGACACAGGCAGTTTACTATTACATGAAGATACAGAAGATTTGCCTCCTATTATTAGTGAAGAAAATGTTACCGGCTTTAGCCATCCAGTTATTGGTGAGGTTCTTTGTTATATATGGCGACTACCTAAAGAAATAGCTAAAACCGTGGCTTATCACCATTTTGGCGATTTCAAGCGAATCGAAAAGCTTTCTTCCAAAGAGAAAAAAGTGATTATTACCGTGGCTCTAGCTGATTATATTTGCCATCTTCTAGGATATGCAGAAGAAGAACCTTTTCTTTATGAAATACCTAAAGAAGCCTTAAAGTCTTGCGGGTTTCCTGTATGTCCGGAATTTTTAATTACTCCACAATTAGAAAAAGAAATTGAAAAAATGATAAAGCTTCTAAAAGGATATACAACTTAGAGACCTTTGCAAAATTTGTTGAATAGTAATATTTCTCATGATAAATCTACTTAAAAACTAAAGGAGCTTCATTTATGTTCAGAGAAAATAATACAAATCTAACTATAGGCGAACATCTTATCTATCAAAACTTACCTGATGACATCTTGGCTCGTATCAATAAACTCATCAATTGGGATCCTTTTCAACAAATCCTCGTTTCTCTTCATCCTTCTAAAGTTGGACGCAAGGCTTATAACCCCGTCCAGATGCTAAAAATCCTCATCATTCAACAAATCTACGGCCACTCTGACCCGGAAATGGAACTTATGCTCAAAGGCAACCTCTTCTACCGTCGCTTCCTTGGCCTCTCTGCTATTGACCCCGTTCCTGACCACTCTACTATATCTCGCTTCCGTTCTGATCTCAAATCCTTGAACCTTTATCGTAGGTGCTTTGAAGAACTTAAACGCCAGCTCGCTCAGAAGGGTTTTGAACTTCGCTCTGGCAAAATCATTGATGCTCGTCTGGTTAAAGCGGCTAGACGTCCTGGCAAGGATGACGATGCCTCCTTTACCCAAAAAGGCAAAAAGACTGACTACGGCTACAAAGACCATATTGCTATTGACGTTAAAAATGAGTTTGTTTCAGAGTTCGTTTGCACACCAGCTAACGTGCACGATTCCCAAGTTCTTGATGAATTACTTGAAGGAGAAGAGGCAAGTGTTTTTGCAGATAAAGCTTATGATAAGCATGAGTTAAGGAGGAGGTGTCGTAAGAAGGGGATATTTTGTGGAGTTTTAGCAAAGGCCAGGAGGAATAGGCCCCTTTCGGCCAGACAGAAGAAGAGGAATCGAATTTTTTCTCGTATAAGGGCCAAGGTAGAGCGAGTATTTGGCATTTTTTCCTTACATCTTCAGAGGGAGAAGGCGAGATATGTGGGACTATTTGCCAACGAAATTCATTTATTTTTAACCTGTTTTACGTATAATCTTTTGAATTTAGCGTGGCAGATGAAGAGGAAGGAGGCGATTTAGGAGGAAAAGTTGAAGAGATAAAAGATAATAGGATAATACTGCGAGGAAGGAGAAAATAACAAGGAAAATGTGATTAAAACCTGGAAAAACTAAGAAATTTTGAAGGAGAAGAGATTAGCAAAAGGGATAGAAATCAGAGATTTTTGCTTTAATGGCCAAAACGGAGACCAAAACGGAGAATAGAAAACAAAATTAAAATTATTTTTTTCAAAGGTCTTTTCAAATTTAGTCTTATTACAAAGAACCTATATTCCTGTTTAATCAGGAGTTAGGGACAAATAATTAATCTGTACGCTCATTCACCAAAAATGTAGCCTGTTTTAATCAAAGTAATTTAGGATATTATTCCCGTCTCTGGAGTAATAATTTAAACTAAAAATCCGATAAAAGATAAAAACGGGGGAGATAGACATGGAAAATGATTACAGGAATGAAAAACGTTTACCGTCTGCGCTGCCAGAACCTACAAGTGTAGCCAAAGAGGTTATCCTCACCTTGATAACTTGTGGGCTTTGGGGGCTTATCTGGCAGTATCAACAAATAAAGACGGTTAATGCTCTCCTTGGTCGAGAAGAATTCCACTTTTGGAAATGGCTTCTTTTCACTTTTATAACTTGCGGACTTTATCACTTATATCATGAATATCTCATGGGGCGAGCTATTGTACGCGTTCAACATAAATACGGTCTTCCGCCAAGTGAAAGTCTCCCGGCCATTTCTCTCATAGTAACGCTTCTTTCCTTGGGAATTATTACTGATGCCTTACAGCAAAAAGAACTAAATCTTATAATTGAAGAACTTAGAGAACAAACAGGACCTCGAATTTAAATGTTGCCAGAAAGGTTACTTTTTCGCTTTATATTATGTTTTTTGGCATTTTTGTCGGTCCTAAACTTTCTAGGGCAGAAGTGGGTACTGCACCTACCTCTGCCCTGGATTTGTCCTATAAAGGCCTTAACCGGATACCCTTGCCCAGGATGTGGCCTTACTGATGCCTTTAGATTTTTGCTTCAGGGAGAAGTAAGATTAGCCTTTTTTACTAATCCGTTAGTGTTTTTGGTACTGGCTATTCTAATTTCCATAGCCATTCTTCCAGAAAAAACTTTGATTACCTTTCAAAAGAAAAGAGGCTGGGAATGCTTACTGGTATTAGTACTTGGTTGGTGGATTTTCAGGCTTATTTTTGGCCTTTAAGAAGTTGATAGAGTGTAGCTTCTTTGTCTTTGGCTCGCATTAAAGTTTCTCCTATTAAAGCGGCTTTGATTCCCGCTGCTTTTAAGAGACAAATGTCTGCGTGATCTTTAATCCCTGATTCTGAAACCAAAATAATTTCTTCAGATACCTTAGCCGCCAACGCCAAAGAAGTCTCAATTTTTACTTCAAAGGTTTTAAGATTACGGTTATTTATTCCGATTATTTTAGCTCCAACTTCAATGGCTATTTCCAATTCTTTTTCATCGTGTACTTCAACCAGGGCTTCAAGCCCTAATTCGTAGGTCTTTTCTAGTAAACTATTAAGTTTTTCTGGAGAAAGGGCGGCTACAATTAAAAGCACAGCATCAGCTCCAAAGGCTCGAGCTTCTTCAATTTGGATTTCGTCAATAATGAAGTCTTTCCGCAAAAGAGGAAGTTTGGTCACTTCTCGTACAGCGGCGAGGAATTCCAGATGTCCATGAAAAAAAGGTTCATCTGTCAGGCAAGAAATGGCAGCAGCCCCAGCATTTTCGTATTCCTCAGCGATTTTTTTAGGATGAAACTCTCGGGCAATGAGACCTTTTGAAGGAGAGGCCTTCTTGATTTCAGCGATAATAGCAAAGTCTTGAGTTTTAAGGGCTTTCTCTAGAGATTTTCGTGGATAGTCCCAGAAAGGACGAAAAAATAACCCCCTCTCTTTACGAGCTAACACTTCTTTTTGTTTGGTGAGCAAAATCTTTTCTAAAATGTTTTTCATGTTTACAACTTTAGTCAAAATTAGAGGGACAGGCAAAAATTTTTTGCTCATTTCTATTGGTTAAGCTACATTTCAAAAAATATGAAGAAACTGGTTATAATTCTATTTTTAAGTCTTTTTTTAGGGGCTTGCGGGAAAAAAACACCGCCTCAGCCTCCACATGCTGTACGGCCAGAACCTCCTAGGAATATTTCAGTAACTTTACATTTTTGGGGCGCAGAGTTGGCTTTTGATGTTCCTCGGCACAAAGTTGACGGTGATCCTTTAAACGGCCTTAAAGGCCTAAAAATTGTTCGCTATGAAGAAAATATCTTTCCCCCCTATCATAGTTACCAAAAAGAATTTTGGATTCCTTTTACCAGGAAAATGTTTCGAGAGATTAGACGTTATCACTTTCGTGATTCCCAGCTAAAAGAAGGTTATCGCTACGTTTACCTGGTTTATGCCGTAAAAGGCTGGCACAGTGTTAGTGACCCGGGGGAATCGCCCTCCTTTGCCTGGCACATCCCGCCAGCGCAGGTTAAGTCCCTTAAAGCGATCCCAGGAGATGCTACAGTTACTTTAAGTTGGACTCCGGTAAAAAAATTTATGGATAATCGCCCAGCTAAAGGAGTATCTTTTTTTTACCGAATTTATCGTCGCCCAAACCAAAAATCACCTTCTAGAGCGCTTCCTGTTTTGTTAAAAGAAACTTCGTTTAAGGATATAGCTGTTGTTAACGGAAAGTCTTATGGTTATCAGGTAGCAGCCGTGTTTAAGTATTTTGGAAGCTTAATAGAAGGCCCAAAGAGTGAGGAAGTTTGGGTTACGCCGGTAGACACCACCCCTCCACCGTCTCCTGAAGGGTTGGTAGCCGTGCCGCACAAAGGAGGAGTGTTATTGCGCTGGCGAAGGAGTGGTGCGGTAGATCTTTTAGGCTATAAAGTTTACCGTCAAAGGAAAAGAGAAAACCCCGTTTTGCTTACTCCCAAGCCTATTTCTGAGCCCAAATTTTTTGATAGGCCTCCTGCACCAGGAGTTTATACTTATTGGGTAACGGCTGTGGACAGCTCACCTCGGCACAAAGAAAGCCGTCCGTCTAATAAAGATACCGTCAAATATGAAAAGGAGGTTAACTAATGCATCACTTTCAGTACCGAGATGGCGAACTTTACGCGGAAGATGTCCCTGTACGGGCAATAGCCAAAAAAGTAGGAACTCCCTTTTACCTTTACTCTACCGCCACTCTTAAAAGGCATTTTCAGGTTTTCGATGAGGCCTTCTCCGGCCTTCCTCATCTTGTTTGCTACTCGATAAAAGCGAATTCTAACTTAGCTATTTTGCGTCTTTTTGCTAATAAAGGTTCAGGGGCTGATATAGTTTCTGGAGGCGAACTTTACCGGGCCTTAAAAGCCGGTTTCCCCCCAAAAAAGATTGTTTTTTCAGGAGTTGGGAAGACCCAGCGGGAAATGCGAGAAGCCTTAAAGGCCGGTATTCTCATGTTCAATGTAGAAAGCCTGGGCGAACTTAAGACACTTGCTCAGGTGGCCAAAAGAATGGGTAAAGTTGCCCCAATAGCCATAAGAATAAACCCTGATGTTGACCCTAAGACCCATCCACACATTACAACTGGTCTGATGAAGAGCAAATTTGGTTTAGATGTGGAAACAGCTTTTGAGGCTTATCTCTTCGCCAAAGAACACCCTAATCTAGATATATTGGGAGTTGACTGTCATATAGGCTCTCAGCTTACGGAAATTTCTCCTTTTGTAGAGGCCTTGAAAAGGATTAAGATTTTTGTGGAAAAGCTCAAAGAACACGGAATAAAAATAAAATATATCGATCTTGGTGGAGGCCTTGGTATCGTTTACGGAAAAGAGTCTCCACCTCCGCCTAGCGAGTACGCCCAAGCCCTTAAACAGGAGCTTGCCGGGCTTGATGTAACTCTCATTTTAGAACCCGGACGAGTAATTGTAGGAAACGCCGGTATTTTGGTTACCAGAGTCCTTTATTTCAAGGAAACACCTGTCAAAAATTTTGTAATAATAGATGCCGCTATGAATGATCTTTTGCGCCCGGTACTCTATCAGGCCTATCACGAGATCATTCCTATACTTTCAAAAAATCGTCCTAAATTAGTGGCAGATGTAGTAGGCCCAGTGTGTGAGACCGGCGACTTTTTTGCCAGGGATAGAGAAATCCCAAAAGTTAAGTCTGGAGAACTTTTGGCCGTTATGAGTGCTGGAGCTTATGGTTTTGTTATGGCCTCAAATTATAACTCCAGGCCTAGACCTGCAGAGGTAATGGTAAACGGTAAGGATTTTTACGTAGTAAGAAAGCGAGAAAACTATGCTCGGTTAATAGCCGGAGAAAAGATTCCTCCCTTTCTTGAAAATAAAAGTGCTTGAAGATTTCTGAGAGCTTGTTATGAAAAAAGTTATGGACCTTGATTCGGCATGTTTAGATGGTTTCCCTTTTGTCAAAATGGTTGCCTCTGGCAACGATTTTATTCTTATTAATAATTTCGAAAAACGTATTCCTGCTGAGTGGGGGCCAGAGCTTGCCAGAAAGCTTTGCCGACGGGCGTTTTCAGTAGGAGCAGATGGTCTTATTCTGATTGAACCTCCCAAAAGCCAGAAGGCCTGTTTTTCCTGGCGTTTTTTTAACGCTGACGGTAGCGAAGCGGAAATGTGCGGTAATGGTGGCCGTTGTGCCGCAAGGTTTGCGGTGGCTGAAGGCTTATGTCCCCCTGAACATGTTTTTGAGACTTTGGCTGGGCTTATTCGTGCCGAAGTAAAAGAAAAAAAGGTTAAAATAGAACTTTCTCCTCCCCATAGCCTTAGAATAGATTTTGCTCTTGACGTTGATGATCAAAAATTTTTAGCCTCTTTTATTAACACGGGAGTGCCTCACGCTGTTTTATTTTTTGCTCCTGAAGATCTAGCTAGACTTGATGTCAAACAACTCGGCTCAAAAATTCGCTTTCATCCCGCATTTGCCCCTTCAGGCACTAACGTAAACTTTGTAGCTACTCTCGGGGAAGATAATCTAAAAGTTCGTACTTACGAACGAGGGGTTGAGGCGGAAACTTTTGCCTGCGGTACAGGAGCATGTGCTTCCGCTATCATCGCTGCTCAAAAAGGCCTGATAAAGCCCCCAGTTACTGTGGAAACTAGTGGTGGTGAAAAGCTTAACATTTATTTTGATCCCAAAGATGTATCTCGCGTTTTTCTAGAAGGAGAGGCACGATTTGTTTATCAGGCTTCTCTCTCCAAAGAAGCTTTAGAATAACCCAAAGGAGGAAGGCATGCCTACGCGCAAATGTGGCCGCAAAACCTGCAAAACAAACAACAAAAAAAAGTTTGAAGGGGCTATTGTGGCCCTTATTACCCCTTTTAAAGACGGAAAATTAGACGAAGAGTCATACCGAGCTTTGGTTGAGTGGCAAATCAAACAGGGGATTGATGGCCTTTTAACCGTAGGGACAACAGGAGAATCTCCTACTCTCACTCTTGAAGAAAAAAAGCGCCTTTACGAATTGACGGTAGAAATAGCCAACGGGCAAGTTCCTGTTATTGCCGGCACAGGTACCAATGATACGGCTAAAACTATAGAGATGACCAAGCTTGCCGCGGATATTGGTGTTGATGCCTGTCTTTTGGTAACCCCTTATTACAATAAACCTAGCCAGGAAGGGCTTTATCAGCATTACAAGGCAGTAGCCGAAGCAGTAAAAAATATGCCCCTTATCCTCTATAATGTTCCCAGCCGCACGGGAGTATCACTTGCCCCTGAAACCGTGGCTAGGTTGTCAAAAATTAAAAATATCGTAGCCATTAAAGAAGCCACCGGTTGCATGAAACAAAACACGGAGATAGTAAGGCTTTGTGGCAACAAATTCTTGCTTCTTTCAGGTGATGATTTTACCTGTTTTACCACCATGGCTCTTGGGGGAGCAGGGGTAATTTCTGCTGCAGCCAACGTCATACCTAAGGAAATGGCTAATCTTATGAAAGCGGCAAAAGAAGGTAAATGGGATAAAGGTCTTAAGCTTCATCTAAAGCTTTATCCCATGTTTAAAGCCTTGTTCTTGGAAAGTAACCCCGTGCCTGCTAAAACGGCCCTTTATCTAATGGGTAAAATTGCTACGCCAGAGGTACGTTTGCCCCTTGCCCCTATGAGTGAAGCCAACCTGGAAAAACTTAAAGAAGTACTTAAAGAGTACAAATTGATTTAGCTGGAGGGAACCATGATTAAGGCCATTGTTGCTGGTGCGGCCGGGCGCATGGGCACGCGTATTATTCACAATATCTTGAATACAGAAGGCATAGAATTAGCCGCGGCTTTTGAAAAACAAGGAAGCCCCGCTGTAGGAAAAGACGTAGGCGAAGTAATAGGGCACTCCCCTCTTGGCATTGTTATCGAAGATTCTCTTGAAAAAGTTATCGATAAAGGCGATGTAATTATTGATTTTACCTTTCATGAAGCTTCGGTAGCCAACGCCAGGATTAACGCTAAATATGGCAAGGCCATGGTGATAGGAACTACAGGTTTTTCTAAGGAAGAACTTGCGGAAATTCATGAGCTTGCCCGTAAACATTTTCCCCTTGTTCAGGCTTATAACATGAGTCTTGGCATTAATTTGCTTTATAAGCTGGTAGAGCTGGCTACTAGGGTGTTAGGGGAAGACTTCGATATAGAGATAGTTGAAGCACACCACCGTATGAAAAAAGATGCCCCCAGTGGAACAGCCATAGCTTTGGCCAATGTTATAGCTAAAACCCTTGGGTGGGATGAATCAACTTTTCGCTTTTGTCGGGAGGGGATTATCGGTGAACGCCCTAAAAAAGAAATTGGTATCCAGACTATCAGGGCTGGCGAAATAGTCGGCGAGCATACAGTATATTTTGCCGGAACAGGTGAAAGAATAGAACTTACGCATCGGGCAGCCAGCCGGGATACCTTTGCTAGAGGGGCGGTAAAAGCTGCTTTATGGGTAGTGGGCAAAGAACCAGGAGTCTATGATATGCACGACGTCCTGGGGCTTAAGTAGTTTATTTCGGACAACTTGCACAGAAAAGGCAAGGGAGGGTTTTTGGGGAACAAATTTGCCCATACAATGGGCGATTATCTCATAATTCTGAGACCTTTGAAAAAAATAATTTTAATTTTGTTTTCTATTCTCCGTTTTGGCCATTAAAGCAAAAATTTCTGATTTCTATCCCTTTTGCTTTTCTCTTCTCCTTCAAAATTTCTTAATTTTTACAGGTTTTAATCATATTTTCCTTATTATTTCCTCCTTCATCGCAGTATTATCCTATTATCTTTTATCTATTCAATTTTTCCTTCTAAATCGCCTCCTTTCTCCTCGTCTGCCACGCTAAATTCAAAAGATTATACGTAAAACAGGTTAAAAATAAATGAATTTCGTTGGCAAATAGTCCCACATATCTCGCCTTCTCCCTCTGAAGATGTAAGGAAAAAATGCCAAATACTCGCTCTACCTTGGCCCTTATACGAGAAAAAATTCGATTCCTCTTCTTCTGTCTGGCCGAAAGGGGCCTATTCCTCCTGGCCTTTGCTAAAACTCCACAAAATATCCCCTTCTTACGACACCTCCTCCTTAACTCTTGCTTATCATAAGCTTTATCTGCAAAAACACTTGCCTCTTCTCCTTCAAGTAATTCATCAAGAACTTGGGAATCGTGCACGTTAGCTGGTGTGCAAACGAACTCTGAAACAAACTCATTTTTAACGTCAATAGCAATATGGTCTTTGTAGCCGTAGACAGTCTTTTTGCCTTTTTTGATAAAAGAGGCATCATCATCCTTGCCAGGACGTCTAGCCGCTTTAACCAGACGAGCATCAATGATTTTGCCAGAGCGAAGTTCAAAACCCTTCTGAGCGAGCTGCCGTTTAAGTTCTTCAAAGCACCTACGATAAAGGTTCAAGGATTTGAGATCAGAACGGAAGCGAGATATAGTAGAGTAGTCAGGAACGGGGTCAATAGCAGAGAGGCCAAGGAAGCGACGGTAGAAGAGGTTGCCTTTGAGCATAAGTTCCATTTCCGGGTCAGAGTGGCCGTAGATTTGTTGAATGATGAGGATTTTTAGCATCTGGACGGGGTTATAAGCCTTGCGTCCAACTTTAGAAGGATGAAGAGAAGCGAGGATTTGTTGAAAAGGATCCCAATTGATGAGTTTATTGATACGAGCCAAGATGTCATCAGGCAAGTTTTGATAGATAAGATGTTCGCCTATAGTTAGATTTGTATTGTTTTCTCTGAACATAAATGTAGCTCCTTTAGTTTTTAAGTAGATTTATCATGAGAAATATTACTATTCAACAAATTTTGCAAAGGTCTCGTGATAATCTTTGATGTACTTTATCAGTAGTTAATTTTGATATTAAATTTTTATTGTTGGCAATGTCTTGGAGATAGAAGAACTCGTCAGGGAATGAGTTCTTTAAGAAATGGAGAGATTTTGTAATTAATGAAGATACTCTTTTCTTTAAATTCCTTCTTAATGAAATCGCCAAGTAATTTTCATATCCTGGTAAAAAATCGTCATATAAATTTAATATGTTTTTCGTTAAAATAAAAATTTTGGAGTTCTCCTTTTTGAGGAGAGCGTCGGATAACTTGTCTAATAATTCTTGAATATCCCATAAATCAATATAGCAGTTAGAAGTTTTTATGTTTATTATTTGACCTTGATATTCTATGAATTTTTTGTCTTTTATTATTTTTCTTAATCTGTAAATAGTTGTTTCTAGTGCATGTATGGCGGCATCTCCTTCTAATTCAGGCCACATTAGATCTATAATGTATGAGATGTGGCTCTTCCCTTTGCTCATAATCAGGATTAATAGTAATTCTATTGGTTTATAGGGAAATTTTTTTGTGCTTTTCCAATTAATATTTTCAATTTCTATTTTAAATTTACCTAAAGTATAAGTTTTAATTTTGTATGGCCATTTACATTTTTCTTCCCAGAAATAAGGTGGATTTAGGTTTTGTTTCCAAATAACCTATTGCGCGAATTGGGGAAGAATTTTCTTTTCTAAAGCTGTGGCATATAAGTAAGACATTACTTTGTGATTAGTCCACCACATGAAAAAATGTAATTTCTTTTATTTCCTAGGTAAAACGCTCTTTTTAAAAATAGGTTTCCTAATAGTTTTTCTCCGCCTATTGGAAGATCTTCAGGTTTATAATGTAATAACAAGTCCCAAAGTTCTAGTTTTAAAATTCTTAAAGTTTTACTTTCTGGCCTTCTTATCATGAGAGCTAAATAGTAAGAGCTTTTTAGGTCAAATTCTAAATCTTTTGTTACTTTAATGGATTTTAAGTTCCCATTTTTTCTATCCAGTTTATGTATCCATCTAGTTCTTCAAACTTATTTCCGGAAAAATAAATACTTTTTATAACTAATGGCCATAACAAGAAAGTTTCTAACTGATTATTTTGATAGAGAGCGTTTTTAAAATGAGAACAAATTATAAGACGGGCTTTAGAAGGATCTTTATATATCTGAAGCTTAAGTTTTTCTAAAAGATATTTTATAGAATTACATAATTTCAACTTAATCCCCAGCGAACTAATTTTTGGCGGAGTGTTTTGCGGTCTATTCCCAAAACTTTAGCTGTTTTGCTTTTGTTACCTCCGTATTTTTTGAGAATCCTCAAAATATATCGCTTCTCTACTTCTTCTAAAGGAAGGTCTTCGGCCAAGACTTCATCTTCTTGTATTTCAAAGCCTATAAGCTTTAGATCGGCAAGGGTTATATGACTATTGGTGGCAAAAATGACCAATCTTTCAATTGTATTTTCCAGTTCTCTAACATTTCCTGGCCAGGGGTGTTTGCTAAATCTTTTTAAAACCTCTTCTTCAAAATCAAGAATATTTTTGTGATACTTACGCCCAAATTTTTGTAAAAAATAGCGAGCCAAAAGGGGAATATCTTCTATTCTTTCCCTTAATGGAGGTAAATTGAAAGAAACTACGTTTAAACGATAAAATAAATCTTTTCTAAAAGTTCCTTTCTTGACTTCTTCTTCTAAATTTTTGTTAGTAGCGGCAACAATGCGCACATCTACTTTTACAACCTTGTGGCTCCCTACTGGAGAAATCTCTTTGTCTTCTACGGCTTTTAACAATTTGGCCTGAATATCTATGGAAATGTTTCCTATTTCGTCAAAAAAGATGGTCCCCCCATTGGCTAGTTCAAACTTGCCAACTTTATGTGAAGTTGCTCCGGTAAAAGCGCCTTTCACATGCCCAAAAAGCTCACTTTCAAAAAGAGTGGGAACAAGGGTGCCGCAATCTACCGCTACAAAAGGTCCCTGCGCCCGGGGGCTTAATTCGTGAATTTTACGGGCTAAAAGACCTTTGCCTGTCCCTGATTCTCCAGTTATGAGAATAGTTGAGTCTGTTTGGGCTACTACCCGGGCCAGCTGTATTATTTTCTTAATAGAAGAACTTTCTCCTATAATAGCTATTTTGCCTTCTTTTTCCTGAAGAGTTCTCTTTAAATAAAGGTTTTCAAGGGCTAGGCGTCTTCTCGTTAAGGCCTTTTCTACCGCTAGTTTCAGTTCATCGGGATTGAAAGGTTTTTCTAGAAAGTCACAGGCTCCATTTTTCATAGCCTTTACCGCACTTTCCACGGTGCCGTAAGCGGTGATGATGATAACTTCGGTAAGAGGATCTATCTCTTTGATTTGTTTTAACAAATCCAGGCCGTTTATATCTGGCATTCTGAGGTCTAGTAAAACGGCATCAAATTCATACTGGGAAAGGAGGCCAAGGGCCTCTCCCGGCCGGGCAGCCATATCCACTTCATAGCCGCAGCGAGTCAAGACGTGGAAGCAAGCGTCCCTTATTCCAGGATCATCATCTATAATGAGAATGCGAGGTTTACTCATAGTTCAAAATCACCCTGGGGAGTTTTACTCGAAAAACAGTACATCCTGGACGACTTTCTACCTGGATTTCGCCCTGGTGCCTTTTTACTATACCGTAACATATGGCCAGGCCTAGCCCTGTTCCTTTACCTCCAGACTTTGTAGTAAAAAACGGCTCAAAAATACGCGGACGAATTTCAGGGGGAATCCCAGGTCCATTATCTTCTACTTCAAAAATTACCGTATCTTCTGGTGACAAATAAGCAGTTCTGACAATTATGCGACCTTTGCCTTCTAAGGCTTCAGCCGCGTTAGTAATTAAATTCAATACTAATTGCTCAAGTTGGCTACGGTTACCATGAATTAAGGGCAATGTTTTTTCTAGTTCCCAAACTATGTCAATTTCTTTAAAAAGGCGATGTCCTTCTACAAGGGAAAACATATTGATAATTAAACGGTTGAGGTCTAACGGTTCAATAGAGCCAGGCTCTCGACGGCCAACGTTTAAAAGGGCTTTGGCTATAATACGACAGCGGGTAGCCAGCTTAATGATTTTATCAACGTAATCGGCCTGGAGCCCCTCGGAAGGTAAATCTTCTTTTAAAAGATTGGCGTAGAGTAATATGGCCCCTAAGGGGTTATTAATTTCGTGGGCAATGTGCCCGGCCAAATTCCCCATAGCGGCCAGTTTTTCCATTTGGAACTCTTCTTTTGCTTCCCGAGAAGCAGATTTTAAAAGGATTAAGATTAAATCGTCTGGATAGGGAGAGATAATTGTTTCTATAGGACTCCCTTTTTTGCTCCTAAGTTTAAAAAAACCATAACTTTGAGGGAATTCTTCAAATAAGTCTTTTATGTTCCCTAAGGGTGCTTTGATATTGAAAAAAGACAAAAAGGCCTCATTAGCTGCTACTAAATTTTTCTGGGCATCAAGAAGAGCCCAGGGAGCTTTCATCCTTGTTAATCTTGTAACAACCTTCTTTTTTATAAATAGGGACGTGTTATATTTTCCCACTGTGGAAAATTTTATCACTTTTTTACAAAAATTTCTGCAAAACGATTTATTACGTCTAGGCCTAGTAATAATTATAACTTTGGCCTGTTATGTTTTGTCCCGAAAGCTTATTGTAGAAACAGCCCACCGTCTTTCACGTCGTTCCCCTAACCGCTGGGATGACTATTTCTCGCAGTTCAAAGTTTACGATATCGCCGCTTACGCTATTGCCCTTCTGGTATTGTTTTATGCGGCTAATTTAGTCCCTGCCTGGAGTTCCATAATTATTCGCCTGGCTGAAGTTGGGTGGGTATTTGTAATTGTTGTTTTTATAGATCGCCTTCTTTCGGTAGGCACGGCTATTTATGAAACCCATCCTATTGCCAAAGAACACCCTATTAAAGGGTATGTTCAAATAATAAAGCTCTTTGTATACGCCGCGGGAATCATTATAGGCTTGGCTACCCTTCTTGATCGTTCTCCCTGGGTTTTTCTATCTGGTTTAGGAGCTTTGAGTGCAGTGCTTTTGCTCATCTTTCGCCATACTCTTCTTTCTTTTGTGGCTAGTTTCCAGATTGTTTCTCAGGATTTATTCCGCCTGGGGGACTGGATTGAAATGCCCAAATTCGGTGCTGATGGCGAAGTCATAGATATAGCCCTTCACACGGTAAAAGTGCAGAACTGGGATAAAACCATAGTGGTTATTCCCACTTACAAATTTCTAGAAGAATCCTTTAAAAACTGGCGAGGAATGGAACTTGCTGGAGGCCGTCGTATAAAAAGAGCCATACTGGTTGACCAGGCTACAGTTAAGCTTCTTGATCACAAGCTTCTAGAGCGGCTGAAAAAAGTTCATCTTCTTAAGAATTATCTTGAAGAAAAAATAAAAGAGATTGACGCTTATAACCGCGAACAAGGGATTGATATAGAGGCTTCACCTCTTAACGGCCGAAGGCTTACTAACTTAGGGACCTTTCGTATCTACATCGAAGAATACCTAAAGCAACATCCCAAAATCAGGAAAGATATGACGCTCATGGTAAGGCAGCTGGCCCCTACGCCACAGGGCCTTCCTCTTGAGGTCTATTGTTTTGTGGCTGATACCCGCTGGATCCCTTATGAAAAAGTCCAGGCCGATATTTTTGACCATATTCTTTCTACCGCTGGAGAGTTTGATTTGCGGGTTTATCAAATGCCTACCGGAGCCGATTTAAAAGAAGGTCTCTCGTCTTTAATAGCCAAAAAAGATTTGACTTAGGAGAAAGTATGGAACCACGGGATTTTTTGCCAGAAGATTACCGTGTTTTTGCTCCCTGGGAAAAGGTGACGGATAGAATACTTACTCCGATAGAACGCTTTATCAAGTCGCAAACGGCTACTGCCCTTTCTTTGATGATTATGACCGTGGTATCTCTTATTCTCGCCAACTCCCCTTTGAGTGAAGCCTATCATCATTTCTTTAAAACTCCTATCACTTTATGTTTTGGTGATCATTGCTTTAGCCTTACCCTGCATCACTGGATAAATGACGGGCTTATGACCCTTTTCTTTTTCCTTATAGGTCTGGAAATAAAGCGCGAAATACTGGTAGGTGAGCTGGCTAATCTGAAAGCGGCCCTTTTACCCGTGTTAGCAGCTATAGGAGGGATGATTGTTCCGGCTCTGTTTTACGTGAGTATGAACTACGGGAAACCCACTATTGATGGCTGGGGAATTCCTATGGCCACAGACATTGCCTTTGCCATTAGTGTTATTGTTTTGCTTGGCCGCCGTATCCCCACCTCCCTTTTAACGTTTCTTGTTGCTCTAGCCATTGTTGATGACTTGGGAGCGGTTTTAGTCATTGCCCTCTTTTATACAAAATCAATAAATTTTGTGGCCTTAGGAGTAGCGGCTTTAATCTTGGCTGGTTTGACCATTTTAAACTTAGCAGGTATTCGTCACGTACTGCCTTATTTTTTAGGAGGGCTTTGTGTTTGGGCAGCCATGTTGGTATCCGGGGTTCACGCTACGGTGGCTGGAGTCCTCACGGCTTTTACTATTCCCTCAACGCCAAAGCTAAATCCTTTGCATTTTAGAGGCACTCTAAATCTCTTATTAAAGGGAAAATGTAAACCATCTACAGATCCACGAATATTGACAGAAACGCAGCAAACAATAGTAGAGGCTGTGCATACGGTTGCTGTGGAGGTGCGCTCTCCTCTCTGGCGCATGGAACATGCCCTTCATTTGCCAGTGGCTTTAATTGTCATACCACTTTTTGCCTTGGCAAACGCCGGCGTAAAACTTGATCTTTCGGCAATAACAGCTATCTGGCAGGACTCCATCGCCTCTGGGGTATTTTTGGGCTTACTTTTAGGAAAACCCCTTGGCATTGTAAGTATGACCTGGCTCGGGCAGAAACTCAAATTAGTTTCTTTTCCCCCAGGAGTTAAGCTGGTCCATTATGTTGGTGTAGGCCTGTTGGCCGGAATCGGTTTTACCATGTCAATTTTTATCGCTGAACTTGCTTTCTACGGAGAAGCCGACCACCTAGCCAAGGCCAAGGCCGCTATTATATTGGCCTCTTTTATGGCTGGAGTTCTTGGTTACACCTGGCTACGACTGTTATCTACAAAAAAGAATTAGCCTTTCTTGACATTAAACTCCAATTTTAATAGCCTTATTTTATGAAACTTTTCCCAAAATAAGGCTATTATTTATGGACTACCTTCCAAGAAAAATAGAGAAAGATCTGGAAAAGTGGATTTTTAGAAGAGAAATTATTTTACTAAAGGGACCGCGGCAAAGTGGTAAAACTACTATTTTGAAGTATTTTTGTCAGAAATTCGGAGGCCAGTATTTGAGCCTTGAGATAGAAGACTACGCCCAGGCCATAAAAAGAGACCCAATCAAATTTGCCCGGAGATACCTTAAGAAAAAAAATCTTTATTTAGATGAAGTTCAATACGTAAAAGATATAGGGCGCTTAAATAAAGATTATTCATGACCCTAGGTAGAGCTCCCTGTTTTTATCTCTAAAGAGCTATTCCCTTTAAAGGACATTCTTCGCAAAGAGGTTTTTTAGGACGGCAAAAATTTTTGCCGCAGGCCACCAGTAGAGCATGATATTCGTTAAAAAGCTTTACATCTTTAGGAAGATTTTTCATAAATAAACTTTGTAGATCTTCGTAAGACATATCTTCATGGGCCAGTCCGTGACGGAGAAGAATTCTACGAGTGTAGGCATCAATTACAAAAATGGGGAGGTTCCCTGCGTAAAGTAACATGGAATCTGCGGTCTCAGGCCCAATTCCCTTCACTAAGAGAAGCTTTTCACGTGCCTTTTCAAGGCCTAGAGAAAATAAAGCTTCAAGTTCTCCGTGGTATTCTTCAACCAGGAGATGCACAAAATTTTTTAGCCTTTTGGCCTTTACTCGAAAATAACCAGCTGGTCTTATCAATTTAGCCAAGGTTTCATGCGAAATTTCATAAAGTGCCTGTGGATAAAGGAGATTATGGGCTTTCAAATTAGCTATGGCTCTTTCTACATTTTGCCAGTTGGTATTTTGGGTCAAGATGGCCCCCACACAGACTTCAAAATGGGTCTCTCCTGGCCACCAGCCCTGTGGCCCAAATTTTTCAGACAGTTTTTTATAAATTTCTTGTAAAATATGACCAATAAGATCCATTTTTACTGGTTTAACCGTTAGCCAGGTTAGTAAGAAAATATACTAGTTACCATTAGCTTAGCGCCAATAAAGTGTTCTTTAAAGGCTCGCTGTGACACCGGAAGCGGGGCATTGCGAGGTTACGTTAGCAGCCGAAGTAATCTTTGTCGCCAAGCGACTGTGGCGCTGTGGCGATCTTCTCTATGTTTTTTTGAATTTTGGAAAGGTCTTTGCTAAAAGCATCGCTAAGGGCAGTGAAAAGAGCTGTGTTTAGCGCTAATATTAGCTGGAGTAAAAATATTATCAGGAAAGGAGATCTGATATGCAGATTATTTGTGCCCAATATATCATTAGCGGGGGTCACGAAATCCCACTTATAGATAGCGCTATAGTTGTCGAAAATGGAAAAATACTGGATATGGGTGCCAAAGACGATATTGTTTCTCGTTATCCCCTGGCAGAAATAATAGATTTCGGGGATAGCATTATCTTCCCAGGTTTAGTAAATGCTCATACCCATGCTTCTATGACTATATTTCGTGGCCTAGCTGATGACCTACCCCTCATGACCTGGCTTGAAAACTATATCTTTCCTGTGGAAAGGCATCTTAAACCAGAGTGGGTATATTGGGGAGCTAAGCTGGCTATCGCTGAGATGCTACGTTCAGGCATAACCCTTTTTGCCGATATGTATCTCTTTGAAGAGGAAGTTATTAAGGCCGTGGAGGAGACGGGAATAAGAGCCACTCTGGGAGAAGGGCTTTTTGACTTTCCTTCTCCCAACTATGGTCCCCTGGAAAAGGGATTAGCCCTGACCGAAAAGTTGCTTAAAGATTATGCGGGACATCCCAGAATAAAAGTCATGGTCTGCCCTCACGCTGCTTACACCTGCTCGCCTGATACCTTAAAAGCCGCGGCAGCCATCGCTGAGCGTTATGATACCCTTATCCATATTCACCTTTCAGAAACCAAAGATGAAGTAGCCTTAATTAAGGCTCGTTATGGCCAAACTCCCCCTTTTCATCTAGACTCTCTTGGTCTTTTGAATGAACGACTCTTAGTGGCTCACGCTGTCCAGCTAACCGATGAGGAAATTGAACTTTTGGCTAAACGCCAGGTCAAAGTAGCCCATTGTCCGGAAAGCAATCTTAAATTGGGCTCAGGAGTAGCTCCAGTGCCGGCTTTACTTGAAGCGGGGGTGTGCGTGGGAATCGGCACTGACGGCCCGGCTAGTAATAATGACCTGGATTTAATAGGAGAAATGCGATCAGCCGCCTTAATTCAGAAAGGCCTTACTTTTGACCCCACCAAACTCCCAGCTAAAGACGCCCTCAATATGGCTACTTCTCTGGGAGCTAAGGCCCTGGGATGGCCAGAGCTAGGCCGCTTAGTTAAGGATAGTCCTGCAGACTTGGCCGTCATCAAACTATCTTCCTCTCATTTGACCCCTTGTTATGATCCTCTTTCAATATTGGTTTACAGCGCCAGGGCCGGAGACGTAACAGACGTTATGGTGGCCGGAGAATTTATTATGCGTGATGGCCGTATTCTTACTTTTGATGAAGAAGAGGCTAAGAAAAAGGTATTTGAAATTAGTCAAGAAATAAAAACTCTTTTAGCTGGACAAAATTAATTTTGAACTCGTGGGTACAGCCTTTTCATAGGCTGTACCCACTTATAAACTAAAATAGAAAATAACGTTGGGCTAATGGCAACTCTTTCATGAAATTTGATTCGATTTTCGTACCATTGACGAAAACTTCATAAGTCTTAGGATCTACATAAACTTCTCCTACAAAATCGTTAAATATCATGTTTTTCTTTCCTATTTGACGACATTCTTCAACAGGTTTAAATTGCCTATTCAACTTCAATTTGTTTTTGATGTCATTCTCGTAAGCTAATTTTGAAACAAAAGTTAGTGATAACGTCTGCCTTGCCTTACCAAAAGATCCAAACATTGGTTTATACATATATGGTTCGCAAGTTGGAATAGAAGCGTTGGCATCACCCATAAGTGACCAAACAACAAAACCACTTTTTAATACTAAGCTTGGTTTTACTCCAAAAAACTTGGGATCCCAAAGGACAATGTCCGCTAGCTTCCCCGGCTCAATACTACCAACATATTTAGATACTCCACAAGCAATAGCAGGATTTATAGTATATTTGGCAATATATCTTTTAACTCTAAAATTATCATTGCCTTCAGAATCTTCTGGTAATTTACCTCTTTGTACTTTCATCGAGTGAGCCATTTGCCAGGTACGCAGAACTGTTTCTCCAATTCTTCCCATAGCTTGAGAATCGGAAGAAACTATGCTTATAACGCCCATATCATGCAAGACATCTTCAGCAAGAATAGTTTGGGCTCTTATTCTAGACTTAGCAAAGGCTACGTCTTCTGGAACTTCGGGCTTGAGATGATGACAGACTATCAACATATCTACATGTTCTGTAACAGTATTTATAGTAGCTGGTAAAGTCGGAGTTGTAGAAGAGGGTAAAACATTTGGCAAGCCAGCAATTCGTAAAATATCTGGGGCGTGACCACCACCTGCTCCTTCACTATGATAAGTATGAATTGTTCTCCCTTTTAAGCTAGCGATAGTATTTTCAACATACCCAGCTTCATTTGGAGTATCGGTATGTAAGGCTACCATTACATCATATTCATCAGCCACATCTAAAACTACATCTATGACATTCGGTGTGGCGCCCCAATCCTCGTGAATTTTAAAACCCATTGCTCCTTCTTTTAACTGTTCTATTAGCATTTTGGGATTAGAAGAATTTCCCTTACCAATTAGACCAATGTTGACGGGAAACTCTTCAATAGCCTCTAACATACGATGAATATTCCAAGGGCCCGGAGTAGCATTGGTAGCATTAGTACCAGTGGTAGGTCCGTCTCCACCCCCTATTAAAGTAGTAACTCCATTTGAAAGGGCTTCGTAGACAATTTGAGGAGAAATAAAATGTACGTGCTTATCAACTGCTCCCGCTGTAGCAATTAAGCCTTCCCCGGAAATTATCTCTGTGAACGGACCTATTTCCAATCCAGGAGTAACGTTATCCATAGTATCAGGATTACCTGCTTTACCTATGCCACAAATATAGCCGTTTTTTATTCCTATATCAGCTTTTACAATGCCTGTATAATCTAAAATGATAACATTGGTGATAACTAAATCTGGTGCATCTATTTTAGTATTAGTCTGTCCCATGCCATCTCTAATATTTTTACCAGCTCCGAATACAACTTCTTCTCCATAAGTAGTAAAATCTTTTTCTATTTCAATTATCAATTCTGTATCACCTAGTCTAATTTTGTCTCCAACAGTTGGTCCATAAAGTTCTGCGTATTTTTTTCTGTCTATTTTCATTTTATTCCTCCATAAAACCTAATTTTTTAGCTTTGTTGAATGCGTTTTCTTTTACAGTAAGATCGTCTAGAAAACCATTAACTAGACCATTAAAACCTCTGATATATCTTTTCCCTGAGATATCTATTAATTCAACTTCTTTTTCTTCTCCAACTTCAAATCTGACAGCACCACCAGCAGGAATATTTAGCCTTTTTCCATAAGCCAGTTTTCGATCAAATTTAAGATATTTATTTGCTTCAAAAAAATGGAAATGTGATCCTACCTGTATAGGTCTATCTCCATTATTGATAACTTTTATTTTAGTTATAGTTTTCCCTTGGTTTAAAATGATTTCTTCATCAGATAAGAAAAGTTCACCTGGTTTCATACTTCCCTCCTTATTTTATTGGTTTATGTACTGTTACTAATTTTGTACCATCAGGAAAAGTCGCTTCTACCTGAATCATCTTAATCATTTCAGGGATACCATCCATAACATCATCTCTTGTTAAAATCTGACTACTTTCTTTAGTTATTTCTTCTATAGTTTTTCCCTCTCTAGCCCCTTCCATTATATGTGCGGTAATTACAGCTATAGCCTCTGGATAGTTCAGCTTTAATCCCTTTTCTTTGCGTTCCCATGCTAGCTTAGCAGCGACATAAATGAGCAATTTTTCTTGCTCTCTAGGTGTTAATTGCATTTTACAACCTCCTGATGTTTTTATTTTTAAAAAAAGCAAAAAGTGTGCCATTATATTTTTCTTGACAGAACTAAAAAAGGGAATAAGGTCTAGATTATCAAAAATGTAAATTTTTAACATAAAAGTGAAAAATTTATGCAAAAGAATTTATTAAAAATTCGAAAAAGAGAAATAGAGGCTCTTAGAGGCTTAAACAGATCATTTAGTATAGAAAAGCCTATTTTTGTGTATATATATACCGCTTTAAATATTCTTAAAGAGTATATGTTATATGAAGATGTTGCTTTATGGCTTAAGGAAAGTAAGCACTTAAAACTGATTTATGCTAGCGGTGATAATATTGAAAAGTTTGAATCTCTCCAAATAAAGCTAGGCGAAGGATTAATTGGACGAATTGCCCAATTGGGATATCCTGAAACTATTGTTAACTTGGAAGAAATTAAGGAATTTAAAAATCTTCTCAGACGTCAAAATTTAAAAGATCTTATGTTTTTCATTGTTCCTCTAATCAATGAAAACAAAGATACTATTGGAGTGCTGACTGCATCTCACAAAAAAAATGATGAAATGCCTACAGGATGGCATATAGATTTTTTGGAAGTAGCTGCATCTATACTAGGACATCATATAGAACTATATGAATCGTTTAGAAAGGAGAAGGATAAATTAAAAAATACTATTAAAAACATGGAAGATATTATTTATAGCGGATCTTTTGCTTTTGCAAAATCTATTTGTCCTAAGCTAGAAAAAATTGCTAATACAGATATAAATATTTTGCTAACAGGAGAGAGTGGGACAGGAAAGTCTTCGCTGGCAAAACATATTCATGACATAAGTTATAGAAAAAATAAACCATTTGTAGTTATAAATTGTGCAGCTATTCCAAAAGATTTATTAGAATCTGAACTCTTTGGTTACGAAAAAGGCGCCTTTACTGGAGCGACATCAACTAAAAAAGGAAAATTAGAACTGGCTAGTGGTGGTACTGTTTTTTTAGATGAAATTGGTGACTTACCCTTAGAATTACAGCCCAAGCTACTTCAGGCTATTCAGGAAAAAAGAATAGAAAGGATAGGAGGAGTTCGCTCAATATCTATTGATGTCAGGTTTATTTCGGCAACAAATCAAGATCTAATTTCTATGGTCCAAAAAAAATTATTCAGAGAAGATCTTTTTTATAGAATTAGTGGTATAGAAATTAGGCTACCACCATTAAGAGAAAGAAAATCTGAGTTTGAGGGTATCTTAAAAAGTATTATGCTTAAACTAAGTGATCGATATAACAAACAGATTTATATTTCAAAGAAAGCTTTTTCTTTATTAAAAAAGTATAATTGGCCAGGAAACATTAGAGAATTAGAAAATGTTTTAGAACTGGCTTTCGTCCTAGATGATGATAATATTCTAGATATAGACGACCTGCCTTTTAAGCTTATTAAACAGAGCAAGGAGCTATCTTCATATTTAGAGAAATATATTAAAAACTATATTCAAGAACTGAATGAACTATTTTATGAAAATAAAAAGATTTCTTCAGAACTTATAGATTATATATACAGCTTAAATAGCTTGCAAAGTTTTGAGGATCTTAAATTGTTTTTAAAAAGATGTTATACTCTTGATCAAGACGGCATATTAAATCTTTCAGATATAGATACAAAAGTATATCAACCTATATACCAAAAAACTTCAGAGACAAATCAAGAAAAAAAGTCAACAAAAAAACAAGTGCCTTCTAAAAAATTATCGACTAAAATTGAAGAAATAGAAAAGGAAGAAATTATTAAGGCTTTAAAAAAGCATAGATGGATTTTAACTAGAGCTGCTAAAGAATTAGGATATACTAGAAGACAACTAGAATATAGAATAAAGAAGTATAATATTAATCCTTAAATTGAATTTGTAACTACGAGAGCATGAAAGCATCTAATTTACCTTAATTCTCGGCTGATAGGTGGGGTTTCGCTCTCGACCGCCTGTTCCTTTAGCTTCAATTTTAGATCGCCGTCATTATCACCACTCGGTTCAAAACACATTAGATACTTAAATTTCTATGAAGTCACTAAACCAGGATTCCCTCTTTAGATTTAGAGTTTGTAGAAAGGGTAGGGTTTTAGATATAATATTTTGTTAAAGTTTAACAATTTTGTCTGAGTTTTTCGGAATAGTTAAAGAAATATTTTGTTGGATTACTGGTCTTCCTCGCTCAATTTTATGTTGTTATTTCAAACACCTTCTTTCTTCCGTAAGACTATTAATGGGGTCACTAAATAGGCGACAATTGAGTCATTGCGAGCGAAGCGAAGCAATCCCTGAGACTGCTTCGACCTTTAACGAGGCCTCGCAGTGACAGCGAAGGTTACTTTGCTTTAGCGATTATGTCAGCGGCGATACTTTGTCGTGTAAAACACGCTCGGATTAATATCTTTTGGCCACTTGCCAGTGACACGGTAATTTTGGGGACCTTGGCAAAATGCTTTACTTAAGAGATTGCTTTGTCCACAAGTGATTGCAGTGACAAGGGGAGAGAGTCATTGCGATGCTGCGCCAGCAGCCTAAGCAATCTCAATAAAACAAATACATCATTCCAAGCTTGGTACAAGTTTTGCTTCAAAAAACAAAAAATGGCAATAGAAAAAAGGAGGTTGAGTTTATGAGTGATAAGAGTTTAAGTAGGAGAAAATTTTTAAAAAAGGCTATCGGTACAGGGGTAGGAGTAATGGGATTGAGTCTTTTTTCTGAAATGAGTTGGATCAATGACGTCTGGGCAAAAGAAGATGTAATCAAGGTGGGAATTTTACACTCTTTCAGTGGTACTATGGCTATTAGCGAAGTATCTGTGGCTCAAGCCGAGCTAATGGCAATCGAAGAAATTAACAAAAATGGTGGAGTACTAGGCAAAAAAATTGTCCCTGTAATAGAAGACGGAGCTTCAGATTGGCCCACATTTGCAGAAAAGGCTAAAAAATTATTGCTAAAAGATAAGGTAGCTACAGTTTTTGGTTGCTGGACTTCTGCTAGTCGTAAAGCTGTTTTACCAGTCTTCGAAAGATACAATGGTCTTTTATGGTATCCAGTTCAGTATGAAGGTATGGAATGCTCACGAAATATATTTTATATAGGAGCTGCTCCTAACCAACAAATTATGCCTGCAGTAAGCTGGTTACTCAAAAATGTCGGAAAGAGATTTTATTTGCTTGGATCAGATTATGTATTTCCTCGTACAGCAAATTTAATAATTAAAGCTCAGTTAAAGCATGAAGGTGGTATTACAGTAGCGGAAGAATATGTTCCATTGGGTCATATGGAATTTAGTACTATTATCAATAAAATAAAAGCTAAAAAGCCTGATGTTATATTTAATACCATTAACGGTGATAGCAATGTTGCTTTTTTTAAGCAGTTGAAAAGCGTTGGAATTACCGCTAACGTTATTCCAGTAATGTCCGTTAGTATTGCAGAAGATGAATTAAGAGGTATAGGGGGTGAATTAGTAGAAGGTCATCTTTGTGCTTGGAACTATTTTCAAACATTAGATAATTCTATAAACAAAAAGTTTGTTGCTAACTTTAAGAAAAAATATGGTGAAAATAGAGTAACAGATGATCCAATAGAAGCAGGTTATATAGCAGTATATCTTTGGGCCAAAGCTGTAGAAAAAGCAGGAAAGACAGATGTAGATGCCGTACGCGAAGCTGCTCGCAATTTGGAAATGGACGCTCCTGAAGGACACGTTAAAATAGATGCAGAAAACCAGCACTTATGGAAAACTCCTAGAATTGGAAAAATTAGAGCAGATGGTTTATTTGATATAATTTGGGATGCTAAAACACCTGTCAAGCCGGATCCTTTCCCAGCTTTAGTTTCAAATAAAGTTTGTAATTGGCTCAAATATCCCAAAACCGGAATAGGAAGAAGATAAAAACAATATCATTCTAATGTAATTTCAGTTTAGAGGGAGGGAATAGATTCCCTCCCTCTAAAAGGAGAAAGTTATGGATGTTGGTATAATTGCAACTCAAGCTTTTAATGGGTTAAGTTTGTTTTCTATTTTGTTATTAATGGCTTTAGGCCTTGCCATTGTATTTGGCTTGATGGGGGTTATTAACCTGGCCCATGGTGAATTTATGATGATAGGAGCTTATGTAACATATGTGACTCAGCTTTTTTTTGCTCATCATCTTAAATTTATATTTAATTTTTATATTTTTGTTGCTTTGATTTTATCTTTTTTTCTAACAGCTTTTATCGGTTTGTTAGCTGAAAGATTCTTAATACAATATTTGTATAAGCGTCCCTTAGATACATTATTGGCTACTTGGGGTTTAAGTTTAATTTTGCAACAATCTTTTAGAAATATTTTCGGGGCTAATAATGTTAATGTTGATATGCCCTCCTGGCTAATTGGCTCTCTAAATATCTCTACTGATTTTTCCCTTCCCTATAATCGTTTATTTATTTTTTTTCTATCTGTTTTATGTGTAATAGGCATTTTTTTATTTCTTTTTAAGACTAGATGGGGGCTAAAAATAAGAGCTGTTACCCAAAATAGAAACATGAGTTCTGCTTTGGGGATAAATGTCAGAAGAGTTGATTCACTTGCCTTTGCTATAGGTTCTGGATTAGCAGGAATTGCAGGTTGTGCTCTAACCATGATAGGATCTGTTGGCCCCTCTACTGGACAAAATTATATTGTAGATTCTTTTATGGTAGTTATTTTGGGTGGCATACAAAGTTTAATAGGAACTATCTTAAGTGCTTTTACTATTGCCGAAATACAATCTATTGGTGAATTTTTCTCTAGTTCTAGTATGGCTAAAGCTATAACACTAATTGCTATTATTGTTTTGTTGCAAATAAGGCCTAAAGGACTATTTATTATAAGAGTGAGGAGCTAAAATGGGGAAAAGTCTTGTAAATAAGGATTTGAAATCTTTAGTTTTTTATATTCTTTTCTTTGGTAGTTTATTGTTTTTCTTTCCTTTTGTACTCTCAGATTTTCGTCTTAACCTTTTAGGTAAATTTTTATCTTTTGCTATAGTAGCTATGGGTATAGCTCTAGCCTGGGGTTATACAGGTATTTTGAGTTTAGGGCAGGGTATATTTTTTGGCCTTGGAGCTTATGCGATGGCCATGTATTTGAAACTTGAAGCTTCAGGGCCTGATTTACCAGATTTTATGTTTTGGAATGGACTTACATCCTTGCCATGGTTTTGGAAACCATTTAAAAGTGCTCCTTTTGCCTTTTTAATGGTTATCATTGTACCTTTGCTATTAGCTCTTATTGTAGGATTTGTAACGTTTAGACGAAGAATTTCTGGTGTTTATTTTTCGCTTATTTCTCAAGCATTAACTTTGGTCTTCTTTATTTTGTTTGTAGGCCAACAGGGATATACTGGAGGAACTAATGGTATAACTGATTTTTCCACTATTTTTGGTTATCAGTTATTTTCCAAAACAACCCAACATCTTATTTATTATATTACTGTTTTTGTTCTTTTTTTACTTTTTTTGTTTGGCTCGTGGTTGGTAAAAAGTCAGTTTGGTAAAATTTTAGTAGCAATTAGAGATAAAGAAGATAGAATTCGATTCTCTGGTTATAATCCTGATAATTTCAAAATGTTAATTTTTGCCATATCAGCTGTCTATGCGGGAATAGCTGGAGCTTTATTTGTTTTACAGGAAGGTCTGATTTCTCCTTCTATTTTTGGTGTTGTTCCTTCCATAGAAATGGTAATTTGGGCGGCAATTGGAGGTCGCACTTCATTACTTGGTGCTGCTATAGGAGCTTTACTTGTAAATACAGCTAAAACTTTTCTTAGTGAAAACTTTCCAGAGATATGGCTCTATTTTCTCGGTATTCTTTTTATTATAGTTGTAAGATTTTTGCCGGAAGGTTTAGTGAGCCTTTTTAATAGAAAATCATCTTTTTCTAACTTGATAAATAAAATAAAATTATCATTAGGAGCAAAGTATGTCCGAACTAGTTAAGCATATACTTTATATAGAAGATTTAACAGTTAGTTTTGATGGTTTTAAAGCCTTAGATGGTCTAAATTTTTATGTAGAAATAAATGAACTGAGAGTAGTAATCGGGCCAAATGGTGCAGGTAAATCAACTTTGCTAGATGTTATATGTGGAAAAACGAGACCAGAAAAAGGAGAAGTACTATTCTATGAAAAAATAGATCTCAAAAAATTGAAAGAACATGAAATTGCTCGTTTAGGTATAGGGAGAAAATTCCAAACACCCTCAATATATGAAGATTTAACTGTTTTAGAAAATTTAACAATTTCCTACCCTAAAAAGAAAACAGTGTTTAGTGCCTTGTTTTTTAAACTGTCGCCTATGGATAAAGAAAAAATAGAAGAGATGCTTCACTTTGTAGGCTTAATTGACAAAAGACACTTAAAAGCTGGGCTTCTTTCTCATGGAGAAAAACAGTGGCTAGAAATCGCTATGATATTAATTCAAAATCCCAAATTAGTTTTGTTAGATGAACCTGTAGCAGGAATGAGTGCTAAAGAAAGAGAAAAAACTGTAAGTTTACTAAAAAAAATAGCACCTGGGCGGTCAATGGTAGTAATAGAACATGACATGGAATTTGTTAAAAATATTGCTCAGCGTGTCACTGTTCTTCATCAAGGAAAAGTATTATGCGAAGGAAATATAGAAAGAATACAGAATGATCCTAAAGTACAAGAAGTCTATTTAGGAGGATACAAAGTTGCTACAAATTAAGAATTTACACGCTTATTACGGTGAAAGTCATATAATAAAAGGTGTTTCTTTAGAGCTAAATAAAAAAGAAACAGTATGCATCCTAGGACGTAATGGAATGGGAAAAACAACTTTTATGAAGGCAGTTATAGGTCTTCTTAAACCTAAAGAAGGTCAGATCTTTTTAGAAAATGAAGATATTACAATGTTTGAACCTTTTGAAAAAGTAAAAAGAAAAATTGCCTATGTACCTCAAGGACGAGAAATTTTCCCTTATTTAACTGTTCAGGAAAATCTTGAAGTAGCATTAGAAGCTTCAAATAAAAAAGTTATACCTGATTTTATATTTGAACTGTTTCCTGTGTTAAAAGATATGTTAAACCGGAAGGGCGGAAATTTAAGTGGTGGACAACAACAACAATTAGCAATTGCGAGAGCTTTGGTTTCAGACCCCAAAATAATACTACTAGACGAACCCACTGAAGGGATTCAACCGTCTATTATCGAAGAAATCGCTAAAGTTTTAAATATTTTAAAAAAAGAAAAAGGCATATCGATTTTACTCACTGAACAGGTTTTAAATTTTGCTCTAGAAACATCAGATCGTTTTTATATTATCGAAAAAGGCCAATTCGTCCACGAAACTACTAAAGAACAGGCAGATGTCCAAAAACTCAAAGCCTTTTTAACTTTCTAAATTTTTAGTCGGTATTTTAAATAAAAAGATTTTTTACTGAGCCACTTAGTTACCATCGAGTTTGTAAAATTTAAGTTATTAATAGAAACGCCCTCTATAACATTAGTTACAACTCAAATTCCTCATATATTTTAAGATCCCGGACAAAAACAGATAGTTATACTGTAGATAGAGTGTGTGGCAAAGGAGAAAGAGGTATTAGGTTTGGACTTGAAGACGATTTTGCTGATTTTCTAACCAATGTAAGAATAACTATTCTGGTCAAAGAAGAGCTAGCTCTTAAGGTGGCGGTGGAGATAGAAAAGAGATTTTTTTCAAATTATGCTGGAATTGTTTATTTACAAGATGCTGAAGTTCTTCGACCTCAAAAATTTGGTCTTGAACCGTAGCTATTAAATTTGTTCTTTTGTAACTTTTAAAGCTTCAAAAGCTTGGGCTACGGCTTCTTCAGGGGTATCAACATAAGTGACCCCTTCTATATTAGGCCAGGTTTTGAGACCTATAACCGGTTTCCAGGCTTTAAGGGCCAGCGCAATTTCTGATAAAGTGCCATAGCTGCCAGAGATAGCGATAGCTACTTCAGCTGTTTTGACCAGTATCATGTTTCGGGCTTCACCCATGGAAGTGATTATAGGGACAAGTACGTAAGGGTTAGCGTCTTGGGCTCTATTCCCTGGCAAAATGCCTACGGTTAAGCCTCCGGCTTCAAGTGCTCCTTTACTGGCGGCTTCCATAACTCCGCCAAGCCCTCCGGTATACACAATGGCCTTAGGAGCCAGAAGACGGCCAACTTCATAGGCGAGCTGATAAATTTCGTCATCACAAATACCGGCCCCAAAGATAGCGATGCGCCTTTTATTCTTCAAACCCATACTCTCCTACCAATTTTACAAATCGGACCGCCCCCAGGTTCTCTTTGATAAGCTGGTCTCCCTTTTTGGTAACTTTTATGAGGTATTGAGACCACTCGTCTCCTACTGGCATTACCAGGCGTCCACCGTCTTTTAATTGTTCTATTAATGGCTCAGGAATTTTAGGACCGGCGGCCGTAACAATAATAGCGTCAAAGGGCGCTGCCTCTGGCCAGCCCTTGGTGCCGTCTCCCACTTTTATGATAACGTTATTGTAACCTAGACTTTCTAAAATTTTTTTAGCTCGCCTAGCCAAACTGGGGTAACGCTCAATGGAATACACCCAGCGAGCCAACTCTGCCAAAATAGCTGCCTGATAACCAGACCCTGTACCTATTTCCAGAACTTTTTCGGGCCCTTTAAGCTCAAGGGCCTCTGTCATTAGGGCTACGATATAAGGTTGAGAAATAGTTTGCCCCTCACCAATAGGTAGCGGGTAATCTCCGTAAGCCTGATCTTTTAGAGCTTCTTCTACAAAGAGGTGCCGAGGCACTTTGAGCATGGCCGCCAAGACTCGCGGGTCTTTAATGCCGCGGGCGGCTATCTGGGTTTGCACCATGCGTTCTCTAGCTTTTTGATAAATATCAGGTTCGTTAATATTCATTTTCACGGTCTCGAAACCACATAATAAATACAATCAATAACATGGTCACCTTTAAAGGTTATTTTTAAAACTTCTATTTCTTCTGTGCCTATATGTGAACCTATGAGCGGTAAGTTTTTCCAAACATTTTTGTGTTTTTCGTAATAGTACCATTCTTCAATATTAGAGCCAGTTTTTACTATCTGGTCAGGCTTGCCGAGCAATTGATAAACTTCTTCCTTGGTGGAAATTCCCTTTCGTACCAGAGAGGCATCTGAGGCTAGATTGCGTCCAGGAACTCCAGTACAATTTGTCAAGTTTAAGGCCAAAATGGCGATAATAATATATAAGAACCTCTTCATGAGGCTATTATAAATTTTGTAAAAACAATTGCAAATAATAGGAGGATTTTTTATGCGTTGTCCCAAATGTAGTTACATTGTAGCAGAATACTTTAAGACCTGTCCTGAATGTAGTAATGACTTAACTGAACTTTCTGAGTTTTTTGGTCCTTTTCCTGAAATTAAAGATGAATTTTGGGATAGCCTTTATCAAGTTCTTGAGGGCTCAAGTGACCTTCACGAAGAAATAGTTGAAGAAGATGCCTTTTTAAATACCCAAGAAGATGTGTTATCCGAAGAAGACGTAATTTTTAACGAATTATTAGAAGATGAGGCTATGGAAGATTTAGATCTTTTAGAAGAAAAAGAAAGTTCTAAAGAAGAATCCATAGAACCATTGAATCTGGAAACAGCAGAATTAAAAGAAGACATAGATATTGAATTCGAAGATATTGAACTGGACGAAGAAGACCTGGAAGGTGCCTTTCTAGAAGACATTTCTCCTATTGAAGAAAACCATATTGAGACAAAAAAAGCCGAAGAAGTTTTAAATAAAGCCGACGAAGAAATCTTTGACGAAGAAGTGCCTGAACTAGAGCTTTTAGCTGATCTTGAAGGAGTTGAAGAAATTCTTCCAGAGGAACTCAAAGGAGATAAATCTTCTCAAGGATAAGGCCTTCCCCAGAAATCTTTTAGTTTACCTTCAGCTAGAGCTCGGGTTTCCTCTAAGGCCTTCGGGTAATATTTAGCTGTTAAACGGCGCGCTTTACTGGCGGCCTTTGTTTCTGGATACATTTCTAGAAGATATAAAAGGCGGTAATAAGCAGCCCGATAACGCTTGGTACGATAGTAAAACTTGGCTACAAAAAGCTCGTGCTCTCCGAGAGTCTCGCGACATTTTCTTATGCGCTTACGAGCCTCTAGAGTGTAAGGAGAATCTGGGAAACGATTAATTAAGCGCTCATAGTATTCCGCAGCTTTTTTAGAAAAAGATTGGTCCCTATCTGGCGGGAGTTTCAATTTATAATAACAGGTAGCAATCTGAAAAATTACGTAAGGAATAGCTTCATTCGTAGGATGAAGCTTTTCAAATTCCTGGTAGAGGACTATAGCTTCTAGATAATCTCCTGCAAAAAATTTGCAATCTGCCAGCTTTAATTCGGCCCAGAGGGCATAAGGAGAATCGGGATAGCGATCTTTTATGTCTCTAAAGGCCTTTTCTGCTTCTTTCCATAGCCCGCGACGATAATAAGAAAGCGCTTTTTTTACTAGCTGATTTAAATTTTCATCGGCAATTTGAGTTTCTTTGTCTTTTTTAAACCAGGAAAGAAGGCCTCCCTTAGGAGTTCCAGCACATGAAGTCAAAAATACACATAAAAAGACAAGCACTAAAAATTTTTTCATTTTTCGGCAAGAAAGTGTTCAGCCAAGAAAGCTGCAGTGGCACCATCACCACATGCAGTTACAATCTGACGACAGGACTTAGACCGTACATCTCCTGCTGCAAAAATACCGGGAACATTGGTTCGCATTTCGCTATCCGTAATAATAAAACCCTTTTCATCAAGAGTAAGCAAATCTTTTACGAAATCTGAATTAGGGGTTATTCCTATGAAGATAAAAACACCATCAACCTCAAGACTTGATTCTTCTCCAGTCTTACAATTTTTCAACTTGATGGCTTTTACCTGGTCATCTCCTAAAATTTCTTCTACTACAGTATTCCAAATAGGAATAATTTTTTTGTTGCTCAAGGCCCTTTCTTGCAAAATTTTTTGGGCTCTTAGCTGATCACGGCGGTGTATAAGATAAACTTTACTGGCAAACCTGGTCAAGAAAATTGCTTCTTGAACTGCTGTGTTACCGCCTCCGACCACCGCTACCACCTGATCTCTAAAAAACGGGCCATCACAGGTGGCACAATAAGAAACCCCTCTTCCAGTTAATTTCTTTTCACCAGGAACCCCGAGAGTATTAGGTTTAGCTCCAGTAGCAATAATAACAGTTTGAGCCAAAAGCTCATTCCCTGAAGCTAAAATAAGCTTTTTATTCTGACCAAGATCTTCCAGACGAATGACTTCTTCACGCAGGGGTTCAAAACCCAGTTTTTTGACTTGCGTCACAAAGGACTCTATTAATTCAAACCCGGATATACCATCAGGAAAACCAGGATAGTTTTCTACAAAATCCGTTATAAGAACCTGGCCGCCGGGAGATGTTTTTTCAACAAGAATGATATTTAGCCGGGCTCTAGCCGCATAAAGATAAGCCGTGAGCCCGGCAGGCCCTCCGCCTATAATGGCCAGGTCAAAAATATCAGACATCTGGTTTAGTCAACAAGTTTCTTTATAACACTTTCAATGGTGGTTTTGGCCACTGCTCCGGTAATTTGGTCAACCGCCTCGCCACCTTTAAAGAAAATAAGGGTAGGAATAGCTCTTATTCCAAACTTTCCAGGGGTTACAGGGTTTTCGTCAACATTCATCTTGCAAACCTTTAATTTCCCAGCATATTCCTCAGCTAGTTCTTCAATTACAGGGGCAATAGCTCGGCAGGGGCCACACCAGGCCGCCCAAAAGTCCACTAATACCGGTATTTCAGAGTTTAGTACTTCTTCTTCAAAATTTTGGTCAGTCACATGACATACACTCATTTTTAGCCTCCTATAAAGGGTTACTTCTATCGCATAATAATGAACCGTATAAAGGCATGCAAGATGATTTTTGAGTATTCATTCAAATAGTGAAGATTTATAATTTTCCTGCCGCCCAAAATAAGGAGCAAAAGAATTACTAATTTTTAATTTAAACCGAGTGTTTGATAAAAATATCGAAGCAATCCAGGTTATTGACTTTTGGTTTTTCCCAGATATTTTCTTATTATTAAAGGATATTATCAAAAATAATTAATTAGGGAGGTGATAAAGAAAAAGTCTTTAAAATAAAATTTATACGAGGCTAGTTTTGATAATAGGGAAATACCACAAAATTACGTTTTGCTACAAACCCTTATATCAGGGTAGGTAGTAAAACATTGAAGGTGTTTCCTTAATATCAAGAAGAGCCTCCTCAATATAGACCACTCCTGATGTTCAATTGCTAATTTGTCCCACTTTAAACAAATTTATTTGAGGAGGTTTTTTATGTCCCAGATAACCCAAAAAGTTATTAATGACCACCCAGCCATCACTGTTAGACCCGACAAATGTACAAATTGTATGGAATGTGTAGAATTTTGTGCCTATGAAGCTATAGAGGTTAAAGTTGTTGATCTTGAATCAGCCAAAATAGAAATAATTTTTAACCAGAACTGTGTAGCTTGTGGTGACTGTGTTGATGTTTGTCCTACAGGAGCTCTAACCAAAAAAATTCTTAATGTGAGAGAAGTCCAGACGACGTGTCCTTATTGTAGTGTAGGTTGTCAGTTAACTATTAAAGTTGCTGGAAATACAATTGCCGATGTAACTGCTGATCATAAACTTCCTCCCAATTATGGCAGACTTTGTGTTAAAGGTAGATTTGGTTTCGATTTTATAAATCATCTAGACAGACTTAAGACTCCCTTAATTCGTCGCACAAAGGGAGGGGAACTTGAGCCAGTATCATGGGAAGAAGCTTTAGATTTTGCAACTACTAAGATGAAAGAGATTTTGGAAAAGTATGGTCCTGACGCCATAGGAGGATATGCTTCTGCTCGTTGTACAATTGAAGACAACTACTCTTTTCAGAAATTTTTTCGCACAGTTATAGGCACTAACAATATTGATTGTTGTGCTCGCTACTGACATTCTCCCAGTGTGACCGGGATGGTCCTCTCATTTGGTTCTGGAGCAATGACCAACTCTTTGGCTGATATTTATGATGCCGACGTAATCTTTTTAACTGGTGCCAATCCAAGTGATAATCATCCAATTCTCGCCTTAATGATTAAAGAAGCCGTTGAAAACGGCACAACTTTAATTGTTGCTGATCCTAAAAAAATTGAATTGGTTGAATATGCCAACTTTTGGCTAAACATGAAGCCAGGTACTGACATAGCTTTATATAATGCTATGGCCTATGTCATTATTAAAGAAAAGTTATATGATGAGAAGTTTATAGAAGAAAGAACAAAAGACTTTGAAAAACTGAAAGAAAACATAGGCAAATACACTCCTGAATGGGCGGAAAAGATTACAGGCGTATCTGCTAAAACCATAAGAGCCGCAGCTAGGGCTTATGCTACGGCGGAAAGAGCAGCCATTTTCTATTGCATGGGAGTTACTCAACACGCTACGGGAACAGAGAATGTCTGGGCATTGCTGAACCTAGCTCTCCTTACCGGAAATTTTGGCAAAAAAGGAGTGGGTTTCAATCCTATTCGTGGCCAAAGTAATGTTCAAGGTGCTTGTGATATGGGATGTCTTCCCATACTTTTCCCTGGATACCAATTTGTTAATGACCAAAACGCAGTAGAAAGATTAAAAGAAATTTGGCAAGTGGATAGTATCCCGTCTGAATTTGGCTTAACTATGCCTGACATGATTGACGGAATGTTAGAAGGAACCTTTAAAGCCCTTTGGATTATGGGGGCAGACCCTTTAATGACTTTCCCGAATATTAAACGTGCTCGTAAAGCGTTGAACAGTTAGATCTACTTATAGTTCAAGATATTTTTCTCACAGATACTGCTAAGCTAGCTGACGTTGTTTTCCCGTCTTCCTGTTTTGCTGAAAAAGACGGTTGTTTTACCAGTGGTGAACGGAGAATTCAGCGGGTGCGTCGTATTGTTCCTCCTCCAGGAGACGCTAGAGATGATATTACCATCATCAATATGATGATCGCGAAAATGAAAGGACTACCTATTCCAGAGCATGATCCTAACAATCCAAAAATAAACATAGAGGAAGAGAAATTATACAAATCGGTACCGCCTTTAGCTGAAGAAGTGTTTGAAGAGATAAAAAAGGTTTGGCCAGATATTGCCGGTATTAGTTACGAACGACTGGAAAAGGAGGGAGGAATACAATGGCGTGTCCTGAACCTAATCACCCTGGTATAAGAGTTCTCCACGAAAAAACTTTTCCAACGGGTAAAGCTTCATTCAACTTTGTTGAATGGAAAGAGCCTGCAGAACTGCCCGATGGAGAATATCCACTAATATTGAATATAGATCGTATCCTGTATCACTATAATGGTTCTTCTATGACCAGACGCTGTAAAGTTCCAATGGAGATGGCTCCCTCTCCTTTCATAGAACTAAATCCTAAAGATGCAGAAAAACTCAATCTTAAAGAAGGCGAGAAAGTACGAGTTACAAACCGTCGAGCTTCAGTGGTAGTTCCGGTTAAGGTGTCTAATAGAATAAAAGAAGGAGAGGGGCATATGGTTTTCCACTATCCAGAGGCTCCAGGCAATATTTTATTAAACGATCAACCACAAGATCCTTTCTGTAAGATACCACAGTTTAGAATGTGTACTGTAAGGATAGAAAAATACGATTAGTAAAAGTAAAGTAAAGAAGGGGGTTAAAGCCCCCTTCTTCTTTCCTAGACGGCTCCTCTCTATTGAAACTGCCAATTAATATCCACTTTTCTCAATATTTGAAATTTTAAAAATTCTATTTTGGAAAGAGGTCATTTAAAGTAAACTATGGTTAAAAAATTGAGGAGGTTATTATGAGGGTATGGGCAAAGATCAGTGTGTTAATTTTATTAGTTTTTTTGGCTGGTTGTACTTTGCCAGGTAAAGAACAACCAAAAACAACTCCCCCGACGGCACCAGAATCTTCTCCGCCAAAGCCTTATTATACTGGTACAGAATTTCCCAATATTGTTGTGCCTACCGGACTAATGGTGGACCAGGCTAAATCTATGATTGTTCGCACCCAAAACTATATTGGTGGTGTCTTGGTTTTAAAAGGTCGTATTAAAGGACGATCACTCGAATTGTTTTTTAAAAATCAGCTCAAAGCCCGTGGCTGGGAGCTTACCGGAAGCATTTTTTACCGTAGTATCCTTCTTACCTTCAAACGCCCAAACGGCTGTTGCATGATTTTGATTACGGAACAACCCTTCACTACAGAAGTTCAGATTTGGGCCAGTGAAACTTTAGAAAATGATATTAACCAATAAAAGAATTCTTTTAGGCGTAACCGGAGGGGTGGCGGCCTATAAAGCCGCCTCTCTTCTGCGCTCTCTACAAAAAAAGGGGGCAATTTGTCGCGTAGTGATGACGGAGGGTGCTGAGGCCTTTATTTCTCCGCTCACTTTTGAGGCCTTAAGTCAGGAAAAAGTTTTCACCCAGAAGGATTTTTTGAATCCCCAGGGAGGCTTTATCCCCCATACAGAACTTGCCCGTTTTGCCGAGGCCATCGTAGTAGCGCCGGCTACAGCTTCTTTCCTGGCCTCTCTGGCGGCAGGCGATGCCAAAAGCATCCTTGTAGCCACGATCTTGGCCTCAAAAGCCCCGGTTATTATCTGTCCGGCTATGAATGTAAACATGTGGGAACATCCCGCGGTTCAGGAAAATATTACTAGGCTTCGCCGTTGGGGATACGAAATATTGGCGCCCGATGAAGGGGCATTAGCTTGCGGAGATATTGGTCCGGGAAGGCTCCCTGACGAAGAAGTTATTACGGCTTATTTGGAACATCTGCTGGCTCCTAAAGACCTTGCGGGTAAGAAAATATTGATAACCGCAGGCCCCACGCGAGAACCAATAGACGCCGTGCGTTATCTCTCTAACCGTTCTTCCGGTAGGATGGGGCTTGCTCTGGCCAGAGCTGCCTGGTTAAGAGGAGGAGAGATAACAGTAGTCCATGGCCCCATAACGGTTCCCCTTCCGCCTTATCTGAAAGCTATTCCTGTAGAAACAGCTAAAGAAATGCTTGAGGCGGTTATGGATAGATTCCCTGAGACAGACATACTGGTAATGGCCGCAGCGGTAGCTGATTATCGCCCTAAAGAGATCTTCCCTGGCAAAATAAAAAAGTCGTCCCAAAATACTCTTATTGAACTTGAACCTACAGAAGACATTCTTTTAGCGGTAGCGCAGGTTAAGCGAGTTGACCAAATAGTTATCGGTTTTGCTGCTGAAGAAGGCGCTAAGCTCCTGGAAGAAGCCAGGCGCAAGCTTAAAGTCAAAAAGCTTGATTTAATCGTAGCCAATGATATCTCCCGCCCAGAAACAGGTTTTGAAATAGACACCAACGAAGTCTGGCTAATTTCTTCTACAGGCAAGGAAGAAAAGATTCCGTTGGCCCCTAAAGATCAAGTAGCCTGGCAGATTTGGGATTGTATAGTTGAGTTGTTGGGTGGTTGAGTAGTTGAGAGGTTGAGTAGTTGGGAGGGGTAAATGGAGGTTAGACAAAGGCGATTAAGGCGGGTGAGGTTGTCGTTACCTAAAGAAGGAGCCCTTCTTGTTACCTGTCAGGAAAACCGTCGCTATCTATCGGGCTTTTCTCCTGAAGACGTGAGCCTTAATGAAAGCTCTGGAGCCCTTTTAATCACCAAGAAAGAGGCCTTTATCCTTACAGACCCGCGTTACCAGGAAGAAGCCAAGGAATGTGAGCCGCTTTTTGAACCTCGGATTTACCGAAAGGGGCTTATCGCTGAGTTAGCTAAACTAATTCCCCTTTTAGAGATAAAGACTTTACTGATTGAGCCACGCTACGTATCAGTTGCCCTTTTAAGAGGCTTTGAAAAAAAGTTTTCTGTAAAAATAGATGAGGCTCGTCCGGTCATTGAGCGCATGCGTGAAATAAAAGACCAGGAAGAAATTGAGGCTATTCGTAAAGCTTTGGCTATTGCCGAAGAAATCCTTTCAGAAGTGGCCAAAGAAATAAGGCCGGGGGTTACAGAAAAAGAGCTGGCGGCCAAAGTTATCATGATGAGCCACAAAATGGCCGACGGACTTTCCTTCCCTCCGATAGTAGCCAGTGGGCCTAATGCCGCCCGGCCTCATGCTGAACCTACCGACAAACCTTTAAAACCAGGAGAGCCGGTAATTATTGATATGGGAGTAAAGTGGCAGGGTTATTGTTCTGATATTACCCGTACTTTTTTTGTGGAAAAGGCAACAGGTAAATTTAAATATATCTACAAAATGGTAAAAAAGGCCAAAGAGGCCGCTGAACAAAAATTAAAAGCCGGAGTCAAAGCCCAGGAACCAGACGAGGCGGCAAGAACTGTTTTTCGGCAAGAGGCCCTAGAAAGACACTTCTGGCATTCCCTAGGCCACGGGGTTGGCCTTGCCATTCACGAAGCCCCAACCCTTTCTTGCCGCAGCCATCGCAAATTAAAAGCCGGACATGTGGTTACGATTGAACCCGGCCTTTATCTCCCGGACTGGGGCGGTGTGCGCCTGGAAGACATGGTGGTAGTAACCGATGAGGGTTTTACCCGTCTAAATTCTTTAGGTTTTTTGGAGTTTTAAGGATTATCTTTTTCGTAGCGCTTTTTAGCGTTTTCCAGCCACTCCGCAAAAAAGGCCAAAAAGATCCCCAAAAACAGGCCTGAAACCAAAGCTACAGCCAAAATTAACTTGGCTTTGGGTTTATAAGGTTTTTGGGGAATTACAGGTGTTATGGCCAGTTCTACCCCTTTTAACCTGGCTAACCTGGTTTGGCTTTCAATAAGATTGCTTTCAAGCTCCACGATAGTTTTGGCTATATCATAGGGATTAACGTCTTTATATTGAGTGGGATTTTGTAGAACTTTCTTTTGAAGATTTTTCAAAATATCAATGTTTTTCTTTATAGAAGCAATTTCTTTTAAAAGTTTTTCTTTTTCGGTTTCAATTTTATCTTTTATGAACTCTGTATTGTTTAGATAAGCTAATATTTTATTTGTTATTTCCGGAATTATATTTGGATCTTTCGTTTCTACTGTCAATAAGACTAAATTTTTGTTATTTCTAGGAATGTTAGCCTCAAGGTTAACAACTTGATTTATTATGTCTTCCTTAACTTTTAATTTGTGGCTCAACTCGGCTAATCGTCTTTCTTTTAGTAATGAATTTAAAGTATCTATTTTCTTTTTTAGAAGAAAAGGAATAGAAGAATCGACAGATCCTGAAGAATCGGTCATTTCGGATAAAAATCCAGCTTCACTTTTATAAATTTTCGGAGAAATAAATGCAAAAGCTAGGGCTATTAACACAAACAATAAGGTAGTTGCGAAAATATAAAGTTTTCTCTTTTTTAAAGTCAGCCAGAGTTCGTAAAGGTCTATTTCGTCTTCGTCATAGTAAGGTGGATAGGGGGGATAGAGAGGCATTTGACGATTGATATTATTTTCTCCTTCTGTTTTTCTTTCTGACATAATTTCCTCTTTATAAAACCTTTGCAAAAGTTCTGTTTAAGAGACTGCTTCGCTTCGCTCGCAGTGACAATGAAAGAGGAACTCGCCTTGACAACGTGCAGTCATTGCGAGCCACGAAGTGGCGAAGCAATCTCCTTGATACTCTGTAAAAACTGCATCCTTGCGAGCTACTTACACCGTTATTGCGAGTGAAGCGAAGCAATCTCTATCTTTGGGCTGATAAAATAAAGTATCAGCTACTAAAGTCAAGGTTACTACTTTTCTTTCCTGGCCAACACAAATATTTCGCGGCTTTCGGAGCGGGTGCTTTTGGGGCGAAAGCGTTTTACCGGGCCAATTCTCTTTTTCACTTCATCTACAAACCCGGGGAAAGCTTCTCCTTCAAAGACCTTTACAAAAAACACCCCACTTGGTTTTAAAACTTTTTCGGCAATTTCTAAGGCGCGCTTAGCCAAATGGACAGAGCGAAAGTGGTCTCCTGAGCGGTCACCAGTGGTTTTGGGGGCCATGTCACTTAAAACGGCGTCAAAGGCAGAGACACTAGCTTTTTCGCAAAGTTCTTCAGGATTTAATTCAAAAATATCCTGCTGTAAGAAAACAAAGTTGGGCGCAGAAATCTTAACGGGGCTCAAATCAACCCCAACTACTAAGCCGTTTTTACCGACTTTTTCAAGCGCGTATTTGCTCCAGGAGCCGGGAGCAGCGCCAAGGTCAAGCACCTTTTGGCCGCGGCGCAAAAGGCGGTATTTCTGGTCGGCTTCTTTAATTTTATAAACCGAACGGGCGGGATACTTTTCCTGCTTGGCCTTTTTAGCGTAATAATCACGAGGCTTATAGGGCATAGAAAAAGCCTAAAGCCAAAAATGGGGACAGGCAAGAGCAAAACTTGAAGCTTTTTAGCGTCTAAGGTAAGCTTCCGCCGGGCCAATGCTTTTACAGGTCAAAGACCTTACCAAAAAATTTCGCGGTCTGATGGCTTTGAGAGGGGTGAACTTTTCCCTGGCCAAAGGCGAAGTCCTTGGGCTTATCGGTCCGAACGGGGCGGGTAAGACCACGGTTATTAACATAATCTCGGGTTTTTTGAAACCTACCGAAGGAAAAATATTCTTCCAGGGCCGGGAAATAACCGGCTTTCCCCCGGAAAAGATTGCCCGCCTTGGGATTTTACGGACTTTTCAACACGTGCAGATCTTTCGTGAGTTAACCGTCTTAGAGAATGTGTTATTAGGTTTTACCCGCCATCTTAAACGCCGTCTCTGGCATGATCTGTTAGGCTTACCTTTAGCTCGCCGCGAAGAAAAAGAAATTCGTGAAAAAGCGCAGGAAATTCTTGCACTCCTTGGCCTGGCGGACATTGCTTCTATGCCAGCTTACGAACTACCTTACGGAAAGCAGCGACAGGTAGTTTTGGCCCGAGCGGTGGCTTCTCGTCCTGAACTCCTTTTACTTGATGAGCCTGCGGCTGGCCTTTCCTCTTCTGAAACCAAAGAGCTGCTTTTGTTCCTCAAAAAACTGAAAGATATGGGTCTTGCCATGCTTATAGTTGATCACGACGTAGAGCTTATCTGGGAGATATGTGATCGGGTGGCAGTATTGGCCTTTGGAGAAGTGATAGCCTGTGGCGCCCCCTCCCAGGTTAGGCAAGACCCAAAAGTAGTGGAAGTTTATTTAGGTTCCTGAAAGTTTTTAGGAACAGGATGCCGATGATGGTCTCGACCCAGGTAAAAGTTCAGCCAGGAAGAACGCCCAGAAAGCCCCCAATCCCGCGGGGGGATAAAACCTTCTTTTAAAAGGTGCCTTTTGCCAATAGCTTTAAGGCGTTCATACACTTTTACATAATGGCATTTTTTAGAAGAATCCACTTCACAGTAACCATCTTTGCTACCGCCACAGGGGCCATTGAGAAGATTTTTGGCACAACCACTCTGGGGGCATAAATAGGCCATTTCTCCGAGAGTACAATCTCCACAGCGCTGGCAGTCAAAGAGAAGCCCTTTTACCGCGTACTCAAATTTGGTAAACCAGGGTTCAAAAGAGGATCCATCTATTTTTTGGGCGTATTTTACGGCAAAGTTGTAAAAACCTTTGCCAGGTTCAAAAAAGAGGTCATGTACCCACAGGTTTAGGGTAAACATCAAGGGTTTTTTCTGGGCCGGCGAGAGCTTTTCATATCTTTCAGGGAGGTTAAGTCCGGTTTCAGGGTCTTTACTGTAAAGGTAGAAAGTTCCTTCAGGGGCGTTGCGAAATTCCGGGAGAAAATCCTTCCAGCGCGGATAAAACTCTTCAGCCTTATCCAGAAGAAAGGCTATGTCTTCGTAACGGACCTTGCCTCCCGAGATGTGGACACCGTCATAGCCCATGCCCCTGAGAATAGCTACCAGTTTGGCCGCCCGGATTAAAGCGGCCCGGTAAGTATCCTTCTCTTGACGAGCCTCTTCTTCTATCTGGGCCAGGTATTCAGCGGTGATTTCTATGCCGGGGATTATCCCTTTATGAAAAATACGGGCCATGCGCACATCAGTAATAAACACGCTTCCAATCAAGGGGACGTTCAATTTTTCTTCTCGCATGTAAAGCAGAAGTTCGTGAAACTTGCGAGCGTCAAACCCCACCTGGGTGATTACAAAATGTGCTCCGGCCTTTATCTTTCGGTGGAGTTTGTAGTATTGGGGCATGAGTTCGGCCTCAAACTTTTTAAAGGGCGTAACCACGCAGCCTTTAAAAAAGGGCATGGGCGGAAGTTTTACGCCACCTCCTGGAGCCTCAGGCGGAAGCTCTATGCCCTTTTCCATTTCGGTTATTAGCTGGAGGAGATGTACGGCATCAAGGTCAAACACCGGTTTAGCCCGTCCCATAAAGCCGTAAAGGGGGAAGTCTCCCGTCATAACCAGGAGATTGTGAAGGCCTTCTCTGTCCCGAGCAAAAAGGGTGCTTTCTATCTGGTTACGATTTTTGTCCTTGCAGGTGAAGTGAAGAACGGGTTCCAGGCCAAGTTTTAAGATTTCGCGACCTAAAACCGCAGGAGACAGGGCCGGGTGCCCCCCGGCGTTTTCGGTAATGGTCAAACCATGCAGGCGGCCGTCTTTGGTGGCCTCTTCAGCAAACTTTATAATCTTCTGAAACTGGCGGAGCCTGGTGCTTCGTCCAGGGACAAGCTCGTAAGTAATAGTAAAAAGATCTGGATTTTCTAAACACTTTCTGAAAGAACAGACCATTTAAGATTCTCCCGAAAGACCTAGGGCCTTTAGTTTACGATGAAGATAAGTTCTTTCAAGCCCTATGGCCTCGGCGGTCTGGGAAATATTTCCTTTAAATTCTGCAAGCTTGCGTTTCAAAAATTCCCTTTCAAACAGAGACCGCGCCTGTTTAAAGTCATTACATTCAAACCAGGGTTCCTGACCAAAGGAAGTTTGCGGAGGTTGATTGATTTCAGGGGGAAGGTCCTCAAGGGATATAGTGTCCCTTTTGCTCAAAATTACTAGCCTTTCAATTAAATTTCTCAATTCTCGTATGTTTCCTGGCCAGGGATAGCGTTTTAGGGCCTCCATGGCTTCAGGAGTAATTTTTTTGCGCCCGAGGCCGGAGTGCCTGGCAAATTCGTCTAAAAATTCTTCCACTAATAAGGGAATATCTTCAGGCCTTTCACGCAAAGGCGGAATGTGTATGGGAATTACATTCAGACGATAATAAAGGTCTTCGCGAAAACGGCCTTTTTTTATCTCTTCGGTAAGATTTTTGTTGGTGGCAGCGATGACTCTTACGTCAACGGAGATGGTTTTGGTACCACCTACCCTTTCAAAACATTTTTCCTGAAGCACTCGTAACACTTTGGCCTGGGCCGAAAGACTCATGTCGCCGATTTCGTCAAGAAAAATGGTACCCCCGTCTGCCAGGTCAAATTTCCCTTTTTTAGAGGAGACTGCTCCGGTGAAGGCGCCTTTTTCGTGGCCAAATAGTTCAGATTCAATGAGGTCTTCGGGAATAGCGGCACAGTTTACGGCTACAAAAGGTTTTTCGGCCCGGCGTGAAAGGGTATGGATCATGCGGGCCGCTACTTCCTTGCCCACGCCTGATTCTCCGGTTATAAGCACGGTGGCATCTGTTTGCGCTACTCTTTCAATGGCTTCGCGGAGTTCCAAAATAGCATGACTCTGGCCGGTGATTCCCGGACCGGTGAGGTGCCTTTTAAGAGTTATGTTTTCTTCTCTTAAAGCTCTGAATTTTAGGGCGTTAGCTACGGTTACTACTACTCGGTCATAAGAGAGAGGTTTTTCCAGGAAATCGAAGGCTCCGAGCTTGATGGCCTTTACCGCTGTCTCTACGGTGCCGTGGCCAGAAATCACTATAACGGGAAGATCAGGGCTTTCTTTACGAAGTGTTTTAAGAAGCTTTAAGCCGTCCTGGTCTGGCAACCAGACGTCAAGGATAAGGAGGTCGGGTTGCTCTTGTTTGACTTTCTGTAAGCCTTCGGCTGCATTTTTAGCCGTAATAACCTGATAGCCTTCGTCTTCTAAGATATCTGCCAGGCTTTCTAATATGGCCTCTTCGTCATCTATAACCAGGATTTTTTCATTCATAAGGTCTTAGGTAGCTCGATGATAAATTTGGCTCCTTTTGGGTGATTATCTTCTGCCCAGATTTTTCCCCGATGTTCTTGAACAATAGAGTTTACGATGGCCAGCCCCAGCCCGCTACCCCCATTGGCTGAAAAATAGGGCTCAAAAAGTCTTCCACGGATTTCTGGGGCCACGCCTTCACCGGTATCAGCTACTTCTATTCTCAGGCGACCATTTTGCTCAAAAATGTTTACCTGGATTTTTCCCTGGCGATTCATAGCCCGGATAGCGTTGTCAAAGAGGTTTAAAAAAACCCGTTTTATTTGCTCTTTATCAAATATGGCCTTAGAAGAACCATTTACATTTAAACTAAATTCCACTTGAGGATGACCTTCTCTATAAAGATCAATAACCTCTCGGGCTATCTGAGCGATATCACCCTTTTCAGCCTTAAGTGACGGCAAACGGGCAAAGGCTGAAAACTCGTTTACGAGATGTTTTAATTCTTCTACCTGTTTTTCGATGGTAGAAGTGCAGCGCTCAAGAATCTTTTGTTCGTCTTCAGGAAGTTTTCCTGCCAGACGTTTTCTAAGGCGCTGGGCCGAAAGCTGAATTGGTGTCAAGGGATTTTTAACTTCGTGGGCAATACGGCGGGCTACCTCTCGCCAGGCTGCCAGCCGTTGTACCCTTTCTTTTTCCGTTACATCTTCAAGTAAACACAAGTAGCCTACGTTTTCTCCTGTTTCCGATTCAAGAAGAGTTATGGTTACTAAAAGGGTTATTGGCTTACGGCGTAATTCTACCTTGACTGTTTGCTGAACCAACTTTTGGGGAGAGCTTTTAGCTTTTAAGAGCAATTCTTGAGCCATTTCAAAGTATTCTTCCGGTAAGAGTTTTCTTATCTCCTGACCGATGAGGCGTTCTGGGTAAGCCCCCAACAGCTTGGCGGCCATGCGATTGATAAAAGTAACCCGACCTTGGTGGTCAAGAGCAATCACTCCAGCGGTAACATTGGCCAGCAGAGTTTCAAGATACCAGGTACGCCGGCTAAGCTCTATGTTGATTTCCTGTAACGCGGCTGTGGTTTCTTCAACTTTCTGGCGATATTCTTTTAGCTCTTTGGTCATACGGCGGAAAGCCCTGACGAGATGTCCTACTTCATCAGCTGTTTCTTCAGGCAGCTCCACGTCAAAGTTGCCACTGGCAATCTGCTGAGTGGCTTCAGCTAGCGAGTGTACTGGTTCAGTTAGCCTCTTCGCAAAGCGCATACCAAACCAGATGGCCACAAAAAGGGTAAGAAGTGTGACCAAAAGCAGCATTAAAATAAGAGAAGATTTTAAAGGATCTTTGAAAAACTTGAGCTGTTGATAGGCTTCGATGCCTTTGCCCACTTCGCTTATAAGCTTTTCAATGCTAGGGTCTAGAAATAATCCACATGCTACGACTATTTTTTGCTGGCGATAGGTGGCAGGGATAAAAACCCTTAAAATCACTTTATTTTTCAGGGAACTGATTTTACTTGAAGGGGTATTTTTACTAATAACTTTTTCTAAAAGACCAGGAGAAATCCCAATGTTTTTAGGGAGAGGGCGGCTATAAGAGCCTTTAATGAGTTTTCCTGATGAAGAATAGATTTCGAGGGTATCAAGGTCTAATCTTTTTCGCCAGTAGCGAAGGTGTTTAGAAGACAAGCTTTTAGTCTCGGAAAGATAGCCATTGATAAATAGTTCGGCCTTATTAGTCAGTTCCTTTTCTTTTTCTTGGTAAATAGACTGGGCTTCAAATAGGGCTTCCTGTAAACTGCGGTCGAGATTGCTACTAAACCAGAAATCAAGGCTAGTTTCGATGAACTTAAAAGACACCATAAAAAGAAAAAGGGTAGGCACTAGAGCCAGGAAGATAAAAGCCACGGCAATGCGAGTGCGCAAACGTTCAGCAAATCGTCCCCTTGGGGTATCAAAAAAAAGCTTTAGCAAATTTCTGATTACTAAAAAGGCCACTAACAAAAGAAGAATAGCGTTTACTTGAAAGAGGATATAAGCAAGAAGATTTATCTCCCGTGAAGGGATCTCGCGAAATATTTTAACTTCAAAAACTATGAGGACACCTAAGAGTAAAAAGGCAAAAAGAGCTATTAATAGCTCTCTTCGCCTTTTTCTTCTTTCTTGATCAAGGGTCTGTTGTTTTGAGGACATTATTCTTAAAATTTAAAGCGAATAGTTACCCAATCAGATTCAATTTTACCGCCTCTAAAGATGAAACGTAAGATACGGGAAGGAAGATTGGGAGATATCTTTTGAAAAAGAATGGCTTTTATCTTTAAGCGGTAAAATTGTTTAGGCTTAAGAAGATTTAACGGTATGACTGGAATATTCTTGACATCTCCAGCAAGGTGTAAGGCCTCTTTAAGAGAGCTTACGGCTTTTGGCGGAGAAGAAGAACCCACTAACTGGACTAAATAGACTTTTTTTACGGCATCGTAATAGATCTCTCGCAGGACGATGTGATAAAGTAATCTTTCGTCCCACCAGAAACGTTTTGGCCGTTCTAAAACAATCTCAAATTGCAGACGCACAGGTATCCCATGATGAAGAGCAGCGTCCAATTTGGTCACAGGGAGTTTAGTAAGATTCCAGGAACAAACGAGATAGCCGTTTTCTGAGCCAAGGGTAAGATTTTTAATAGAAAAGGCCTGTCCGCTTTGAGCTTTTAATAAAAACAAGAAAACAACTACAAAAAAAATCTTTTTCAAAACTACCAGTACTCCTTAAGAATTACTTCTTCTAGTGGTTTGCGACTGCTTTTTTGGTCTCTGGTCTTGGGGTGTCCCAGGGCAACAACTGCCATCAATTCTAAATTCTCAGGAAGATCAAGACTTTGGCGTACCTCTTCGGCATTTTTTAAAATTTCTCCAAGCCACACGGCTCCAAGCCCAAGGGCATGGGCCGCAAGAAGCATATTTTCAATACAGGCTCCCATGGCTTGGTGATCTTTTACTTCGTGGTACATAGCATTTTTATCCACAAATACAGCTATAACTACTGGAGCATTTTTTATGATTTCGCCATAACGGGTAAGTTCAGCCAGTTCTAGGCGTTTGTTTTGATCCTGGACAATAACAAAGCGCCAGGGCTGATTATTAAGCCCAGAGGGCGCCCAGGTGCCAGCTTTTATTATTTCGTAAACGAGTTCTTTGGAAACTGGTTCTTCAGTGTAGTTTCGGACACTTCTTCTGGTATAAATGGCCTCAAGTACCGGGTTTTCAAATTTAGTTCTCTCCATGGCTTTTCTCGTAAGCCTCCTTTTCGTCTAAAATTTGACGACGTATCTTTTCCAGAAGTTCTTTATCGTCAAGGTAGCTCAAAGGGCCATTTAATCCCTTTAGTTTGGCGGCAAGGCCGGTGGCCAGAAGCCCTACGTTAACGGCGTCCATAACCGCCCGGTCATCATAAATGGCCTTATTAGCCATACGAGAATAGGCGTGGGACCAAGGAGCAATAATGGCTCCCATGGCGTTTAACACCGTGAGCAAATACCCTCCGGCCATAGTGAGCCCTGCGTCTGCACCCACAGTAATAGCTCCAACGACCTTTCCTTCCATATAGCTTGGCTCACCGTAAGCCACCATATTTTCAAGACAGGTTATACGATCTATCAGGTTTTTCATAACCCCTGAAGGGGCATACCAGTAAACCGGAGTGGCAAAAATAATAACCTCAGCTTGATTTATTTCTAAAAGTACTTCTTTGCCGAAATCTTCAAAAATACAGGGGAAGCGACAATTTGGATCTTCTTCCTGAATACATCCTTTGCATGGCTTTATTTCGCCATCATAAAGGGATATTAATTTGGTCTGGGCTCCTGCCTCTTTAGCCCCAAGAAGAGCCGCCCGGAGAAGCTGACTTGAACCACCGAAAGGTCTTGGGGAACCTAAAATTCCTAATACTGAAACAGACATTTATTTCAATACCTCCTGCCAGAATTTAGGAATAGAAAAAGAAGCGCGATGAACCTCGTGGGTGTAGTACTTAGTATCTTCAAGAGCAGGACGCCTTGGTTCAATTGGAGTCTCTCCTTGGGCCCGCAAAATATAGGCATTGTCTCCGCCAAAAGAGGGGATATCGGCCCGGTAACAGTAAACCTCGTCCTGGCCGTAAACCTTGACAAAGGTTTCATAGGTCCAGGCAAGTACGTTTTTCATGGTAAAAGGAGTAGCTGCCTGCTGAACTATTAAACCCTCAGGAGCAAGTGCCTTTAAAAGTTCATGGAACTCCTGACTGAAAAGAGAATGAGAAAGTTCAATTGTTTTACCTTCAGGAGAAATATCAGGGTCTGTGGAGTCAATTATTACTAGGTCAAAATGTTTTTTTTCTTTTACGTAATCTTCTACCAATTTATAAGCATCGGTTATCAAAAGTTTTAAGCGAGGATCCTCCCCAGGCATAAGCTCTGGAAAGTATTCTTTTACTATTTCTGGCACGTGGGGGTCTATATCAGCGATAATAATTTCTTCAATATCCGGGTATTTGAGTAGTTCTCGGGCAGCACCAAAGTCTCCACCACCACAAATTAAAACGCGTTTGATTTTTCCTTCTTCACGGGCCTGAACCGGAATGTGAACCAGGGCTTCATGATAAATAAACTCGTCTCGAGTGGTAAACTGAAGAGTACCATTAAGAAATAAAATACGCCCCCAGAAGGGATGTTCCATAACGTAGAGAGTCTGCGCACCACCTTCAGAGTGGATAATGTTTCCATGATAAACGTAAAAAAAGTCTTTTTGTACCGGCTCTCCTAGGATGAGACGAATTCCTTTTCCTTCAGTGGGCAAGGAGTTTGCCATAATGGCCATAAAGCAGCCTCCATAAATAAGATTTCTCTTGATTTTGGCAATTTTGTTTCAAAGATAGCCTAAGCTTAATTAAGAGCAAAGCTTTATTTTAAAGCTTAGCGGGAATCTAGGGTAGCTTTCCATAGTCTTGAAATCTGAATCTATTTTACCCCGATGGTAAAAGACAAGAAGCCAAGAGCACAGCTATCAAGCGCAAACCCATCGACCCATTAACGTATTAACCTAGGTGCGTACGGAGTCCCAATAAATAAGTGGGAATCTAAGGAGAGGTAAAGGTTTTAGCCCATTTTTGCGCTCAAGGCTGAAATACCAAGGAACTTTGAGAAATTTAATATTTGCTGATAAAAAACGCTCCTAATTTAAATTAAAATGATAAAATTCGGTTTTTCAATTTTCAAAGATTAGGTATAAATGCTTTAACCTAGCACAAAAGCAAATTTGAGTTGAGAATCACAAATTTTTAAGGAGGTGTACGATGTCGAGGTTTTTAATCCAACGTCCCCTGCCTCATGGAGGTAGATTAGTAGAAAGGGTCATCACTGACAAAGAAGCTGCCAAAAAGATGATCAAAGGCTGCCCTTCCTACGACATTAAGCCCACTCTTCACTATGAAACCGGTGTCCCTGTGCGCAATGTCTATCGTGAGATTATGTCTATCTGCTACGGCTTTTTCAGCCCGGTAGAAGGTTCTATGAAGCAGGCTGAGGTAGAAAGAATTCTTAAAGAGCGTCGTCTTTTGAATGAATGGATTTTCCCTTATCCGTTAGTTTTTGACATTAGCGAAGAAGATTTTAAAAAGCTTGGTGTAGGTGCTGGAGACCGCCTGGTTTTAAATCTCAAAGGCAAACCTTTTGCCATTCTTGATATTGAAGAAGTCTGGCGCATTGATAATCCTGAAGAACTTGCTCACTTAACTTTTGGTACCCCTGAGCGCAACCCCGAAGTAGTCAAAGAGCCCTTTAACAAAAAACATCCCGGTTGGGTTATTTATCGCAGCTTACAGCCAGTAGTTTTGGCTGGTAAATACACCATTATTAATGAGCCCAAGATGAGGCCTCCTTTCGATAGGTTCTGGTATCCGCCGCGCAAGAGCCGTGAAGAATTTGATCGCCGTGGCTGGCGTACAGTTATCAACCACCAGACCCGTAACGTTCCCCACGTAGGTCACGAATTTTTGATGAAATGCGCGGCTTTTACCGGTGACGTTGAACCCTGCCACGGTATTTTGGTAAACGCGGTTATTGGTGTGAAGCGCCGTGGTGACTATCCTGACGAAGCTATCGTTGAAGGCCACGAGGCTGTTAATAAGGGCGGTTATATCAAACCTGAGCGTCATCTCCCCACCATTGTTCTTTGGGATATGCGCTATGGTAACCCGCTTGAGTCCTTGCTCCACGGTATTATCCGTCAGAACATGGGTTGCACCCACCATATGTTTGGGCGTGACCACGCGGCTGTCGGTGAATACTACGACAAGTGGGCTACCCAGATCCTCTGGACCAAGGGTATTCCGAGCTTTGGTTTTCCTGCTCCTCCAACAGATGTTCCTTACGGGCTTGATATCAGGCCTCAGAATATGCGCGAATTTTCTTATTGCCCCACTTGTAAAGAAATGGCTTACTCTGAAACTTGTGGCCACAAGCGCGAAAAGCTCTCTGGAAGCTTTCTCCGTGGCATGGTAGCTGAAGGTGTTCAGCCGCCTAGCATTATCATGCGTCCTGAGGTTTACAAAGTAATTGTCAAATGGTGGAAGCACTTTGGTTATCCGTTCTGCAACGAAAAGTATGTCGTCAACAAGGAAAAAGAACTTGAAGTTGACCTTGAAGACCTTTAAAGAAAACAACCTTTAAAAAGGAGGACGAAAATGGGTGAATATTTCATTGTGGTCCTTTTGGACGAAAACCGGTTGTCTAAAATAAAAGGCACCGATTTAGAAAAACACATTAAATATATGTTTGGTGGAGAGCTTAGGCTTATTGAAGTGCCTGTTAATGAAGAACTTAAGAATAAAATTCTTCAGGAGTTTGATACTGCTCGGGTTGACTCCCGTGGGGCTATTACCGACTTACCCGTAGCTTTCATGAGAGAGCTTTTTAATCAGATCGTTGAAAAGAAGTCTCTTGGCCCTGAGGTGATAGAGGCTGTGCTTCAGAAGGTTGACGAGATTAAAGAAGCGGCGGCGAAAGAATCTGAATATCTTCCTCCGCCAGAAATAGACTAAAATCAGACAAAGAAGCCGCCTGCTGGCGGCTTCTTTTTTATGGTAAAGAGCGGCCTAGAAAGACTCCTTAAAGAATCTAGAAAAGATTTACTTGATAGACGTTTAGGTTTACTCTGCCATCAGGCCTCAATTCTTCCTAATTTAACTCCTGCCTGGGTAGCGTTAAAGGCCAAGTTTTCGCAAAAACTTAAACTACTTTTTTCTCCACAACATGGCCTTTTTGGTGAAAAACAGGCCAACATGATAGCTTCTTATGAAATCGTAGAACCTGAGACAGGAGTTCCTGTTATAAGCCTTTATGGACCGCGTCTTGCTCCTGAACCAGAGCATCTAGCTGAAATAGATATTCTTTTGGTTGACTTGCAAGATGTTGGGACGCGAGTCTATACCTATATCTGGACATTGCTGCTTACCATGAAAGCTTGTTCTAAAAACGGTGTCAAACTAATAGTTCTTGACCGCCCTAATCCTATTGGGGGCAAAATTGAAGGGCCAATTCTTGAAGAAAAATTTTTTTCTTTTGTAGGGTTAGCTCCTATTCCTATGAGGCACGGTCTAACTATAGGCGAGCTGGCTTTGTATCTCTGCCAAAAATTTTCTCTAGATTTGGAACTTGAGGTTATTCCCATGGAAGGATGGTCTCGTGACATGTTTTTTCCAGAAACAGGTCTTCCCTGGGTTTCCCCCTCGCCTAACATGCCGCGGTTTGAAACATCTCTAGTGTATCCCGGGCAGGTAATCCTTGAAGGGACCAATCTTTCTGAAGGACGCGGTACAACAATGCCTTTTGAAGTATTTGGGGCCCCCTGGCTCAAGGTCTTGGCTCTTAAAGAATTTTTTTCTAAAATAGAAGGCATCAAAGTACAAATCATGCACTTTATCCCCTGGTTTGATAAATGGGCAGGCAAATTGTGCCAAGGTATAAGACTTTGGATAAAAGAGCCTCAGACTTACCAGCCAGTTAAAACCACCCTTTTAATGTTAAAGGAGGTTGCGGCTCAAAATCCTGAATTTACTTTTAGGTCCCCACCTTATGAATATGAATGGTCAAAAAGTCCATTTGACATTATAGTTGGGAAGGAAGAATTGCGGGAGGCCTTGATTACCCAAAACGAAGAACATATTTTGACTTTATTAGAAGAGGGGACTAAAGAATTTCAGGAAGAAGTAGAAGGTTTAAAACTTTATGTCTAGCATGCCAGCTTGTAAATTAGCGGTTAAAGAACCGGAAAAAGAAATTATTGAACCTAAAATAACCAGATTTAAGTCAAATCGGGAAAGGGTTCGAACTCTTCTTTCTCAATTCAAAAAAGAAGACCGGGTTCTTATCTTGATATGGGCGGATCCTGACTCTATAGCCAGCGCCCTAGCCATGAAGCGCCTTATTCGCCAGCGCGTATCTGAGGTTACTATTGCCCATGTTAACGAGATAAGAAGGCTAAATAATCTGGCCATGGTTCAACTTCTTAAAATTCCTCTGGTCAAGTTACGACAGATTAAACCTTCAGAGTACAATAAAAAAATTCTACTCGATTCCCAGCCGCCTCATAACGCCGAGTTTATGAAGTTTGATTTTGATGTAGTGATTGACCACCATCCCGTAAGCAACGGTTGGGATGCTCCTTTTATAGATATTCGTCCTGAATATGGTGCTGTTTCTTCAATGATGACCGAGTACTTGCGCACCCTGAAGATAAAGCCAGCAGTAACGCTGGCCACAGCTCTTATCTACGGCATAAAAACCGATACCAACAACTTTGAAAAAGAATGTACTATTCAGGATGTCCTTTGTTTTCAATACCTGTTCAAACGCATGAACCGCCACTTGTTGCACAAGATAGAAGCATCCACCATCAGACGCACGGAACTCAAATATTTTCGCAAGGCCCTGGAAGAAGTTAAGATTAGGAAACAGCGCCTTTTTTCACACCTTGGTAAGGTACCAAACCCTGATATTTTAGTGGTTATTGCTGATTTTTTGAACCATGTGCACGAGATAGGCTGGGTCTTCATTTCTGGAGAATACCGCGATCGTCTGGTGGTTATTATTCGCTGTGATGGTTATCGTAAAGATGCCGGGAAACTTGCCCAGCGAGTATTTGGTAAGCTAGGTTTTGCCGGGGGCCATAGAGAGAAGGCCCGTGCTGAAGTACCTTTTGGAAATCTAAACAATCACACTCACTTTACTACCCGGAGTCTTATTCGCATACTTGAAAAACACTTTCGCAAATAGCTCCTGGGGGACACCTATGCCTATTTACGAATATCGCTGCCTCGACTGTGGTAAAGTGAGCGATCATCTCGTGTTTAATAGAGATTCTTTTGTGCCTTTCTGTAAACATTGTGGCAGCAAAAACATGGAAAAACTTATTTCACGGGTGCGGGTACGTCTTTCTCTTGATTCCCGTCTGGAAAAAATGGCTGACCCCTCTCTTTTTGGCTCTTTTGACGAAGAAGATCCCAAAAGTCTAAAAAGAATGATGGATAAGTTTGGAGCGGAATTTGGAGACGAACTGGGTGACGATTTTGATGAATTAATAGAAGGCGTTGAAGAAGAAATAGAAAGCGATACCAAATCAAATACCCAGGAGACCAAAGATGCCGACTAAACAAAATGTCTCGGTTTTGGCTATGATTTTAGCTGGGGGGCGGGTGGACGAGCTTTCAGTGTTAACCTTTTATCGTCCTAAGGCCTCTTTACCTTTTGGCGGAGTTTACCGGGTCATTGATTTCCCTATGACTAACCTTATGCGCTCAGGGATTTTACTGGTAGGGGTTCTCTCCCAATATCGTCCTTACTCTTTGATGGAACACCTTGACCATGGTATCCCTTGGGATATGACTGGCCGCCGTCGAGGGGTTTATATTTTACCTCCCTTTCGTGGGCGCGAAGCTTCAGACTGGTATAAGGGAACAGCTGATGCTGTTTATCAGAATCTGGAATTTATTAAAAGATGGTCGCCTGAGGTGGTTCTTATTCTTTCTGGTGATCATATTTATCGCATGGATTACCGTCCGCTCCTTGATTTTCACCGGCAAAATAAAGCCGATGTTACCGTGGCCTTTACTCCTGTGAAAGAAGAAGAGGCTTCTCGTTTTGGACAGGGAGTAATAGAAGAAGTTTCTCCTCTAGGGGGACCTCTTAAAGATTACCAGGAAAAGGTATCCCCACCGGTTTCTCGTTATGCTTCACTTACTATTTATGCCTTTAGGCCAGAGGTTTTAAAAGAAGTACTTTTGGCCAATGCTAAGGAAGATTCTCATGAGTTCGGGCGTGATATCCTTCCCAAGATGTTAGGGACATATCGTATGTATGGCTATATTTTTAGAGGATACTGGGGATATACGAGAACAGTTAAGGAATTCTGGCAGACTAATATGGATTTGCTGGGGCCAAACCCTAAAATTGATTTAAAACGTTGGCAAATTTGTACTAATCTTGCCCATCGAGACATAAGAGACCATAAGCCATCTATTTTGGGAGAAAGCGCCAGCATTTGTGATAGCTTGTTTTATAATGGCTCATTTATTAACGGAGAAGTCACTCGCTCGATATTATTCTCGGGAGTAGTCATAGAAGAGGGAGCCCAGGTGTCTGATTCTATTCTATTTTACGGGACGATAATTAAGCGGGGAGCCAGGCTTAAAAGAGTAATCTGTGATGCAGAAGTTACCATTGGAGAAGGTACTTTAATAGGTAGCGAAGAAGACGTTACCGTGATAGGGAGTCGAACACATGTTCCTGAAGGCCTTGAGATAGGTTCAGGAGTTACTATTTATCCCGGCCTTGGACGGGAAAGGTTTTCTGAAAAAAGCTATTCTTCGGGGGTAACTATTGCCTGATGTTTAAAGAAAAGGTTATTATAGAAAGTGAGTTAGGTCTTCACGCACGTCCAGCAGCTAAGATTGCCGAAATAGCTAGGCGTTTTAAAGCAAGAGTTTATTTAAAAAAGGGGTCACAAACTGCTGATGCAGCCAGCATATTAGATGTTCTGGCGTTAGTCTGTCGAAAGGGGTCTGCCGTAGAAATATGGGCCGAGGGAGAGGAAGCCGAGAAGGCTATAAAAGAGATAACTACACTTCTGCGCTCGAACGCCCTATGAAGCGCCTTAAAGGCATAGGCGTTTCTCCAGGTATAGCTATTGGGCCAGCTTTTATTCTTCTTACCGGACGCCTTAAAATTGCTAGAAAGGTCCTTCGTCCTGAACAAATAGAAAAAGAAATAGTTCGCTTTCGTAAGGCACTGGCTACGGCTGTCAGAGATTTAGAAGAAGTCAAAAGGCATATTCCTCCTGAGATGACCCAGCCTTTATCCATTATTGATGCTCATATTTTAATGCTTAAAGATCCTTCCCTTATTAAAGAAACAGAAGAATTTATAAGACGTTATTACGCCAATGCCGAGTGGGCCTTGCGCAAGGTTCTTGATAAGTATCAAAAAATTTTTTCTTCTATAGATGACTTTTATCTCAAAGAGCGAGTCTATGACCTCGAACATTTAATCGAAAGAGTCATTCTGGCCCTTAAAGGCAAAAATGAAAATTTCGATTTAGAAGAACCTGCTATAGTTGTCGCGCGAGATCTTTCTCCTGCTGATACCGCTCGTCTCAAGCCAGAAACCACTTATGCCTTTGTTACGGAAATGGGTAGTCGAACTTCTCATACAGCGATTGTGGCTAGAAGCCTAGGTATTCCTGCGGTGGTAGCGGTAAGTGACTTGATGAATGAGGTTTCACCTGATGATTTATTAATTGTAGATGGCTTAAGTGGAGAGGTTATCATTAATCCTTCTCAAGAGGTAATCGAAGAATTTCTTGAGCGTCGAATCCGTTGCGAAGAGGCGAGAGAAAGGCTTTTAGCTCAAGCCAAAAAACCTGCCATTACCCGCGATGGTCGAAAAGTAATAGTAAGAGCTAATCTTGAGCTTCTTGATGAAATTCCTCTGGCCCTTGACTTCGGGGCTGATGGAGTTGGACTTTTTCGTACCGAATACCTTTACGTTACCCGTAAAACCATTCCTAATGAGGAAGAACTTTTTGCCAATTATCGCCAGGTAGTAGAAAGCCTTTATCCCAATATAGTTACTTTTCGCACCCTAGATCTTGGTGGTGACAAGTTTGCCGAAGAACTGGATTTACCAGAAGAGATAAACCCGGCTCTTGGGCTCAGGGCCATAAGGCTATGCCTTAAAAACCCAGCTCTATTTAGAATTCAACTGCGTGCTATTTTACGGGCCTGTGCTTACGGAAACGTGCGGATAATGTTCCCCCTGGTATCTGGCATTGAAGAATTAAGAGAGGCCAAAAAGTTTTTGCAAGAAGTTTTTGAAGAGTTAAGGCAGGAGGGCTTGGATATAGAATTTCCTCCTTGTGGAGCAATGATAGAAATACCTACAGCTGTTTTTATTGCCGATCATTTGGCCAAAGAAGTAGATTTTTTTAGTATCGGTACCAACGATTTGATTCAATACGCTCTGGCCATTGATAGAGGTAATGAACAGGTAGCTCATCTTTATGAGCCTTTACATCCAGGAATTCTTAGAATGGTCCACTATATTTTAGAAGCAGGTCATCGAGCTGGCATTCACGTGGCCATGTGCGGTGAGATGGCTGGCGAACTCCTTTATCTTCCCCTCCTCGTAGGTTTTGGTTTCGATGAGCTAAGCATGAATCCCCAGTCTATTCCGGCCATCAAAGATTATATATGTGCTTTATCTTTCGAAGAATGCCGTAGTTTGTGTGAAGAAATTCTTCAATTCGCCTCGGCCGAAGAAGTGAGAAACCATCTTGAAGCCTGGCTAGAAAAAAAGGGCCTTTTACCGTAAATTCTCCTAGATTTCCGTTTAACCGGGAATTTTGCCCTCACTATTGACTTTAACAATTTATCTTTTATTTTACCCATCTAAAACCCTTTTGGAATTTTTTATCTCTGAAGGCAAGTCTCAAAAAGAAAAGCTAGATCCTATACATCAGCAGCTACCACCATGTCAACCATATCCTCCTCCTTATTATGAAGAAGACGAAATTGACCTCTATGAACTCTGGCTGGTTTTAAAAAAACGCAAAAATTTAATTTTAGGACTTACGTTTGGCCTGGCCTTTTTAGTAGCTATCTATCAGACTCTGTTTGACTGTTTCATAATACGAATACTAAAAAAGTTTTAGAAAAAATAGGCGTAAATGCCAGTCTTTATTTTCTTTTCCTATGCCAAGTAGGCCATTTAAAAATTTTAGTTCAAAGGCATCTGGTTTATGTTTATAACTCACCAGAAACGCTAGTTCCCATATTTTTTCTTTGCCTATGGTATCGTGACGATAAAAACCCCAAAGGGCCTTTGAACGCACTGTGCCATCAGGGAAATGTATATTTTCGTATAAGCGCAAAAGAGGAGCAATAGTGAGGTCTATCCCCCGGTTATGGAAAGGAATAATGGCCGGGAAGAAAAATACTTTACTGCCATCCTGACGACGTTCGGCCTCAGCAATAGGCCAGAGGCGGCCAAACTCGTACAAAGAATGTCCCTTTTTATCTGTGATTTTAACAAATCTGCTAAAAAGAAGGATCCTGCTACCATGATAATAGATTTTTTTGGGCGAATACCCTAGGACATCTTCATAAAAGATAAAAAAAGGCCAGAGGAAAAAACGCCTTTTACTGTCTTCTCTAGCCCGGTACCCCACCAGAGGCCATATTTTGTATTCGCGATAATAAGGATCATCACCGCGGCCATAACGTAAAAAAGGTCTGGGAAAATCCCACATTTTGGTATTAGTTTTCTTGTTGTGAAAATACCGAAAAAAAGGCCATAGAACTGTATAGCGATGGTAGTCAGGAGAGCTTTCTTCTATCCAGAAGGGGAAAAACATCTCTCTTTTGCCTGTCCCATTTTCCAGGAAAAAAGTTTCCTTCCAGAAAAAAGGCCACAGCCAGAACTTACGGTCATACATATCTTTTTTAACGCGATGGCCGTAAATAGGCCAAAATTTTCTCTGATAAAGGGTAGGGCCATCGGTACGGTTATAAATAGGCCAGAACCAGGTACGAGAGACATTTTTGTCTATGCGAGAACGAATGTAAACCGGCCAGAGATAAAAGCGAATTTCGTCCTTACCGAAAAAGTCATAAAGTTTGCCATAAAAGGGGAAAAATCCTGAAAACTTTTTTCCTTCTTTGGATTCTCCCCAAAAAAACAATAAAAAACTGCGAAAGCGTTTTTTTTCAGAATGGTTATTATCAGCCGAAATAAAAGGAATAAAGCGTAAACGGCTATAATTATCCCCGCGCTGATAATGGCCAAAGGGTGGCAAAAAGTAGAGATCGTATTGATCGTCTTTTTCTTCTTCAGCCAAAAAAGGTCTTAGGGCCAGCCCTTTCTCCTGCGGGGTGGAATAAGAATAAAAAAACGGCCCGAGAATTTCTAATTCGCTGGCAGAACCATCACTTGATCGTTGATAAAAGAAAAGAGGCCACCAATTTTGGCGAATTTTTTCTGCTCTAGCAGTGGGGCCCAGCAAAGAGCCTAAACATGTTAGTAATATTACTAGAGAAAATATCTTTTTGCAGGCCATCTTATTGTAGGACCATTCCCCCTACTGTGCCAAGAATGGTGATAGGCATTTGTTCCTGAAGGCCCACTGCGGCCTGGTTTACGTTACGTATAGTTTTTTTCAGGTCTAGATATAAAGAGTCATCAGTGAGAAGTTTCCCTAAAGTGCCTTTACCTGAAGAAAGTTTTTGAGCCACAAGATTTAAAGACTTCACGGCTTCGTTTAGTTGATTGTATAGTTCATCATCAGTGAGAAGTTTTCCAAGGGTGCCTTGCCCGGCTTCAGCTTTTTGCACTAAGTTTTTAAGCGTTTGAGTGGTTTGATTAAGATCTGCTATAGTCTGTTCCAGCTGAACGTATAAGTCATCCTGATTAACCAATTTGGCCAGAGTTCCGTTTCCGTGATTAATTTTTTCTGCAACCTGATTCAAATTGTCAGCAATAGACTCAAGTTTGTAATAAAGCTTATCGTCTGCTATGAGTTTTCCGAGGGTCCCTTCACCGTTTGCTAGCATTTCATTAATTTTACGGAAAGATTTGGCAGCTTCTCGCACATCAATGGACATCTGTTTAAAATTGGCTCTCACCTCTTCGGAAAGCAAAACTTCTTTGATACCAGAAGTAATCTCTCTTATATCGCTAAAAGCTGGACCAATTTCTGCAAGCAGTTGGTCTATATCTACAGGAGTTACTGTTTTAGCTATTATTTCTCCAGGAGAAAGATAGGCTTTAGCCTTCCCTTGCTTGATTTCCACGTACCGGTCTCCTAACACGCCTTTGGTGCGAATAGCAGCTTGGGCATCTTTAGTTATCTTTATGCCTTCTCTAATACGCATTTCTACCAGCGCTTTTCCATCAACTAACGAAATATTTGATACCCTTCCAATCTCTACCCCAGCCATTTCCACTCGTGCTCCACTTACCAAACCAGAAACATTATCAAAAACGGCCTTAAGGGGATAACCTTTTTGTTTAAAAAAAGTTTCTTCTCCTAATTGAAGGCTGAGGTAACCCAGAGCTAATAAGGTAATGAAGACAAAAAGACCTACTTTAATTTCTGTGCCGCTATTCTTTCTCATGGTGCCCCTCCTTAAAGCAGGCTGGTAAGGCCCTTATAAATTTTTTGACAAAGGGGTGCTCTGATTTTTTTATTTTTTCAGGAGGCCCTTCTTCTACTACTTGTCCTTCGTATAAAAAGGCTATCTTATCAGCAACAGCAAAAGCAATGGGAACATCATGGCTTATAACCACACAAGTAAGATTTAATCTTTCCTGTGTTTCTTTAATTAAATAAGAAATACTTTCTTGCATTATAGGATCAAGACCGGTAGTTGGTTCATCAAACAAGACTATCTCTGGATCAAGGGCCAGGGCACGGGCTAGAGCCACCCGTTTTTTCATCCCGCCAGATAGCTCGGAGGGCATTTTATTGATGGCTTCCAGTAATCCTACCTGAGATAACTTAAGTTCTACCCTTGCCCTAATCTCTTTTTCCGAAAGTTTTGTGTGTTCTTTTAAAGGAAAAGCTACGTTTTCTCCCACAGTCATGGAGTCAAAGAGGGCCCCTTCCTGAAAGAGCATACCAAAGCGTTTACGAACTTTCATAAGTTCTCGCTCAGAAAGCTTGGTAATATCTTTACCATCAACTAAGATTTGGCCTTTATCTGGAGAAATGAGTCCAATAATATGTTTTAAGAGGACGCTTTTTCCGGTTCCACTGGCTCCCATAATAAAAGTCATTTTACCGGCAGGGATTTTCAAATTTACCCCTCGCAATACCTGGTGTTTGCCAAAAGACTTGTAGAGATCGATGATTTTTATCATAGAGCCCCTAACCGAATAAAAGAGAGGTAAGAATGTAATCAGCCACTAAAATACTGATTGAAGAAATTACCACGGCCTGAGTAGTGGCTTTACCTACACCTTCAGCTCCACCACGGGCATTGTAGCCTTTATAACAACCTACTGTGGCCAAAATCGCTCCAAAAATAAAGGCCTTGTAAAGACCATTAGCAATATCTGAAAAATCAACAAGTTCACGCATTTTAGCTATATAAATACCTGCGTCTATATTAAGTAAACCAACGCCTACAAAATAGCCACCTGCTATACCCACTACATCGGCGAGTACGGTAAGCAAAGGCACCATCAAAATAGCCGCCCAGATTCTGGGAACCACCAGATAGTGAACCGGATTTATCGCCATTACTTCCAGGGCGTCGATCTGTTCCGTGACACGCATGGTGCCAATTTCTGCGGCCATAGCTGAACCAGCCCTTGCGGTAACCATAAGGCCGGTGAGAACCGGCCCTAGCTCACGCAAAAGGGAAAGGGCTACCGTTGCTCCTAGTAAAGTTTCTCCTCCGAATTTTTTGAAGCCGTAATAGCCCTGTAGGGCCAAAACCATTCCTGAAAAAAGCCCGGTAAGCACTACTACCAAAGTAGATTTAACACCAACGAATTCCATTTGCTTGAAAAGCAGTTTTAAGCGAAATGGAGGACGAAAAGTATAAGCCAAGGCCTTGAAAAACATTAAGGCCATGCCGCCCATTTCCTCTAATAACTGAAGGAAAAATTTGCCTAAGACCGCTATGGGATTATACAATCAGTCCTCCTGTGGATCTCTGGGCCTAATTTAAAACTCAGCTTTGACTTTAATAAAGATCCCGATTTTTGTAAAATAATTCTATATCCTTCACCGTATTGGGAGAGAGATCGGGAGGGGCATTTGGGGTCTGACAAGTTGTAAAATTATTCGTATTATTTTAAAGCCTTAAAAATGAAACGTATTCTTTTTGTATGTACGGAAAATGCCTGCCGCTCTCAAATGGCCGAGGCCTTGGCTAACCACTTTTTTGCCCAAGAAGTTAAGGCCTTTTCAGCAGGAATAAGGCCCACCAAAGTTAACCCCCTTGCTAAAAAGGTTTTAGAAGAAGTAGGCATAAATACAGGTGGCCTAAGAAGTAAATCTTTGTCTGAATTTTCACTAAAGGATTTTGATTTGATAGTAACCCTTTGTGACTCTGCGGCGGAGGAGTGCCCCTTTTTGCCCGAAGCAAATATTATTCACTGGCCATTTCCTGATCCCGCCAAAGAAAAAGATATTAGCACTTTCAGAAAAGTAAGAGATATGATAAAGGCGGCTCTTCCTGAAATAATTTTAAAAGCTAGGTCTTAATGTAAGGGAAGGCTTTTCTAAAAAGTTTGTTATTAGGAAAGAAAGAACTAATGTCTTTCAGTCGTCCTTCTTTGCGGGCTTCTAAAATGCGCCTGGCAATGGTAGGCCCTATGCCTGGCACCCTTAAAAGTTCTCTGTAAGAAGCTCTGTTTACGTCCACCGGGAAAAATTGAGGATTACTTTCTGCCCAGAGTTCTTTTGGGTCTTTTTCAAGGGGTAAAAAGCCGTCTTTTAAAGGAATTTCTCTAGCAGAAAAACCGTATTTACGAAGTAAAAAGTCAACTTGATATAGACGATGTTCTCGTAGAAAAAAGTTGTTTTGACGGGCTAGATGTTCTCCTGGAAGGTCTTCTCTACCTAACCCCGGTTGATAAGCCGAAAAATAAACACGGTTTAACTTTAACTGGCGGTAAAGTTTTTCTGTTTGCCATATTATTTCCGCATCGGTTTCTCCGGCAGCTCCTACGATAAACTGGGTGGTTTGAGAAAAAGAAAAGTTTTCTTTTAGCTTCTTAATTTGGCTTAAACCCTGCCAAATTTTTTCAAACTTTTTAGTCCGAGAAAGACAGGCAAGCCTTTTGGGCGCCGAAGCTTCTATGTTTAAAGATAGGGCATTAGCCAGCTTAGCTGCCGCTTCAATGGCTGCTTCACTGGCCCCGGGAATAACTTTTAAATGGATATAACCGCCAAAACCTTCTTTTTCTCTTAAGATGCGTGCTACGGCGATAAACTTTTCCATTACCTGGTCAGGATGGGCAAAAATAGCTGAACTCAGGAATAAACCATGGACGATTTTCCGTCGCCACAGGGATATAAAGGCCTCGGCTATTTCCTCAGGTTTTAACGAAAGCCGAGGGAAGTCTCTTTCCTGGCGTAAAGGACAATAGGCACAATCACTATAACATTGATTAGAAAGTAAAGTTCTAAAAAGGGTCATACGCCGGCCGTTTGGCAAAACCACAGGATATAGCCAGCGGCCCAAAGGCCCTCTTTTACGTCCCTGTCCCAAGGCATCTTTGGCACATGAGCCTGCTAAATCAAAACGTGAATCTCGAGATAGGAGGCTTAAACGCTCACGAAAATCAGGCTTGATTTTTATGGCGGGAGCTTTTTCAAAAAGAGAGGCCTGCCTAAGCATGTTATAAGCTTGGCAGGCCTCGCGGGAGACGTCAAGTCTAAGCTACAGGATACGCCTTTTCTGGACGTTCTTCTACTAGGCGCACGTTGGTAGCACCTTCATCAAGTTGGACGATTTTTGTTCTAGTAACTACTCTTTCTGGAAGCTGGATAACTCTGCCTTTGCGCCTAATCACCGTAGGGGAAATCCTTGTCTTATAAGTGATCTTTACACCAAAGACTTTGCGGCCAAAACGGGTGGTAAACTCACCGGGGCCCTCCATTTTGATATCAAAGGCATCGCCAGGGAAATAAATCCTTTTTACCCTTAAGCGCGGATAGGCCCTACCACCTTTATATTCGTGCGGACTTTCATAGACAAGCCACATAACCTTTCCCGCCCGATAACGGGCCTCGGTGGGTACATAGGTTTCTGCCTTTTGTTCTTCCTCAAGTAGCCGCTGGAGATACTCCTCAATGGTTTCTTCCTGAACTAGCTCGTCCTCATTCCAGACTTCATAAACAATATCCCAATTATTGACCGCGGCGATAATGTTAGCCAGTTTTACGCTGCGTTCATTCTCTTTATGGGCAATCTCACGGACTTTTTCCACGTGTTCACCTAAGCGTCTTTCTAACTCCCGGGAATATGTAAGCGTGACCAAAAAGTCGGCGTATTTTTTTAATTCGGTAAGTTCTTCCGGCTCGTCAACAAAAAGCATGGCCTTACGCAAACGGCAAAATTCTTTTCTAAGAACATCTAACTCTTTTTGAATGGCTTCAATGATTTCAAGGGGCTTGGCCTCTTCTATCTCTTTGATAAGAGCATCATCTAATTCATCAAGCTTTTCTTCTATTTCTTTGGCTGTATCAGCCCGCCAGGGATTATAATGCTTATCCCATCCTTTATAACGAGCTATATAATTGGCCAACCGCACGGTAGCTACATTTTCCTCACGAGCTATCTCGCGGAGTTTTTCAATTATGGGGCCAAACTTTTTTTGCCAGAAAGGGCTATAAGTCAGAGTGCAGAGATAATCAGAACGTTTTTTAAGGTCAGTAAGTTGCTCAGGAGTTTCCACCGCAAGCATTTCGTCGCGAATGATACAATTTATTCTTCTTATATCGTCAACGGTATTTACCGGTCCATAGATCCAGGCCATCCTCCCACCTCCTTAGTTTGGTTTCATTTCTGAAAATAGGTACGCAAACTCTACTTGTCCAGTCAAGGTTCAGCAAAATAAACTAAAATGGTTTGAGTTTGAGAGGAAGGAAAGCAATGGGTTTCAATTGAATCTTCCTAGCTATAAAAAAGCTAGATATACCAATAATAGCCCCTGCTAAAACATCTAAAGGAAAATGTACCCCTAAATAAATCCTTTCTATACCCACTAAAAAACTATAAGCTAATAAAACTACTTGACCTAATTTATTAACCTTGCGATAAAAAAAGGCAATTATTACAAAAACAAGGGCCACGTCTCCTGAAGGAAAGGAACAATGATAAAGAGGGAGGAGGGGTTTAAAATTGTCTAGTAAGCTTCCTGGCCTAGGTTGAGGAAAAACATTTTTTATCAAGATAACTATTAAAGTTTCTAACAATATAGCCAATAAAAAAGTTCCTATGTGTTTTCGAAACTTAAAAAATACCAATACTAAAACCGGTAAAAGTATCCAACCCTTTCCGAGAATCACAAAGCTTTTAAAAAACAAGTCCAGTTCAGGAGTATGTAAACTCTGAACTAAATAAAATATTGACAGGTTAGGATAAAAACTTTCAATATTTATCATTTTTATTATCCCCAACTTTTTTTAGACGACAAAGTGTCATCGTAGACAAGCTTAGTGGCCGCGGCGAATAATCCTTCTCTATTGCTGCGAGGAGGCTGTTAGGCCGACAGAGTATCCCTAACAGGTCATCACCAGGAGGTCCGTTAGGACCTACGAAGTAATCTCTGAGATAGCCTTGAGGCCTTGTTTGAGATCGCTTAGCTTCGCTCATAATGACTAAAATTGTCATCTGTTTTATGTTCCTGGTGATGATAATTTCTGTTTTTATCAAAATAGATATCAATAGGTATAGTTTTTCTATATTTTGGAAAGAAAATTTAAATTTTTGTAAAATTTTTGTTAAAAAATAGACAGACTGTAAAATTTTTTGGGATGGTTTAGCTATGGAAGCGAATAAATTAGTCTTAGGAAGGTTAAATAATATTTTTGATTTTCATACTTGTGATTATTATCTTTTATTAAAAGTTTGTTGGCAGTTAAAACAATAAGCCTTTCCTTTAAAGCGTTCTTTGTTATTCCAACAAAATTTGGCTTCTTTTTCGGAAATAGATTTCCTACATTTTGCACAAAAATATCTATTTTTTGTTCTTTTTTGTTCTTCTGTTATTTTTTGTTTTTCTGTTATGCCGAATTTTTCTGCCCAGTTTATTTGGACTGGTTTATGAAATCTTACTAATTTTTGAGCAAAGTTAAAAATAGTTTCTGTTGAGCTAATATTTAAAATAAATAAAGGATTATTTGCATTATCTAAATTATTTTCTATTACTTTTTTAATTTGGTCGGCTTTAATAATTTGTGAAGTATCAAATTTCTTATTATTAGGCCGTTTAATGATAGAACTAGGAGAAATTAAAATGTAATTAAAAAATTTTGGTTTGAGGCTTATTCCTAAACGTTTGGGCATTAAATCATTATCTCGAATTAATTCGCATAATACTTCTATGTGTCTTTTATTTTGTTCAATAGGAGAAGGGATGCCAAAATACTTGCCTTTATAATAAACTTCAAAGTCTCCAGAAGGGGTTATTCTTAGCCCATAAGAGAAGTTTTTGGATTCTAATACATAAATTTCAAAAATTCTGTTAATTAATAAATGATCAATCTGAGCCACTCGGCCTCTGTGTTCAATTCTTAAGTCATGAATAACCATCCAATTTTTGGATTTTCCATAATGAAAGTCTATATAATAAGCTGCATCTCTTTCTCCTTGTTCACCTTTTTGAATAGCTCTTATTTCCCGTTCTATAAGAAATCTTTGCTTGGGAGAAATGTTATAACTTAACAATTTTCTTAGCTTTTTTATATCATTCTCTCTAGAATCTTTTCTTTTGATAATCATTTTTTATGCTCCACAAAATAGCCAAAAATTTTTTCTAAAGAACAAAAATATTTTTTATTTCCAGTGCTCGGCAAGTAACTTAAGATCTTCATGACTAACGTGGCTTTTTTAAGATAGCTGGCCATAAAAAGTACAAACTTAAATCATATTGCTATTTAACTTTTCGGCGTTTGTGGAAAAGACCTAAAGGGGATGGTTAAGAGTTGAAAAATTAAAAAAATGGTCGGGACGGCAGGATTTGAACCTGCGACCCCTGAGTCCCGAACCCAGTGCTCTACCAGGCTGAGCCACGTCCCGACTCTAGCTTAATAATAAAGGGCGCAACTTAGCTGTCAAGCTCGGCTCTAAAATAGCTCCCGTTTTAGGCCGACGGCTTCGGCCCCTAGCATAACCGTACAAGACAAAATAGACCCCGCAAAGATCAGAAAAAGACACTAGTAGAGATAGCGTAAGGCTTTCTTCAAGGTTTAGCTAGCCTCTCCCTCTTCAGGGAGCTCTTCAATTGATTTAGGAAACAGATGAAGATGGGCTGTCTGACCTCTATCTACGGCTACTAAATCGGTTTCCACTTTGAATTTATTGCCTATGATAACGGCTTCTTTTAGCCAGAAAAATCCATCTTTGTAGGCTTCAAAAAGACCTTCATAGCGAGTGCCAGCTCTGGTTTGCACTACTACTTTTTGGCCTTTTAAGGTTTCAAAATAATTCTTCTGCTGATTTTCTGGCTTTTTCTTTTCAGCAGGCTTTTTTAAAACGATCTTTTTAGGTTTCATTCCCTTCCTCTTTCCTCCTCAGGTCTTTGCGTAGTTCGTACGCTCCTAGACCAGAAGGATAATAGTTATCAATCTTCTTTTTAATAACATAATTTGCCTTTTTAAAGAGGGCCAGGGCTTTTTTATTTTCAAACCCAACATGAGCCCGCAAATAACGATAACCTTCTTTTCGGGAAATTTTTTCGGCAGCTTTAAGCATAAAAGTACCCAGGCCCTTGCCTTGCCACTCGGGAGCTACAAAAATAGCCGTTATATCAATATAGGGCTGCCAAAACGAATTAAACATGGGTCCAAGCATAATGAACCCCACAGGCCTTTCTATTTCCAGAATGTAAGTTTTTATCCAGGGGTCATCAAACCAGCGGGGAATAATTTCGTGATAAGGGCCAAATTTTTGAAATTCATAGGCGGCCTGAGAGATAAAAGACTTGTCTTTGGGCTCTCCCTGTCTCAGTTTCATATTGACGTCTGCCAAAGCTTACCTTAAGAAAATTATTAAAAGAGACTTTGCCAAATTCAAAAAGCATAGGTTGAGATTGCTTCGGCTGCGGGAGCAGCCTCGCAATGACTCTTTTTGGTTATAACTGCGAGCCTATTTTCTATTTGTCACTGTGAGCCCTTATGGGCGAAGCAGTCTCTTAAGTAAAATATTTGGCAAAGGTCTCTAAAAAAAATAAGGAGACAAGTCATGCAAATAACTTTTTTAGGGCACGCTACCTTTAAGATAATAAGTCCTGAGGGAATTCGCATCCTTATTGACCCCTGGCTTGATAACCCGGTCAATCCCTATAAGGATGACCGTGGCCCCTACGACCTTATTCTCATCACCCACGCCCATGGGGATCACCTCGGCAACATTTTAGAAGTAGCCAGGTCAGCAGCTACAGAAGTTATCGCGATTCACGAGATTCAACAATATTTGCTTGCCCAGGGTGTTCCTAACGTAACCGGCATGAATATAGGCGGTTCATATCGCACCAAGGGTATCACCATTACCATGGTCCAGGCCATACACAGCTCTTCTATCCAAGAGGGGGACCACATAATTTACGGGGGAGACGCCGCTGGTTTTGTAGTGCGCCTGGAAAATGGCCGTACTTTTTACCACGCTGGAGATACTGGTCTTTTTTACGACATGAAGCTAATTGGTGAGTTATATCAGCCTGAAGTGGCTTTTCTACCTATAGGGGATCACTATGTTATGGGGCCACGAGAGGCGGCCAAAGCCTGTGAACTTTTAAAGCCAAAAGTAGTAATCCCCATGCACTTTGGCACTTTCCCTCTGCTTACCGGTACCCCTGAGGCCTTTAAAAAATACCTGGCAGAATTTGCGCCGGAGGTTTTCTTAAAAGTGCTCAAACCTGGTGAGACGGTAGAACTCTAATGCCTTTTGCCATATCTTTTATCGGCCGGCACAACAGCGGGAAGACTACGCTTGCCGCGCAGGTAGCGGCTCTGTTGAAAGCCAAAGGCCTAAAAGTCGGGGCCCTTAAGTCTTCTAAGGAAGCGGGGCCACGCTTAGAAGAAGGCCGCCAGGATACTAACCTTTTCTGGCGCGAGGGCGTTGAAAAAGTCGCCTTCTGGGGTCAAAATGAAGGTTTTTTACGCTTCCATGTGCCGGAGAAAAATGACTTTAGCTTCTGGTACTTTGTCAAGCGCTTTTTTCCCGAGGAAGACATCGTTATTTGTGAAGGCTTTAAAAGCCTAAGAAGTCTTCCCAAAATTGAAGTGGTAAGGGAAGATCTCCCTGAAGAGCCTCTTTACAAGGAAGGAATCCCCGGCCTCATTGCCGTGGTAGGCGATAAAAAAAGCCCTTACAGGGCTTTGCCAAATGACCCTGAGGAAATAGCCGAGTTTATTCTTTCTATTAAACCCCGACCGGAAAATAACATTTTACTGGTGGACGGAAGGCCTGTGGGGCTTACCCGTTTTGTGGCCAGGGCCTTGACTGAAACTGTAAGAGGCTTTCTCAGAAGCCTTCGCGGGATAAAGGACCCCAAAGTGATAGAGCTACGCCTTAAGCTCCCTGAGGACAAGGGCTAGTCCTTCAGCCAGCCGTCTAATTTCCCACTGGGCCTTGGGATGATTACGCTTGTTTACAAAATCTTCCCACACGAAGTAAGGCCCGGTAGCCAAAATGGTAGTGGACGACCCTTGCGGGGTTATGAAACGGGCGTCTTCTTTTTTAACTCCTCTTTTGACGATGTTCTGGTAGGCGTGAAGGCCCTCTTCAATCTGCCTGGTGTAAATAGCGCGAGCCTCATCGTCAAAAGAAGGCGGAAATACGAACTGGTCCACTTGGGTATAGCGATGCGAACGTTGGTTAAAGTTAAGCCAGGTGTGCCGCACGAATTGATGGGAGAAAAGCCGGCTAAATCCTTCGGCTACAACGGCCAGCCAGCCAAAAGGCTTTGTTTCTGAAGGGGCTACGTCTATCACGAAGACTTGAGGCCTGGCCTCTATGCCTTCTGGCTCGTTAAAAGTTTGAGAAATTAGCTTGCCTAAAGTCGTCCTTTGAACAATTTCAGCCTTGCCTTCATGATAGGCTATTTCAAAAACTTGAAATTCTTGCCACGCATGGCTTTTTTCGTATGAAGCCTCAAGTATTTCCATAAATTCTTTTTCTTCATAGACCTCAGCAAAGTGGCGCAAATTCAAGCACACGGAGCCGTCATGGGCCCACCAGGCCTTAAAAAGCACCTGAGAAAGGCGGACCATTTTTTCAGGAGACAAGCTTTCGTTAACCACTACGGGAGAGTGGGCAAAGACGCTGGCGTGGCCAGAAAGCTTGAGCCTTCTCAAAAAAGAGAGAAATTCTTCTCTTTCCCGAAAGCGCTTTTCTGCAAAAAGATTTAAGGGTCTCGTTGAAGCGTAACAAATGCGCGCTCCTAAAAAACTCAAAAACAAAGTATCCCGAAAAAGGGCCTTATCTTTTTCTACCAAAGAATCAAAAAAAGGCTTCGTTTCCTCTAAAAAGCGTTTATAGTAGTCTTGCACGCTAATCATTTTTCATATCCTCCAGTGCTACCAAAACCCCCTCTTGATTTGGGGCAGGGAACCTCTGAAACCTCTTCTAACTCTCCGTCAGTTAGCACTTTCATAAAAAGGAGCTGGGCAATGCGCTCACCAGCCGAAACCAGAACAGGCTCGTCTTTTAAGTTTAAGGCGAGAATTTTTAACTCGTCGTCTTCGCCGCAATAATCAAAGTCTATAATGCCGGCTGAGTGGGGGAAAATCAGCCCTTTTTTGCGGAAAAGAGAAGACCTGGGAAAGATAAACATGCCGTATGGCGACGGCGCTTTGATAACCAGGCCTGTGCGAATAAAAGAAACTTCACCTGGAGGGATTTCGGTGTCTTCAAGGGCAAATAAATCCCAACCAATGGCCCCAGGCGAGGCCTTCTCTGGCAGCCTCGCCCGCGGGTCTTTGCGAAAGACTTTTATCATGCGTAAATCCTTATCTCTTCCCAGTTGGTTTTAAGATTTTTTAAGAGGTCAAGGCCTTCAAGCAAGTTGACCCCGGTTTCTAAGACGTCTAACCCTGAGATGTAACGGCAAAGTCGCGCGGTTTCAAGAGCAGAGCCAATAATTTCTGGGGCTAAATTTTTTACTTTTTCTTCAAGCTTGTCGTAATCTTCTTTGCGTACCCTTATTTTGCGCCCTTTAGGAGAGAAGCGGCCAATTTCCCTTAAGGCCAGGAGCACATACCAAACGTGAGGGGTTAAAGGAAAGTCAACACCGTTGGGCACGGCGGAAAGCCCCTGTTTTATTTTCTCACCAGCCGGAGTTAGCACGTAAAGCCCGCCAGGAAGAAGATCAACAAGCCCTGAGGCCAGGAGTTTGCGCAATCCGTGTAAGACCTGGGGGCGTTTGTTTTCAGGGTAAAAACTTAGAATCTCTTCTTCGCTAACTCCTCGCCAGAGAGGGATGCCGCGCATAACGAGCATTTCTTCCCTGGTAACTACTGGTAGGCGGTCAATGTTAGAGGCAATTTCGGCCAAAAGTCTTCCCTTCTGGCTGGGAAAGCCATTGCCAATGACCCCTTGTTCTTCAGCGGTCTTTATCCATTGGTCATCTGGAGGCATATTTTCTGTGCGGGTAACGGTGATAGCCATAACCGCCTGGGCGTAAACCGGGCTCAAGTCTTCAAGGGCCAAAAGCTCTTCTCCATAAGGAGTCAAGGTGTAAGAGCCATCCGGCTCGCTGGCGATCAGGCGAAATCCTTCCAGGCGATAAAGGCTTTGCTTGATTTTAAACGGGTCACGAATATCCTGCGCGGCCAGGAATTCTTCTATGCCTTCGCGAGTCTTTACCGGTGAAGCCTTAACGGCCCTTAAAACCGATATATTCCAGCCACTCAGGTCAATGGAGGGATTTACGGTTATGGGCTCAAAGAAGAGTTTGGCCGCCATCAAAAGGTGTTTGCCTGGCACGGTAAGATTGCCTTGAGGGTCAATGGCTCCAAGTGTTTCCAGAGCTTCAGTTTTTTTGTTTTCAATGATGTCTCGCAAAGTAGTTACACTAATGGAAACTTCAGGCACAAGTCCGGTTCTTAAGGCTGCCCAGAGCTGGCTGCCCACCCCGGTAAACGCGTAGTACTCTCCTTCAGGGAGGGTAAAGGTCAAGAGCCGTTGGGCCTCAAGCTGAAAAATGTGATTTTCAGGGATAGGCTCAAGGAAGTTTTTACGAGCCGGGCCCACAGGCAGGCCCAGAATGCTTTTGGCCAATTCCGGAGTCACGAAAAACTCAATAGTTGCCGAACGATAGGCCTCAAGTATAGCCTGAGCCCAGGGCTGTAAGCGTCCGTCTCTGGCCAGCCCCCTTTCTTCAAGTTCTTTGTTTATTTCCTGGTTAAAATCCGTGCGCCCTTGAGCCCGCTCGGCAATCTGAAGCATAGAGATGATACGCGAGCCTACCAGGCGATAGTTTTCGTAAAGGTCTGAAAAGTTGAGATTGTTAACATTTTCAGCGGTTCTTAGAGACTCAAGGATTAAAAGCCCGCTTCTGGTAAGGGCAAAGCTTTCCTCTTCTTCGGTAATTAAACCGGCAAGCCTTAAATGTAAGAGAATTTCCAGGTCTTCCGCAGTAAGTTCCTCAAGCTTTTCAAGGCCTCCTTGCTCAAGCCGCTTTAGCATTTCAAAGTGTTTTACCGTTACGATCATGGGCCACCTCCTCGCTTCAAGATATCCTGGCTTTACGGTAATCACCCGAGGCCTTAAATCAAGCGAAGAGGCTTTTCTGGCGGGGACCTGCTATTTGTTCTTCTTCGTCGGGTTCAAAGATGCGAATCTTTCCGTAAACCCCGTCAAAACCCGGTTTGATGTAAAGACGGCCCTCTCTTACACGGGAAATCCCTTCAACAATCCGTTCAGGAAAAAGGCTTTTTAATTCAGAAAGGTCCTTATAAAGAAGGATATCAAGTTCGCTTCCGGCCCGTTCAAGCAGTTGACGGTAAGTCCTGGCCACGATCTGGCTCTGCACTCCCTTGCCAAGAGCTTCGGCTACGATTTCCTGAAGGGGCACGAGATGTACTGCCGGAGGCTTTTCTTCTGGCTTAAAACCATTGGGGCGGTCGGCTAACTCCACAACCCTGTGCATTACGCCTACAGTTAGGGGCTCACCACAAACAGGGCACTTGCCACCGTGAGCCATGGTCTCTTCTGGAGAGAAAAGCACGCCACAGTTTCGATGGCCATCGTAGTGATACTTCCCTTCTTCGGGATAAAACTCAACGGTAAAGGCCAGCTTGTCATTCCGGAGGGCCTGGGCCATGGCCTGATAGCCCAAGGGTCTAAAAAAGGCATTGGCCTCGCGGGCCAGTTTGCTTGGCGAATGGGCGTCTGAGTTTGAAACCAGGGCGTAGCGGTCAAGGGTGGAAAGACGCCAGTTCATGGCCGGGTCAGAAGAGAGCCCGGTTTCAAGGGCATCAATGTGTTCGGCTTCTTCCTCAAAACATTCTTCAATGGAGTCAAAGCCAGAGAAAGCTCCGAAAAGAGAGTACCAGGGCGTCCAGATGTGGGCCGGTATAATCAAAATGTCAGGTGAAATGCGCCTAAGGAGTTTTACCAGGTCTTTTACCGGAAAACCAAAAATCGGCCGGCCGTCAGCGGAAAGATTGCCAAACTTGGCCAGGGCTTTGTTTATTTCGCGAACTATCTCAAGGCTTGGGGCCAAAATCACCGTGTGAACACGGCGATTTTTCTTATCCCCTTGCGAAAAAATATTAGAAACCTCGGCGCTTAAAATAAAACGAGGACTTTCTGGGTCTTCTTTATACACATAAAGGCCGTCTTCTGGAGCCGGGATTAGGTATTCTTCAAGCTCAGCCAGGTAATCCGGATGGGTAAAGTCACCGGTGGCTACTACTTCTAGGCCCTTTTCTTTGGCCACTCGGGCAAGAGTGGGAATGGTCATCTCTTTACTGGTGGCTCGAGAATAGCGGCTATGGATATGTAAGTCGGCAAAGTAAATCTTTTCTCGCGGCGGAAGTTTTATCATTTTTAAATCCTTTGATGCTTATTTCCGAGTTATTTTAGATTACTTTTAAGCGCTGGCAATAAGGTTATTTTTGGCGAGATTTTGCCAAATTTAGAAAACATAGATTGATCGCCACGGCGACTAAATCGCCTCGCGAGATTGCTTCGCTCGCCAGCGGCTCGCTCGCAAGATACCCCCGTCACGGCGAGAAGCCTCTCTCCTTCTGTCACTGTAAGGGCCGAAGGGAGTCGGGACAGGCGACGCAGTCTCTTGAACCACCAGCCATCAGCCATAGGCCATTTAGTCACGGCGAGCCCGCAAGGGAGAAGCCGTCTCTTAAGTATGGCATTTTGCTTTTAAATATTTTGTTTATTATCTCATAAAGCTTTTTTAGGTTATATGGTTTGGTAAGTATTTCCAAAAAGGGGTATTTTTCAAGAATTTTTTCGGTATCTTTGGTGTAACCAGTAGAAAGAATAGCTTTAACGCCAGGGTCTAATTGTCTGAGTTTTTCTATGGTCCATACTCCGCCTTTCCCTCCAGGAACGGTAAGGTCAAGGATTACCAGATCAAAAGGCTTACCTTCTTCCATGGCCTTTTGGTATTTAGCCAGAGCTTCCTGGCCATTCTCGGCTGTTTCTACCAAAAAACCCTTAATACTGAGGGCTTCTTTGAGAAGATCTCGCAGATATTTTTCATCATCCATCACCAGAATCTTTCCTGTTGTCACTTCACAAGAATTGACTTCTTCTTGCTTTTTTGGTTTTTCTTTGGTTTTTTCCATGGCGGGGAAAATCAAAATAAAGCTTGTTCCCATGCCTGGAGCGGACTTTACTTTTAGCTGTCCCTGAGCTTTTTCTACGAGGCTTTTAACTATGGCCAGCCCAAGTCCGGTTCCTGTTTCTTTAGTAGTAAAACCCGGTTCAAAAATTTGGTCTAAAATGGCCTCAGGTATTCCTGGGCCTGTGTCTCGAACAACCAGAATTACTTTTCCGTTCTCATGTTCCGCCTGAATAAAAAGGTTGCCTCCGTTAGGCATGGCTTCTTTGGCGTTAATAATTAGGTTTTGAATGATTTGAGAAAGATGCCCCGGATCTATCTTTACCGTTGGTATATCATCAGGAATTTCTACTACAGCTCTTATACCGCTACCTTGAAGTAAAAATTTAACCAGTTCGGTGATAAAATTTTTTAGCGAGACCTCTTCAGGAACCGGGATATCTCCTTTAGAGAACATGAGAAGCCTTTGTGAGAGGCGCTGGGCCTGTTCAACAACATTTAAACACCGTTTAAGAATGCTTTTGAGTTTTTCATCAGAGGCAACTTGAAGGGCCAGATCAACATTTAACATGATAGAAGCCAGAAAATTGTTAAAGTCATGGGCTATTCCACCGGCCAACATCTCAAGGGCCCGGTGTTTTTCCAGGTTGATTCTTTCTTCTTCAAGCTTTTTTCTTTCAGTAATATCCTGAATAAGTCCTAAAAAAACAATATTATCGGAAAGCTTCAAAAAATTGAAATATATTTCAACCGGAAAAACTGAGCCGTCTTTTCTTTTGGCCTCAACTTCTAGCCTTTTTCCCGCCAGTCGGAATTTTCCGGTTTTTAAGGCTCTTTCAAAGCATTCCCGATAAAGGGAATGATATTTCTCTGGAGCAAGGGTTAAATGAAGGTCTTTTCCGTATAATTCTTCAGCCTGGTAGCCGAATATTTTTTCCACAGCCGGGTTTAAGTAGGTAATTTTTCCCGTTTCATCCATTAAAATTACCCCAAGAGGAGCTTTTTCAGCCAGAGATCTGAAAAGAAACTCACTTTCTAACAACGACTGGTAAACATTTTTAAAGTCAGTAATATCTTGAAAGACATTCCAGAGATAAGTGTTGCCTCCTTCTTTTATTAGCCTGGAAGTTATTTCTACCCAGATAGTTTTATTGGTAAGAGTTTTTTGTTTAAGCTCGTACTTTTGAACTTCTCCCCTTTGTTTTAGGGTTTTAATAAATTCTTTTCTGTCTTCTGGATTGGCGTAAAAGTCATAGGCCTTTAATCTGGTCACGTCAAAGTTTTCTGGAACCTGAAACAACTTCTTAAAGGCCTGATTCACTCTATAAATTCGGCCTTCTAGGTCACTAATGGCAATGCCTACTGGGCTTTCTTGAAAAAGACGTTTAAATCTCTCTTCAGCCAGCTTTTGTTTCTCTATATCTATAAGGAAATGTAATTTATAACTTTCGGTACTTGATACGGGAAGAACTGATTGATAAAAAAGATAGCGGCGATTTTTTAGAGTAATTTCTACGGAGGATTTTAATTCAGAACAGAAATCACAAGGTTTATTTCTTTCAAAGAGGATTTGATAACATTTTTTTTGTGAAAAATCTTTTTTTATTAAATTGTTAAATTCTTTGTTGGCTATAATAACTTCATGATTTTTATCAACCACGTAAAATGGCCAGGGGAAAATATCTTCTCCCAGTTTTTCTAAAATAATAGCATCTAATTCTTTAAATTTGATTGAGCGTATTACATGTAGCCAGCCAATTAACTGGCCATCTTTTTTTATAGGATAGACATAACACCAGAGCCAGCTCTGGATAGAGGGTTCAAATATATGCATACAAACAGAGCCCTCGCCTCGGGCCCTGGTTCTAATACAAAAGGCAGGGACAGTTTTAACCTCGTGAACGACTTCATAGCAACGCTTGCCTATTATTTCATTACGTGGTTTATAAAGTATTTTAGTTAAGGCTTCGTTGGCATAGACGATCTTACCCTGAGGGTCAAGGAGCATGAGGCCATCTGGCAGGAGATCAATGAGTTCGGTTTCAAACTGGCTTATATGTAGTTTTTCCATCTCTACCTCCGTTCCCTTCCTCCCCCCCCCGCTCCTTCTATTTTATTGAACTAAAAGTTCTATGTCGATTATTAAATCGTCCAAAATTTTAATTTAGTAAAAATTTTTTTAGAACTTTTTAAATCCTAGGGCCTTATTATCTTTGTGAGCCAGTTCAATATATCTAGCTTTTGTCAAGCAGTTTTTCTGTCACGGCGAGCCCGCAAGGGCGAAGCGGTCTCTTAAGTATGGCATTTTGTATAGGTCTCGGATTAATATTGTATAGCCAAAAAAAACGGCTTTGTTACGCTAGTAGTAAAAATTGTTAGTTAAGTGAGAGGAAAATGTCCTTTGCCGAAGAGGTTCAACAGTACCTTGAAAAAGGGCTAAAAGAGCTTGGGGTTTCACTTACCCCGGAACAAGCGGGGAAAATTGTCAGTTTTTTGTCTCTTTTACGGGAATTTTCTGAGCCTTTAGGGCTTACGGCTATAAAAGATCCAAAAGAAATAGCGGTAAAACACGCCCTTGATAGCCTGAGTGTGGTGCGCCATCTGCCGGATAAGGGCCCAATTCTTGATTTGGGGACAGGCGCGGGCCTGCCGGGCATGATTATCAAAATTGCCCGGCCCGAACAGGAAGTCTGGCTGGTTGACGCGCGCAAAAAGCCCATTTCTTTCCTCACTTACGCGGCCGGAGTTCTCGGCTTAAAAGACATAAGAATTATTCAGGCCACCGTGGGAAGGAAGGACCCTTTACCCCGTGGCTATTTCAACTGTGTGGTTTCGCGAGCGGTTAGTGAGCTTCCTCTCCTCTGGGAGCTTGCAAGCCCCCTTCTTAAGCGGGAGGGCTTTCTGCTGGCTATGAAAGGCCCCAGGGCCGGGGAAGAAATAGAAGCTTTTGAGAAAAAATTTCCTGAAACAATCGTTGACTTTAAAGAATTCACCTTACCTATAACCGGGGACAGGCGAACTCTTGTTTTTGTCAAAGGGTCTCCCAGTTCAGGCAATTAGGGCATACCCAGGTTACGGTGTTACAGGAAAACTTCCTGGGGCCTGCGGCCATACACTCCTGGCAGATCAGGTAGCCACACTTTTGACAACGATAACAAAGAGGCATTTCGCGGCCGCAAACATCACAAATCCCGGCTGTTGTTTTTTGGCGCAAAGCTTTTCTTTTTCTCCGGCTCATTTTTGCCTGTCCCCATCTTTTTGCGTAAAATAATAAACCATGAGTGTGTCAGAAGGAACTTTTAAGCTTGAAAGCCCTCATAAGCCAACAGGAGACCAGCCAAAGGCCATTGATACGCTGGTAAACTGGCTATCTCACGGTGTAAAGCACCAGGTCCTTAAGGGAATTACTGGTTCAGGCAAAACCTTTACCATGGCCAATGTTATTGCCCGCCTCAACCGGCCAACTCTTATTATCGCGCCTAACAAGACCCTGGCCGCCCAACTTTATAACGAATTCAAAAAGCTATTTCCCTATAACGCGGTGGAATATTTTGTTTCTTATTACGACTACTATCAGCCTGAGGCCTATATCCCTTCAACGGATACCTACATTGAAAAAGACGCCTCTATAAACGAACTCATAGACCGGCTCAGGCACTCAGCCACAGCAGCTGTGCTTTCTCGACGCGATGTTATCGTGGTGGCAAGTGTTTCCTGCATTTACGGCCTGGGTTCACCAACTGAGTACTCGCGTATGCATCTTTATCTTCAGGTGGATAAAGACTTCCCGCGGGACCGCATCATCAGGCGCCTCGTTACCATGCACTACGAACGCAAAAATTTTGAGCTTACCCGCGGCACTTTTAGAGTGCGCGGAGATATTATTGAAATCTTTCCCGCTCATGAAGAAAAGCGAGCTATCCGGGTAGAACTTTTTGGTGACACCATTGAAAGCATTAAGGTTATAGACCCCTTTCGTGGTAAGGTTTTGGGCCGTCTGGAGGCGGTTACCATTTTCCCTGGCACTCACTACGTGACTGACGAAGAACGTCTGAAAGTAGCCATTCAGGAAATAAGAAAAGAACTTGAAGAGCGAGTGGCCTGGTTTAAAAGGCAGGGCCGTTTGGTTGAAGCTGAACGTCTCCTGAAGCGCACTCTGTTTGACCTGGAGATGCTTGAAGAGATGGGTTTTTGCCACGGTATTGAAAACTACAGCCGCTATCTTGACGGCCGCGCTCCTGGAGAGCCCCCTTATACTCTGCTTGATTATTTTCCTGATGACTTTCTCATCTTTATTGACGAGAGCCACATTACCGTGCCCCAGCTCCATGGGATGTATCGTGGTGACCGTTCCCGCAAAGAAACGCTTGTGGAATACGGCTTCAGGCTCCCCTCGGCCCTTGATAACCGCCCGCTTACCTTTGAAGAATTTGAAGAAAGGATAACCCAGGTGCTTTACGTCTCAGCCACTCCCGGTGATTACGAGCTTGAAAAGGCCGGGCCTTACGTGGTTGAGCAAATCATAAGGCCTACAGGCCTGATGGACCCTATTATAGAGGTTCGCCCAGCTAAACACCAAATAGACGACCTGGTGGCCGAGATTAAAAAGCGCCTGGCCAGAAAAGAAAGGGTGCTTGTTTGCACACTTACCAAGCGCATGGCCGAGGAATTAACAGATTATTTGTCTGATCTAGGGATTAAAGCCAAATACCTGCACTCGGATATAAAAACCCTTGAGCGGGCCAAACTTATTCGGGATCTGAGGCTCGGGGTCTTTGAGGTGCTGGTGGGTATAAACCTTTTGCGAGAGGGTCTTGATCTACCTGAAGTTTCTCTCGTGGCCATTTTAGACGCAGACAAAGAGGGCTTTTTGCGTTCAGAAAGATCGCTCATCCAGATTGCCGGCCGTGCCGCCAGAAACGTAAACGGCACGGTTATCCTTTACGCTGATAACGTTACGGACTCCATGAAGCGGGCCATAGAAGAAACCAGGCGTCGCCGCAAAATTCAGGAGGAATATAACCTAAAACACGGCATAACTCCTAAGACCATCAAAAAGGACTTTGAAGACGCCCTCTCTCAATTTTACGAAAGCGACTATGTGGACCTAGAAGCCCTGGCGGACATTGATATAGAAGATGTTGACGAACTTAAAAGGCTCATAAAGCAGACGGAAAAAGAAATGCGCGAGGCGGCCAAAAACCTGGAATTTGAAAAAGCTGCCGCTTTGCGAGACCGTCTTTTCAGCCTGCGTCAGCAACTTTTAAAGGCAGCCTAAAGCTTTCTTTCGGTTTTTAGCCAAGGGATCTTAGCTGGTGGATAAAATTCTTTGGGCCAGTAGAAAGGAAGGCCGGCCTCAAAGCGCAAAATTTCGTCTTTAACCGGGTGAGGAAGAACAATGCGCCAGGCGTGAAGCAGTATGGCCCGACCGAAATAGATTCGTTCTTTGGAGCCGTATTTAACGTCGCCCACAATGGGGTGTTTTCTTTTGGCTAACTGCACCCGAATTTGATGCTTACGTCCGGTTATGGGCTGCACCAGTAAAAGGGATTTTTTATTCTTGGTGCGAAGTTTAAGGTAAACAAGGCTTGCCTCTTTGCCTTTGCTAGAAATATAGGCTTTTCTTTTGTTTTCGTCCCAGGCAATCTTGTCTTCAAGGAGGCCTTTAGGAGGAGGGGAACCGTGCACCACCGCCAAGTAGTGTTTTTTTACCAGCTTTTCTCGAAAAAACTTGGCGAGCCTCTGGGCGGCTTTGGAAGTGCGGGCAAAGATAACCACTCCTGAAGTTACACGGTCAAGCCGATGCACTACTCCCAGGTAAACGTTTCCCGGTTTCTGGTATTTTTCTTTTAGATATTCCTTGGCCATGGATAAGAGGGTAATATCACCGGTGCTGTCCCCCTGAACGAGAAGACCACCGGGCTTTTCCACCACCAGTAAATGATTATCTTCGTAGATAATTAAATCCTTCATAGGAAAACCTTTTTATATTAGAATCATTTGTCAGATTTTAGAAGCCCAAAAGGAGTTAGCCATGGAAATTTATCTTATTTTAGCCGCGGTTTTAGGTATTTTTATAGCGGTCTTTGCCATTCAAAATGCCGCCCCGGTAACGGTCAAGTTCCTTGTCTGGCAGTTTGAGAGTTCTTTAGCCGTGCTTATCATCTTGGCCATACTGGCAGGTATGGTTTTGGTGTTGTTAATTTCTCTTCCTGGCCGGCTCAAAAGACGCAAAGAACTTTTTGACAAACAGAGAAAGATAAGAGAGCTTGAAAAAAAGCTTGCTGAACTCACTCAAACACAAAGCACTTCCTCCCAGGAGGCCCAGTCATGATAGGGCTTATGCCAGTAAAATTAGATGAAGCCATCTCTGAGAAAAAGGCCCTTTTAAAAGCCCTTTACGAAGTATTTGAGGACGAAGTCAAGAAGTATCCTTTTGTCTGCCGGCCGGGATGTGCCGACTGTTGCACGGTAAACGTTATCGCCACTGGTATTGAAACCATTCTTGTGCTGGATTCTTTGGGAGAAGGAGAAAAAGGAAAGCTTTACAGCGAGCTTTCACCTTTGAAGGCCAAAGAAAGGCTGCGGCCAAAGGTAACCCCCAACGAGATGGCTTCTTTTTACATGGCTGGCAAAGAGCCACCGCTTGATGAGGGTTTTGTTTTTGAGCCCTGTCCTTTTCTTGATGAAAAGAATCTCTGTCGCCTTTACGAAGTAAGGCCTCTTGCCTGTCGTACGTTTTTTTCTCTTAAACTCTGTCGTGAAGCCGGGGAAGCCGTAGTCCCACCGGAGTTTTTTTCCCTTACCATGGTTTTTATGCAGGTCCTTGAAGAGATAGACATTGCTGGCGTTTACGGCAATTTTATTGATTTGCTTCTTTTTTACCTGGAAAAAGAAAAAGCCAAGCCCGAAGATTTAGTTATTCCCGAAACAATTCTGGCCAATCGAGAGGCTCCCGATTTTGCCATTCCTCCGCAGCATGAAGAATATGTTAGAGGGGTGCTGGCGAGACTTTATAAACATCCCGTTGGAGATAAAACTTTTAAAGAACTTTTAGACGCAGTCAAAGCCCGCATAAAACCCAAAGAGGCCTTAAGCTTTCTGGGAGAGGCCCTTTCATGAAGCCAACGCGTCTTTTTCTGGTAAGGCACGGCCAGGTTGATGGCCCCAAGGGGGTTCTTTATAGCCAAAAGGATGTCCCTTTATCAAAAGAAGGGTTAAGGCAGAGTGAGCTTCTGACCGAGCTTTTTGCTGGCATTTCTCTGGCAGCGGTTTACACCAGCGATCTCAGCCGGGCCAAGCTCCCTGGTGAACTCTTAAAAGAACGAAAAGATGTTCCTTTATTTATTAAGAAGGAACTTAGAGAGATAGATTTCGGCTCCTGGTCCGGGAAATCTTATAGTGAACTTTTAGAAATGCCCGCTTTTAGGGAACGTTTAAAAGCGCCTTCAAGGTTTAGGCCACCAGGGGGAGAAACCCTCGGCGAATTACTAAATCGGGGCCTGAAAGTCATTGAAGAAGCCGTTCAAAAGTTTCCCGGCGAAAATGTAGTTTTCTTCATTCACGGAGGGTTGATCAGAGTGCTTGTGCTTCACGCATTGGGTTCTTCTCTTGATAACTTTTTCCGCCTGCAAATAGACTACGCCAGTATAAATTTGATTGACTTTTATCCCGAAGGTCCGGTGGTGAGGCTTGTAAATGCCCCAGCAGGACTTAACTTTAAGATGATTCTAGAGAAATCTTCTCTTTAGTCCGTAATTTCATTTTGATGTCTTTAATTTAATTGCTGGCTGATAAACCATGAAAATCAAGAAAAAATCCTTTATCATAGAGCTTTATGACAGAATAGAAGTTTTCTTCTACCTCTTGTTAATGTTGGCTTTGGTTTTAGCTATCTCTTTTATCTTTTTGGAGGTTTTTACTTCTTGGGTTCACTATTTAAAAAAAGACGAAATAATTTATTTCGTCTTTTTTGTACTTGATAGGTCGCTTTTGGCTTTAATGTTGCTGGAGATACTTCACACCATCAAGATAACACTCAAAGGCTCTATTAAATTGGCCATTGAACCCTTTTTAATGATAGGCATAATTGCTTCGGTGAGGCGAATTTTGGTTTTATCAGTAGAAATAGCTCATCCCCCAGAGGGCTGTGTAGTTTCAGAGACCATGTTCAAGCACTATATGCTTGAGACAGCCCTTTTGATTGTTCTTATTCTTTCTTTTGTAGCAGGTATAATAATTCTGAGACGCTGCTTTGCTGTTTCGTCTAAAAGTAGTGTTTCTTGACACGATTTAGTGGATAGGACTAAGTTAACTAGAGATTAAGCATAAGGAATAAAGATGTTTGAGGTCTTGGAGCTTTCTGATCGCTATAAAAAAGTTTTAACCATTGTGGTGGAGGATTATATTCGCCACGCTGAGCCTGTGGGCTCGCGTACGGTGGCCAAGCGCCTTAAGCCGCCGCTTTCTCCGGCCACGGTACGCAATATCATGGCTGACCTTGAAGAACTTGGCCTTCTCTCTCAACCACACGTCTCTGCAGGGCGAGTGCCCACCGAAGAAGGTTTCAGATATTATGTAGAAAACTTACTTGAAGCTGAGCCCCTTTCGGAAAAGGCCCGTGAAACCATTGAAAGGGCCTTTGAAAGTGAAGAAATAGAAGACCTTTCAGAGCTTTTACGTATTACCTCGCGTCTTCTAAGCCACATGACCGGGTTCCCTTCGGTGGTTTCTGCTCCCAAAATAGGCAGTGAAAGGCTACTTAAGCTTGATTTTGTTCCTTTAGGGCGAGGACTCGTGCTGGTGGTAGCCGTCACCGAGGCCGGTATCGTTGTAAATCGTCTTTTAAAGATCCCGGCCAGTGTGTCTCCTGAAGCCCTTGAGCGCCTGGCGCAATACCTTAATCAAAAGCTACCTAGGCTGACGTTAGAAGAAGCCCGTGATGAACTTTTAAGAGAAATAGAAGCTGAAAGAAAGTTTTTAGATACGTTGTTTGAGGAACTTGAAGAAGGCGAAGGGCCATCTGAACCCATTGTAGAAGGGATTTCCAGGCTTTTAGACGTACCGGAATTTAAAGACGTAGAGCGCCTGAAAGAGTTGCTGGCGGCCTTTGAAGAGAAAAATATATTTTTGAAAATTATAGAACGCTGCTTAGGTAGCCATGGTGTTCAGGTGTTAATAGGAGCAGAAACAGGATTAGGGGCTCCGCGCAATCTTAGTGCGGTGGCTTCTCCCTATTATCGGGACAAATGCCCCATGGGCGGGCTTGCCGTAATTGGCCCTATGAGGATGGATTATTCCAAGGTAGTTCCCGTGGTGGATTATACGTCAAGAATTGTTTCTCACCTTCTGGACAAGTTCCTTCCGCGTACTTAATTTTTCGCTCAGGAAGAAAAAATGATAGGGGGGTAAGCCTTATGGGTAAGGTTTACCACCTCTATCGAGGTGGTGTGCCAGCGAAAAAGGAAAAGGAGGGTACTAAAGTTATGGAAAAGGCCAGAGAAGAGGCCCAAGAGATGCAAGAAACTCAAGAAACTTATCCTGAAAATCGGGACGAACTTATAGAGCTTATCAAAAAGAAAGAAGCTGAAGCTAAAGAATACAAAGAGATGGCCCTCCGTTACGCCGCGGAGGTGGAAAACTTAAAGAAAAGTTTCAAGCGGGAAAAAGAAGAGTATTTCAAATACGCTCTTGAAACTTTTATGAAAGAACTGCTTCCCTTTGTGGACAACCTTGAAAGGGCCCTTGAGGCGGCTAAACAATCTCAGGACGCCAAAGCCCTTATTGAGGGCATAGAGCTAACTTTAAAGGGATTATTCCAGACCCTTGAGAAATTTGGCTTAAAGCAGTTTGAAGTGGCTATTGGTGATGCCTTTAAACCTGAAATTCATGAAGCCCTGGCCGTTGAAGAAACCCATGAGCACCCGGAAGGTGCCATAGTTAGAACCTTTCAGAAGGGTTATACCCTTCACGGTCGGGTGATTCGCCCGGCCCTGGTAGCCGTAGCTAAAAAACCAGCTGAACAAAAGAAAGAAACGCCTGAACAAGGCGAAAACAAAAATTAAGATTGGAGGTAGAGACTATGAGTGAAAAAAACGTAAAACCTTTTGGGATAGACCTTGGTACCACAAACTCCTGCATGGCCATTTATGAAGCAGGAGAACCCAAAGTAATTCCTAACCAGGAAGGAACGCGCACTACACCCTCTGTGGTGGCCTTTCTTGAAGACGGCCAGATTTTAGTAGGGCAGCTGGCCAAACGTCAGGCTATTACCAATGCGGAAAATACCATTTTCGGTATTAAGCGCTTGATGGGGCGTAAGTTCAAAGACCCAGTGGTCCAGGAATGGGCCAAACGCGTGCCTTATAAAATCGTTGAGGCCCCTAACGGAGACGCCCACGTAGAAGTGCGCGGTAAGCGCTATAGTCCACCTGAAATTTCGGCCATGATTCTTCGCAAACTTAAAGAAGATGCCAAGGAATACCTTGGTAGCGATGTAACCGAAGCGGTTATCACCGTGCCGGCCTATTTTGATGACTCTCAGCGCCAGGCTACTAAAGACGCTGGCCGTATCGCCGGCCTTGATGTAAAGCGCATTATCAACGAGCCTACTGCAGCCTGCCTGGCCTACGGCCTTGACAAGAAAAAAGAGGGTACCGTAGCTGTCTTTGACCTTGGCGGCGGTACTTTTGATATTTCTATCCTTGAAATTGGCGAAGGTGTCTTTGAAGTTAAGGCCACGTCTGGTGACACCTTCCTTGGTGGTGAAGACTTTGATATGCGTCTGGTGGACTACATTGCCGAGGAGTTCAAAAAAGAACACGGTATTGATCTTCGCCAGGACCGCATGGCCTTACAGCGTTTGAAAGAGGCCGCTGAAAAGGCCAAGATAGAGCTTTCTACGGTACAGGAAACCGAGATTAACTTGCCCTTTATCACCGCGGATGCCAGCGGACCTAAGCATCTGGTAATGAAAATAACCCGGGCCAAACTGGAAAGCCTGTGTCAGGACCTTTTAGACCGCCTGGAGGAGCCTTGCCGCATCGCTATGAAAGATGCGGGCATCACGCCCCAGGACATTGACGAGGTTCTGCTGGTCGGTGGTATGACCCGTATGCCAGCGGTGCAGCGCAAGGTGAAAGAAATATTCGGCAAAGAGCCGGTAAAAGGCGTTAACCCTGACGAAGTGGTGGCCATGGGTGCCGCTATTCAGGCTGGTGTGCTTAAGGGTGAAGTAAAAGACGTATTGCTCCTTGACGTGACCCCGCTTTCTCTTGGTATTGAAACCCTTGGAGGCGTGTTTACGGTTATCATTCCGCGGGGAACTACTATTCCTACGCGGAAGAGCCAGATTTTTACCACAGCGGCGGACAACCAGACCTCGGTTACCATTCACGTGCTGCAGGGTGAACGCCCCATGGCTAAGGATAACAAGAGCATTGCCCGTTTTGAATTGGTAGGTATTCCTCCGGCACCGCGTGGAGTGCCTCAAATTGAGGTTACCTTTGATATTGACGCTGACGGTATCTTGAATGTCACGGCCAAAGACCTGGCTACGGGTAAAGAGCAGTCCGTGGTGGTTAAACCTTCTTCTGGTCTCTCTGAAGAAGAGATTCAGAAGATGATTAAAGAAGCGGAAATGCACGCTGAAGAAGACCGTCGTCGCAAAGAGCTCATTGAAGCTCGTAACCAGGCTGATAGCATCATTTATTCCGTTGAGAAGTCTTTGAGCGAGCTCGGCGATAAGGTGCCTGAAGACTTGCGCAAGGAAGTTCAGGAAAAGATTGATAATCTTCGCAAGGTTATGGAGGGTGATGATATTGAGGCTATTCGTAAGGCTACCGAAGAGCTAACGCAGGCCTCTTACCGTCTGGCAGAAATGGCTTACAAGCACGCTCAGGCTGGTCAAGCCGGCCAGGCTGGAGGGGCGGGAGCCCAGGGAGCAGCTGGTGGTGAGGCCGGAAGCAGCGATAAAAAAGGTGGCGATGACGTAATTGACGCTGACTTTGAAGAAATGAAGTAATATCTTTCCGATTTAGCGAGACAAGCGGGGCCTTGGCCCCGCTTTTTTGTTTTTTTAACCATGCGTATAACCGCCGGTAAATATAAAGGGCGTGTTCTTAAAAGTCCTAAGTCTCGCACTATTCGCCCCATGATGGACAAAGTGCGTAAGGCCCTTTTTGATTCTTTGGGGCTCAAGGTAGAAGGGGCAAAGGTGTTAGACCTTTTTTGTGGCACCGGAGCTCTTGGCCTTGAAGCCCTTTCACGTGGCGCCGAAAAAGTCGTTTTTGTTGACCAAAGTGGCGAAGCGTTGTCTTTGGTTAAAGAAAATCTAGCAAGCCTTGGTGAAAAAAACGCCGAAATAAAGCGTTTAACCCTTCCAAACGGCCTGAAGAAATTAAAACCAAACACTTTTGACCTCATATTTATAACTCCTCCATATGGCACTGGGCTTGCATTGAAAACTTTGAAAGAGATAGAGTCTTTTTTAAGTGAAGACGGTGTGGTAGTGGTTGAGGAAAATACGGAAGAAGATTTTCCTAATGAAATGGGAAACCTGCTTAAATTTCGGGAAAAGACTTACGGCCAAACCCGGTTACATTTCTATCGGAGGCGTTGATGGAAAAAACTATTGCCATTTATCCTGGAGCCTTTGACCCGGTGACTTACGGCCATATTGACCTTATGAAAAGGGCCCTTCGTATTTTTGATAGGCTTATAGTGGCTATAGGTGAAAACCCGGCTAAAAAACCTCTTTTTACTGTGGAAGAGAGGCTTGAAATGATAAGAGAGGCCTTATCTAATTATGACTTTTTTGATAGGGTGGAAGTAACCAGTTTCCCCGGGCTTTTGGTGGAATTTGCTGCCCAAAAAGGGGCCAAAGTAATTGTAAGGGGGTTAAGGGCTGTATCTGACTTTGAATACGAATTTCAGTTGGCCCTGATGAATCGCAAACTTAATCGCCAGATTGATACCATCTTTCTTATGCCTGGGTTCAGGTGGTTTTTTATAAGTTCAACCATTGTAAAAGAAGCCGCCCGTTTTGGTGGGGATGTTTCTGATCTTGTGCCCCCTATTGTAGAGGAGAAGCTGCGTGAAAAATTTAAGACTTTTAATTATTAGCCTGTTTTTGATTTTTATTGGTTCAGTCTGCCTGACTCATGCTGCCGAAAAAAAGACTTATCATTATAAAGTCAACTGGCTGGCTATACCGGCTGGTCAAATAGAACTTACGGTAATAAAAAGTAGCCGGCGCACCAAGCTTATAGCTAAGGCTTGGACTACAGGTTTTGTGCGAATACTTCTGCCTTTTGAATCCACCTGGACTACCTGGCTTGACGAAAATGGATATCCTCGCCGCAGTCGTATTTACCGGGTGGAAAGAGGAAAGGCGGTTTTAAAAGAGTTCATTTATGACCAAAAAAATGGCAAAGTGATAAGATACAAAAACGGACACAAAGAAAAAGAAGTAAAGCTCAAACATTATCCGGTTCACGATGAACTTTCGGCTTTTTACGCCTCTATGAATACGGTTATGAAGAAACCCGGTGATGAAAAGATTTTCTGGATTTTCGCTAAAAATAAAGCCAATCAGGCTCGCCTAAAATATCTTAAAAATGAGAATATCCGCACTCCTTGCGGACGGATGAAAACCCAAAAGATGCAGGTAACCTTTGGCTTTCAAAGCGAATTGATCGAGCGTTCTAAAAAGGCCTATTTATGGTTAGCCCAAAAGTTGGTAATAAAGGCCCAGGGAGAACTAACACTGGGGCATGTTACCGCTGACCTTACCAATTTGCCCTGTAAAGGAGGTAATAAATGAAGTTTCCGCGCACTGCCATGGCCGAGTTTGCTCGTAAGGCCGGAGACGAAGGCTTAATGGTTGGCACCGAAGGTAATCTTTCGGTAAGAGTTAAAGACAAAGTTTATATAACCCCCTCGGGTGTTTTTAAAAAAGAGCTTAGTCCTCAAGATATAGTTGTTCTTGACCTTGAGGGAAATGTGCTTGAAGGACGAAACCCTAGTTCTGAATATAGAATGCATCTAGCCCTTTATGAGGCTCGTGAGGATATTACCGCCATCATCCATGCTCATCCTCCTTACACTTTGGCTTTGGATTTAACCGGTGAAGACTTTAGTCGCGATTATTTGGCCGAGATGCCTATAATTCTTGGGAAAATTAGCCGTGTGCCATACAGAGAACCTGGGACCGAAGAATTAGCTCAGGAGGTAGCTAAGGCCGCCAAAGAAACAAATGTTTTAGTCCTTGAGCGGCACGGAGCGCTAACTCTGGGGAAAAGCCTGTCTCAAGCCTTAAATCTCATGCTAGTGCTTGAAAAAGTATGTAAAGTAATTCTTCTGGCCAAAACCTGTAAAGCCTTTTAGTGGCTTGAAGGTTACAGGTTATTGACAAAAATTTTAAACCGGTTATCTTTTAAAGCGACTGACGCGGGGTGGAGCAGCCTGGTAGCTCGTCGGGCTCATAACCCGAAGGTCGGCGGTTCAAATCCGCCCCCCGCAACCAGTTTTTTCTCTATGCTTTTTGTCCTGCAAAATTCCCTCGGCCCATACCAGTGTATTTGAACCCCAATTTTTGCATTCGGGCTGGCTCGTAAATATTGCGGGCATCAACAATAGCTGGTTCAGCCATAAGGTTTTTTATTTTTTCCAGATCTAGATAACGAAATTCGTTCCATTCGGTAAGGATAAGAAGGCAATGGGCCCCATCGGCTGCTTCGTAAGGATCAGTGGCATATTTCACAGGAAGTTCCGGCTTGGCCTTCTTAAACTCTTCTTCGGCTATGGGATCGTAGGCCTGGACTTTAGCCCCTTCAGCTATCAATCGTTCTACTATATCAAGGGCTGGAGATTCTCTTACGTCACTGGTATTGGGTTTAAAAGCAAGCCCTAATACCGCTATAGTCTTTCCTGGAAGGTCTCCACATATTTGTTTAACTTTTTGTACGGTAACCTCTCGCTGTCTTTCATTAACAGTCAGAACCGCCTCAAGTATATGCATAGGGTGATTGTTCTGTTTACCAAGATAAGCAAGAGCACGAACATCTTTTGGAAAACAAGAACCTCCAAAGCCAGGTCCTGGGTTTAAAAATCTCGGGCCAATACGTGGGTCAAGCCCCATGGCCTTGGCCACCGTTATAACGTCAGCCCCTACTTTATCGCAGAGAGTGGCTACTTCGTTGATAAAACTTATTTTAGTGGCTAAAAAGGCGTTAGAAGCGTATTTAATCATTTCCGCGGTCTCAAGGTCAGTGATTACAAAAGGAGTTTCCGCCAGATAAAGGGGGCGATAAATGTCTTTGATAATGGCGATGGCGTGGTCGCTTTCGCCACCTATTACTACTCGGTCTGGACGCATAAAGTCTTCAATAGCACAACCCTCGCGTAAAAACTCAGGATTGGAAATAACATCAACTTTCACGTCATTTTTTTTGTTTTCGTCTATAAGCTGTTTTATCCAGCGGTTAGTGCCTACAGGGACCGTACTTTTGGTAACAATTACTTTATATTCGTCGATAGTTTCCGCCAAAGATAAGGCTACTGATTTTACAGCAGAAAGATCAGCTGAACCATCAGGGGCAGGGGGAGTTCCTACACAAATAAAGATTACCAGAGTGCGTTTTACTGCTTCAGCCAGATCGGTGGTAAAGGAAAGCCTTCCGGCCTTTACGTTTTTGGCCACTAGTTCTTTTAACCCCGGCTCATAAAATGGAATTTCTCCTGCTTTTAATTTGGTGATTTTTTCTTCGTCTATATCTACACAGACAACGTTCATGCCAAAATCTGCCATGCCGGCGCCAGATACTAAACCAACATAGCCGGTACCAATTACCGCTATATGCATAAAAACCTCCTATTCTTTTGGGGGATTGAGATAAGGGAATTTATTTAAAACCTGTTTTAAGCCTCTTTCAGCCAGCTCTTCGGCAGTTAACCAGCGTATTTTACCGTAAAGCTTAATTTTTAAAATATTTTCGCTAAGGGGTCTTTGAGTTTCATCAAACCAGCCGCGCCAGATGATTTTTCCTTCTGGCACTTTTATTAAAACCAAAGCAAAGGCTACGGAAGCAGGTCTTACTACAGAAAAAGCCGTACCTTCCCGTTCGCGAAAACGAAAGACCTTACCATAAAGAACGGCATCAACTCCCAGGCGCTTTCCTATCTCAGCAATTAATTTATAAGCTGAAGCTCCCGTATAAAGGGATAATACCTCAGCCCAAAGACTTAAGGCCTGATTTTCGGGTACTAAATAAAATTGTGGTTTTCCTTCCAAGTATTGGTAAAGGAGTTTAGTTAGTTTTTGAGCAGCCTTAAGGGAAACATGATTATCTGGGGTTATTTGTCCGGCGAAGGTACAGGTTATTTCGTCTTCTTTTTGTCCGGGACAAACTGGCTCAAAGGGAAGAACCGCTATCTTTTTTAACGGGGGATAGATGGTAAGGTCCCTTGGCTTGGCACAGGAGGCCAGGATAAATCCAATTAAAAATAAAATAATAAATTTTTTCATCTTAATCTTATAAAACCCCTTTAGAAGAGAGAACAACGTCTTTACCTAAAGGAGCAAAAGCCTTTTTCAGGGCATGGCCTAAAGCCTTAAACCCAGCTTCTACTATATGATGAGCGTTTTCTCCATATAGAAAGTGCACATGTAGAGTAAAAGCTCCCTTTATGGCCAGTGCCTTCAAAAATTCACTAACTAACTCCGTGTCAAATGTACCGATTTTTTCAACGGGGATCTTTCCTTTTTGCACGAAGCAAGGCCTTTCCGCTAGATCTATGTAAACCGCGGCCAAAGCCTCTTCCATGGGAATAACGGCTTCTCCATAACGAGCAATGCCCTTGCGTTCCCCAAGGCCTTTCCTCAGAGCTTCACCTAAGGTTAGACCAACGTCTTCCACCGTGTGGTGATAATCAACATGTAAATCGCCTTTAGCTTTCACTTCCAGGCTAAAGTTTCCGTGCACGGCAAAAAGCTCTAACATGTGGTCAAGAAAACCAACCCCTGTGTCAATTTTGATTTGACCTGAGGTGTAAGGATCCCAAAAGACCTTAACTTCTGTTTCAAACGTCTTTCTTTCAACTTTTATCGGAAATTTGTTTTTCATCTTTAAGTCCTCGCTAAAAGTGGCCGATTCACATAACGATGAACAATGAAATTTATTCCAAGCTTAATCAATTAATGGCTTCTCTTCAAAAGGAGTTGCCCATAAAATTTTTTAATCTCACCCAGATTCCCGAAGCGGTGAGCTGGGCGGAGACTGGCGGTATCTCTGTCCATGAAAATTTTTATACCCGCAGGCGATTTTCGTATCATGTTATCTCTGCCAGCAAAGAAAATCTTGAAGCCTTTTGCCATAAACTCGGGCTCCCAAAGGACAAAATTAAGGCCTCAGAATTTTACCGGTTTTGGCATCTTACCTGGACACCATTTTCTTCAGAACCAAAGCCCAAAAGACGACGTGGCCGCCCACCTAAAAAAGCTATTTCTCAAGGATAAAAGAAAAGGCTTGACCTCTCAACCCAGCTCCTCTAGGATTTTTTCATCAAAAATAAAATATTGTGGGGAAGGGGAGCTGAAATGAAAGTTTTAGTCTTAGGTAGTGGCGGCCGAGAACATGCCCTGTGTTGGAAACTAGCCCAAAGTCCTCTGGTAACAAAAGTCTATTGTGCCCCTGGTAACGCGGGCATTGCCGAAGAGGCCGAGTGTGTTCCCATTTCCGTAAACGACTTTCAGGCGTTGGCCGATTTTGCCCAAAAAGAAAATATAGACTTTACCATCGTTGGCCCAGAAGACCCTTTAGCCAAGGGAATAGTCGATTTTTTTGAAAAAAAAGGCCTTAAAATTTTTGGCCCTTCAGCCAAGGCGGCTCAAATAGAAGGCAGTAAAGTATTTGCCAAAGAAATCATGGCCAAGTACGGAATTCCAACGGCTTCTTTCGAGGTATTTGACGATCCTCAAGAGGCTTTGGCCTATGTTGAAAAAAAAGGAGCTCCCATTGTGGTCAAAGCCGACGGTTTGGCTGCGGGCAAAGGGGTAATAGTTTGTAGCACATTAGAAGATGCCAGAGAGGCTATTCACAAAATCATGGTTGAAAAAGCATTTGGTGAGGCCGGAAATCGTGTAGTTATAGAAGAATGCCTTTTTGGTGAAGAGGCTTCATTTATGATCCTTACTGATGGGAAAACACTTCTTGTCCTTCCTTCCTCTCAAGACCACAAGCCCCTTTTAGATGGGGATAAAGGGCCTAACACTGGTGGCATGGGGGCCTATTCTCCAGCTCCAGTAGTGACTCCCGAGCTTGAAGAAAAAATCATGAAAACCATAATGGAACCCTTGATAAAGGGGCTTGCCGAAGAAGGTATCCCTTATAAAGGCGTTCTTTACGCGGGCCTTATGATCGTTGAAGGCAACCCTTACGTCTTAGAATTTAATTGCCGCTTTGGAGATCCTGAGTGTCAACCTCTTATGATGCGCATCAAAAGTGACTTAGCGGAAATTATTATGGCAGCCCTAGAAGGCAATTTAGCCGAAAAAAAACTTGAGCTCCGAGAAGAAGCTGCAGTTTGTGTAGTAATGGCCAGTAAAGGATACCCCGGAAAATACGAAAAAGGAAAGGTTATCAAAGGCTTAGAAGAAGCCGCCAAAATACCGGGAGTTAAGGTCTTTCACGCGGGAACAGCCAAAAAAGGTGGCCAATTTGTAACCAATGGCGGCCGAGTATTAGGAGTTACCGCTCTGGGGAAAGACATTCCTTACGCTATTGATAAGGCTTATGAGGCCGTAGAGAAGATTTCCTGGGAGGGAGTCCACTTTAGGCGAGATATTGGCCGCAAAGCCATAAAACATCTCCCCCCTAAAGTCTTAGTTTTTGCCGGAAGCAAGTCTGACCTTCCTGTTATTTTGAAGACCGAAGAGATATTTCAAGAATTTTTAGTGCCCTATCGTATAGTGGTGGCTTCGTCCTATCGTAATCCCGAAAAAGTCCGATCATTGGTAAAGACCGCGGAAACGAAAGGTGTAAAAGTTTTCATTGCCGGAGCCGGGCTTGCTGCTCATCTGGCAGGAGCTATCGCCTCTGAAACTATTTTACCAGTAATAGGCTTGCCTTTGGCCACCGGTACTTTGGGAGGGATAGACGCGTTATTAGCTACCGCTCAGATGCCGCCTGGAGTTCCTGTAGCTACGGTAACCATAAATGGTTCTGTTAATGCCGCTATCTTGGCCATTAAGATATTGGCCCTATCAGATGAACGCTTGCAGAAGAGACTAACCAAATATAAAGAGCAGTTAGCCCAAGACTAATGGTTGGGAAAGCCATTCTCTTCTGGTTTTTAACCATCTTTTTTTGGGGCTCTGCGCCTCTTCTTGAAAGAACGGCTTTAAAGGGTATGTCTCCCCTTTTGGCCCTGGCCTTACGTACAAGTTTCGCCGCTATTCTTTTGGTATTTGCTGTTTTAGTTAGTGGAGAACACCGAACTCTTTCTCAACTGGGCAAAAAAGAGATAATAGCCGCTTTGGCCAGCGGTATTGTGGCTGGAGTTTTTGGAATGTTTACCTATTTTTCTCTTCTTAAAACAGGGCAGGCCTCAAAAGTAGTCCCATTAACCGCAGCTTACCCTCTGGTGACAGCTATCCTTTCTTTTATGCTTCTTGGAGAAAGAATTACCCTTATGCGGTTTTCAGGAATCGTTATAACTATTGTTGGTTTGATAATCCTTTTAAGGAGTTAAACCAAGGCCTTTCTTTCTATTAATCCGAGAGTTTTTTAGGTAACAAAGTGTCATTGCTGACATAATAGCCAGGGCGAAGTATCCTCGCTGTCACGGCGAGGCCTAGTTAGAGGCCGAAGCCGTCTTAGGGACTGCTTCGCCCTACGGGCTCGCAATGACCGTTTATGACCTCATTATTACCCAAAAGACCTGGCAAACAAATCCTCAATGGCTTCGCGACCTTCTTCTGTAAGATTACGAGTACCGGTACCAACAAAGGTATTATGAGAGATGACAGGAATATCCTCTTCCCATTTGCCGTCCTTCCAGGTAAACCAGCGGCCTTGTTTCTGGTCAAACACGTGTAACGGCCGATTAAAAAGCTTGGCAAGTTCTGCGGCCCAGCCGGTGCCCCCCTTTACCGTGGCGTTGGGCAAGATTTCGCCCACTATGAAGACCTGATAGCCCTTGTTTACCATGTGAAAGATAACTTGAAGAACTTTGCGGATGCGTTCAGGTTTAGCGTAGTTTCGTTTCATCATTTTAGAAACAAGCTCCATGCTAATATCACCACGTTTCAATTCTTCTTCAGATAGCACTACTAAGTTTTTAGCCCTGTCCGGGGTATGCCCTTCATAGGTAAAAACGACTTCATTAACTCCCCACTTTTCGGCACATTCACCAAAATAGGCCTCTGCACCTCTTAGGCCACTGTGATATAAAGTGCATTCTTCAGGCTTCATAATATCCTCCATTAAATGTCTCTTGCTTCTTTTTTATACCAGGAAATAAAACGTTTGATACCTTCTTCAATAGGTACCTGGGGATTATATCCCAAAATCTTTTTGGCTTTGGAGATATCGGCATAAGTTATCGGAACATCTCCTGCTTGAAAAGGTAAAAATTTTATTTTAGCCGGCTTACCGAGATTTTCTTCAATAAGCCTGATAAGGGTTAAAAGATCCGTTACTTGAGATTCACCCAGATTAAAAATTTCATAGTCAAAATCTTTATCAATAGCGGCAACTACTCCTTGGATAATGTCGTCTATATAAGTGTAATCCCTTTTAGAAGAGCCGTCTCCATAAACGGGGATTTCCTTACCCTCATCAATGAGGCGGGTAAACTTGTGGATGGCCATTTCTGGCCGCTGGCGTGGCCCGTAAACCGTGAAAAAACGCAAGCATACCACTTTTAGGCCAAACAAATGATGGTAGGCGTGACACATGAGTTCATTAGCTCTTTTAGTGGCTGCATAAGGAGAAACCGGCTGATCGGCACACGCATCTTCCTTAAAGGGAACCTGGTCTGTATAGCCATAAACCGAAGAGGAGCTTCCGTAAACGAATTTGGGCACTTCAAAACGCCGGGCCAGTTCCAAGAGGTTTGTGGTCCCTACTCCGTTTACTTCTTCGTATAGAATAGGATCCTCTACCGAAGGGCGCACTCCGGCTCTAGCGGCTAGATGTACTACACATTTTATAGGATAACGCTTAAAAACCCTTTCCAGAAAAGGGAAATCCCTGATATCTCCTTGTTCCAGATGAAAATTGTGATTCTTTAGGGCTTGTTCAATGTTTTTCCATTTAATTTTAGGGGAATAGTAATCGTTAAAGTCATCAACAACTACTACTTTTTCACCTCTGGCCAGCAAATTATCCACTAGATGAGAACCAATAAATCCAGCACCGCCAGTAATTAAAATCGCTTCCATATTTACTCCACCGTAACACTTTTAGCCAAGTTTCTGGGTTGATCAACGTCACAACCCCGCCTTACTGCTACTTCATAGGCCAGGAGTTGTAAAGGTACCGTGTAAATTATGGGAGAAACCTCCCAGTCACAAGCGGGGAGTTCCAAGACGTGCTGAGATACTCTTTTTAAAGTACCATCCCCTTCTGTTCCCAGGGAAAAGATATTCCCTTTACGAGACCTAACTTCTTCAATATTTGAAATCATCTTTTCATAAACATGATGATTTTGAGGAGCCAAAGCTACCACTGGCATCTCTTCGTCTATGAGAGCAATAGGGCCGTGTTTCATTTCGCCTGCAGCGTACCCTTCAGCGTGAATGTAAGAGATTTCCTTTAGTTTCAAGGCCCCTTCTAAAGCGATGGGGAAAAGGATATTTCTTCCGAGATAAAGAAAATGTCGCTTTTTCTGGTACTGATAAGAAAGCTCTTTTATGTCAGGATGGAGCTTTTCAATAAGCTTTTCCAGCTGATAAGGTACCTTGAGAAGGGCTTTGGCTATGCGTTTGCGCTCTTTTTCAGATAAAGTGCCTCTTATTTCTCCAAAATAAAGAACCAGCAGTAAAAGGGCCGTAAGCTGAGAGGTAAAAGCCTTAGTAGAGGCCACGCCGATTTCAGGGCCAGCGTGGGTATAAATTGTGCCGTCTGATTCGCGGGTAATGGTACTCCCCAATACATTACAAATGGCTACCGCTCTGGCCCCAGCTTCCCTGGCTCGCCTTAAGCTGGCAAGAGTATCAGCGGTTTCTCCTGATTGAGAAATAGGGATAACCAGGGTGTTTTCATCAATCAAAAAATCGCGATAGCGAAACTCTGAACCGAGTTCTACTTCTACGGGCAAACGAACTAGGCGTTCAAATAAATATTTGCCAACCAGCCCGGCATGATAAGAAGTTCCGCAGGCAAGAATACAGATTTTATTTAGGGATTTTATTTCTTCAGGGGATAAAATTATTTCAGGTATTTTTACCTGGCCAGTTTCTGGGTCAAGACGGCCTCTAAAGGTGTTTAAAATGGCCTGGGGTTGTTCGTAAATTTCTTTGAGCATGAAATGTTTAAAACCGGCCTTTTCCGCCATGGCGGCGTCCCATTTTATCTCCACGGGTTCTCTTTCCACAGGACTGGCGTCATGGAGTTTAAAAATTTTGCATTCTTCGCAGGTGATAATGGCCATCTCTCCGTCTTCCAGGAAGAGAACCTTCCGCGTCCAGGGAAGAAGAGCCGGAATATCAGAGGCCAGGAAATTTTCTCCTTCGCCAAGGCCCAAAACCAGGGGACTCTGGTTACGGGCCGCTATTAGCTTTTTGGGATCTTTGGCCCAGAAAACACCTATTGCGTATGAACCTTCTACCTGGGCAAGCGCCCTTCTTACCGCTTCTTCTAACGAATGACCTTTAGTTAATTCTTCTTCGATCAGATGGGGAATGACTTCGGTATCAGTTTGAGAGCGGAACTTGTGTCCTTTCGCTTCAAGGGAAGCGCGCAAGTGATGATAGTTTTCAATAATACCATTGTGTACAACTACCAGTTCTTGTTTGCAATCTCCGTGTGGATGGGCGTTGCGTTCCGCCGGTTCTCCATGGGTGGCCCAACGGGTATGCCCCAAACCAATGCCTTCTGGCTTTTTATGATAAGATGCTAGTATTTCTTCTAGATTTATCAATTTACCAAGAGCCCTAATAACATCTATCTGGCCTTCGGCTAGCACTGCTACACCTGCGGAATCATAGCCGCGATATTCAAGACGCCTTAAGCCTTCTAATAAGACAGGGATTACCGGTCTTGGACCTACGTAACCAATAATGCCACACATCAGCGCGCTCCTTCTCCGAATAAGACAATTTTTATGGTTTTAAAAATAATATAAAGGTCAAACATAACTGACATATATTTGATGTAATAGAGGTCATACTTCAGTTTTTCTAGCGCGTCTTCGTCTGAAGCTCCGTAAGGATAACAAATTTGAGCCCAACCGGTTATGCCTGGGAGAACAGTATGTCTCTGATCATAGTAAGGTATTTTTTTGCGCAGACGCTCTACAAAAAAGGGCTGCTCAGGCCTTGGCCCCACAAAGGACATGTCGCCTTTGATTACATTCCACATCTGAGGAATTTCATCTAAACGGAGCTTTCTTATGACTCGACCCACTCGAGTAACTCTAGGGTCATTTTTTTGAGCCCACTTGGGAGCGTCTTTTTCAGCATCGGTTCTCATAGAACGAAATTTATAGAGTCTGAAAATTTTTCCGTCTTTTCCCACCCTTTCCTGAATAAAAAGTACTGGCCCCGGTGAGTCGAGCTTAATCAGAATGGCTATTAAAAGGGCAATTGGCGACAAAATCAATAGGCCTAAAGAAGCCACTACAACCCCTAAAACCCTTTTCAAAAACATAGTTAGGCCAGATTTATAGAAGCCGCCATGAAAAATGAGCCAACTTGGCCTTATTTTTTCAACCAAAATTTTTCCGGTCAAATGTTCATAAAATGTTTCTCCTTCTACTACATCAATACCTTTCATGCGGCACTCTAGAAGTTCGTCAACAGGAAGTTTGCCTCTTCTGTCTTCAAGGCAAACTACTATCTTTTGAATGCGATTTTTGACGCAATTTTTATAAAGATCATCAAAGGTATGATAGATAACCGGTTTTTTTTCGAATTTAATCTTCTCTCGATCAATATTTTCTGTGGCAGCCAGAAATATAGCTTTTATGCTAAATCCACTATCTAATTGATTGTATATTTCTTCAATAATTTCTTTAGATAAAGATGAGTAGCCAACCAGGGCTAAACGTTCGTTTAAATAATCGGCTTTTAAAAGATAAAAGTAAAAAAGCCTCCAGGAAATCGCCAAAACTATAATTAAAAAAAGAAAAAAAGTAAAAGACCAGTTATTTATCATCAAACGGGGAAAAATAGAGTAGAGTACCCCTATAAGAAAGGTAGCCACTCCAGCTGCTTGTATTAACCTTAGAGACATATCCACTAAGGAGTCTTTTCTTTTGAAAGAATAAAGATCAAAATAATAAAGCCACAATTGAAACACGAAGGCTACTAAAAAGATTTTGGCGTATAATGGCCAATGATTAAAATCAAAAACGATATAGTGGGTTTTAAGATAAAGAACCAAAAGAGACAAAGATGTTATCAGTGCAGATTCTAGAGCAAAAAACAATAACTTTCTAGCTGGATAGTAACGATGAAATAACCAAATCATATTTAGTTAGCTATTTGTAATATTTGTATTTATAGGCGTAACGATAATACTTTAATTTTGGAGAAAATAGGCCAAGAGACGAGGGCATATAGTTATTAAATACGAAACCAAGAAGTTTTGACTTTCCAATTTTGTCAACAGCTTCGGCCACCACTTCATAATCTGAAAAGGCATATCTGACCACAAAAAGAATGCCATCGGCCAGGCGAGAAAGAGAAATACTCTCTGAGGCTACTAGCACCGGTGGACTGTCAAAAATAAAAAAATGTTTAGGAAACTTTGTGCGTAATTCTTCCAAAAAGTGAATAATTGATTCAGAACTAAATAAGTCTTTAGCTTCTACTCTGGTCTTCCCGGCTGGAAGAATATACAAATTGTGATAATCTGTTTTATATACCACCGAGTTTAATTCTCTTCTTTCTCCTGCTAAATAGTCACTTAATCCGTAATCTAATTTGATTCCTAATTTTTCTGAAAAAGAAGGTTTGCGCAAATCTGCTTCTATCAAAAGGGTAGGGGTAGTCCGGGCAAAAGAAAAGGCAAGACTAACAGCTGTATAAGTTTTGCCCTCTTTGGGTACAGCACTGGTAACTAAAATAAATCTTGCAGGCAACCCCGTGCGGGGGTGAAGGATCTGACTGCGTAAAATTTTAAAATGTTCAGCAACTAGGCTATCAGGCTGGTGATAGACTAACAGCCTGGGATCTACATCTGTTAGAGTAATTTGGGGAAATTCTTCATTTTTTAAAATTCTATCTTCTTCTGGGCTCAATGGAGCAGTAAAGGGAATCTTATCTTCTTCTAAAGTTTCTTTTTCAATAGAATCAACTAGTTTTGATATTTTTCCCATGTTTTTTCTCCGTTATTGGGCTTCCAGCAGATTTTTAAATAATGAGTTAACTTTTTGGAAATTCCAAGCTTCAAACCAATAGGTTAATAATATAATCGTCAAAATTAGAAAAAAAATAAAAGGCAAAAAGCGCTTCCAGTTAAACCTTTTTTGACTTTTCTGTCTTGAGAGAGATATCTTTTTGGCTTTTGCGGGGATTAAGTGTTTTACTTCTTTGACTGCTTCTAAAACACTATCTTTATGGACTAGAGATTGTTTATTTAAGTAAGCATTGATCATAGCGTGGTCAGCAATAATATTTATCACCCGGGGAACTCCTTGAGAATACTCATAGATTAGTCCTATAGCTTCGTCAGTAAAAATGCGATTACGCGGAGACCCTGCCCTTATAAGCCTCATAGCTATGTAGTCTTTTACATCTTTAAAATCCTGAAAGGGGCCGAGATGGTACCTAAAAGAAAGACGTTGACGAAGAGAAGTTAGCTCCGGGGCCTCTAACTTTTGCAGTAAATCCGGTTGCCCTACCAAAATAGTAACCATAGCGGGAAACTCTGCAGCTACGTTGGCCAAAAGGCGCAATTCTTCTAAAAGAGGGATGCTTGCCGATTGGGCTTCGTCTATGACCAATACTAAAATTTTCTCTTCACTTTGAAGTTGGCTTAGCTTCTCCCTGAATCGGAAAAGGAAAACAGATTTCGATTCATTACGCTCTTCACTTTTAAAGATTTCTTTAGCTAACAGGGAATAAAAATCTTCTGTAGTAAGGTTAGGATTAAATATAGGGATAAGAACTACGTCTTTACGCTTTTTCAAATCCCTCAAAAAATAATTAAGTAAAGTCGTTTTACCTACTCCGATGTCTCCTGTTAAAAGCAAGAAAGGTTTTTTAGCTAAAACAGCGTATTTGAGATGAGAAAGGGCTTCTCGATGCTGGTCACTCAGATACAAAAAATCCGGGTCAGGGTGAATTTCAAAAGGATTTTTTGATAATCCCCAAAATTTATAATGCATTAAAAGTGCATCTCCGCAAAAATTTTATAAGCTAAAAAGGCATTAACCGCCAAACCAGAACAAGCTAACATAGATAAGACTACATTTTTACAAATCATCTTGATTTTGTCTTTTTTTAGTACCACTGCAGGAATGGTGGCTAAAACTCGCACTTCAAAGCCAGCCTCCAAAAAGGAAGGATCATAAACCTTCCGGTCAATTACAAACTCCAGCAAAACAGCCAGGCCTAAACCCAGGCCTAAAGCGGCCATGAAGCCCATGGCCAAAATTTTCTTTACATCAGGAGAAACTGGAACCTCAGGAGGAATAGCCGGGTCAATAATTCTAAATTGTTCCCCTTGTTGTCTTTTTTCAAGAGTTTCAGCCATAGCTGCTTGAATCTTTTTATCAAGTAACATGCGATAAGTTTTCATTAAGTTGTTGTAGTCTCTAGTAAGATCGGTTAACTCTTGTTCCCTTTTAGGAATATTTTCCAATCTTTTTTGGTAAAGATTGATTTTGTTTTGAGTTTCTTTTATTAATGTGTTTATATTTTTCAGTTCTTTATCTATTTCTTTTAGTTGCTCTTTGAGTTGTCCTACTACTGTGTTAGGGTTTTCTCCTTCTTCTTCCATTTTTTTTATTTCTTGCTCGCGTTTTTCTATTAGTTTTTTCAGGCGAATAACGTCCGGATGTTTTTCAGTATATTTCGTTAATAAGGCTGCATATTTTTGCTTTAAAAAATCTAAGCTAGCTTTGTAGTCTTGCGAATCGCCTTTTACTTCTTGTGACATCATATTTTGCTCATCTTTGGCTTTTTTTAGTTGGTCCAAAATAGCTACTTTTCTATCTTGAAGCATTTCTTTTCTCAACTGGAGGGCTTCATATTCTTTTTGAAGACGCTGCAAAATAGCAATAATGGACTGCTTCTGTTCAGGAAGTTCAGCCATATGTTTTCTTTTGTATTCTTGAATTGCTTGTTCTCGCTGACGTAATTCATTTTCTATGCTGGTAAGTTCTTCATCTAAAAAAGCCGTAATGGTTTTAGCTTGTTCCTCTCTTAATTTGAGATTCTCCTCGATAAAAGTATTGGCAATTTTATTTACGACTTTAGCTGCTAAGACTGGATCATAATAAGTGTAGCTAATGATTAAAACATTTCTTTTACCGCCTCTGGGTCGTCTTACTTTAATATTTTTTCTCATTTTTTCAACTACAGTTTCCATGGGCAGTTTTTTTACTGCCTCAGGATACAAATCAAATTCTTTAATAAGATATTCTAAATTACTTCTACTGGTAATTTCTTGCCAAATAGAATGAATAAAGGCTTCCATGTCACTTGAAACCGTCGATTTAACATAAGAAGAGGGCACTTTTTGTGGAGAAATGGTGAGAACTACTTGAGCTTCATATAATTTTGGTGTTTGTAATACCTTCCACTGAGCAAAAGCAAATACCGGAATAAAAGAAAATATTATAATCCATTTGCGGCGCCAAAGAAAAGTTATAATGTATAGAAGATCAATTTGTCTCTGTAAATCTTTTATTTTGACCATGCTTCACCCCTTATTTAAAACCAAGGAAATTCTTTTCCCTGCCAGAACATATAGTTTATTTTTAAAAAAATAGAATTTACTTTATATTCATCAGCTGGATCATCTGACTTTACTTCACGATAAGAATAGGAAAGAGAAGCTGTCAATTTTTTAGTTAAAGTTCTGTTCAGGTTTAAAGAAGCTCCATATGTGTGTTTAGATAAAGTTCCGTTATCTTCCCATCTGTAAAACAGATTGGTACTTCCAGACATTCTTTTACTAAGCTTTCGCGTAACTGAAAAAGATAGATTATAATATTTAGTGAATCCTAGATTTTGAGCTTCACCATATTGATATCGATATCCTCCGGAACCAGTAAGGCTGTAAGATGTTAATTTAAAGCGTTTTGTATAAGCAATGGAGAATTTGATTCCGTCTTCGTCTTTCCCTTTTTCATCAGAAACCTTCCAGAAGTATCCTATGGAAAAATGATAATTGTCTTTTTTGGTCGGACTCCAGTTATAATTCAAATCAGTAGAATAAGTTTTATAATCTTCACCTTGAGGGGCTTTATCTTGAGTTTTATCTAAAGAAATGTTTAGAGACAAACTTTTATTATGAGTAATTTTATATCCTTGTGAAAAAGATATCTGCCAAGTTTCTACTGATGGAGTGGTTTCGAATTCTCTTTGTGTTGCCGAAAAACGTAATTCAGAAAAATACTTTACAACATCTCTTGAAATCGAAATAAACTCGCTATATATTCTAGAATCCTCTACGGTGGGATCTTCATTTTGTAAATAATTGATAGAAGCTCCAGTTTTTATAAAAGAATTCTTCCAATATTCATAACTGATATTGGCTGAAGAATTGATACGATAATAAGGTCTTCTTTCACCCTGTCTATCTTCAAAAATATTACTATCAGGCTCAATCGGTTCTTCTGTGCGATAATAGGTGGTATTGGTATTAAAAGATAATTTTCTGCTAATTTTTTTATTATAATTTAATGAAAGATTATGTCTAAAGGAATCGTTCTTATTTTGGCTCCAGTAAAAAGAACGGCTCAGACTATAAGAAAAATTGAGAGAAGAAACACGAGTAGCCCTAGTAGCGGAAAACAAGACTCCTAAATTAGATACAAAGTCATCCTTTTTATTTGTTTTACTAAGATAAAGATTATCTGTGTATTCATTGCTTGCAAATAAAGAGAGTGAATAAAAATGGCTTTGAGCCATAACAATCGAAGGAACACCAAAAAGAAGAAAAAACATTGCCAAATAAAACATTATAGCCTCCGCTAAGGGATCAAAATAATATCATCTGGCAATAGATAAAAATCGTTTATTTCTTTACCTTTAACGGCTTTTTCATAATTAAAAATAAGAACTTTCCTTTTATCTTTTTCAAATCTAAGTACCTTAATTTTACTTTTATTAGCCCACTCGGTAAAACCTCCGGCTATGGATAGGGCTTGAAGGATAGTAGTCGGCTTACTAAGAGGATAAACACCGGGTTTTTTGATTTCTCCGATCATGTAATAAAATTTACTGTTTATTCCTTTTACAATCACCGTAACCACTGGTAGATCGATATATTCTTCTAATTTTTTCTGGATTTCTTCTTTAAGTTGCATAGGAGTTTTCCCCGCAGCCATTACATCATCAATCAAAGGTAAAGTTATACGTCCGTCTGGACGAACAGTGATATCACGAGAAAAATCAGGCTCTTTCCATACAATTATTTCCAAGACATCTCCGGGACCAATGACATATTCGTCAAATTCAGTTTTAGCGGCCCAAGCGTTAGAAAAGCCAATTAAAAAATAAGAAAACACCAAAAACAGCAAAGTTATTTTAGCTTTCATTTGTTCCTCCTTTGAGTCTTGCGAGATACTCATCCCATTCCCAGGGCATAAGATATTTTTTCTTGTTATTGCATTCCTTACAGGCCGGTACTAAATTTTCCCTCACAGATTTTCCTCCCTGAGCCAGAGGAATTAAGTGGTCCATGGTAAGTTCCGAAGGTTTAAATTTCCGTCCACAATAATAGCAAATACCCGAAGCACATTTGCGGCGCCACCATTTGGTTTGCCTGAGTTTGCGGGCCTTTTCCCTTTCGGCCTTTAAAAAATCTTCACCAGTTAAAAAATCTCTTCTGCTTTTGTGTCTTGCCATAGCCATAAACTTTTGTTAGCCCTTAAATATGCCACTGTTTTTAGACAAAAACCTCAAAAATATCCACGAAAAAATCAGAAATAATCTCCGTCTTTCCTTTGAAGACGGCTTAAATCTTTTAAAAACTCAAGATCTACTCGGCCTTGGCTACCTCGCATCCCTGGTCAAAGAGAATCTACATTCTAAAAAAGTATACTATGTTTTCAACCAGCACGTAAATTATTCAAACATTTGTCTTAATTTGTGTAAATTTTGCGCTTTTGGCAAACCACCTGAGCACCCTGATGCCTACGAATTAGATATCGAAGAAATTATTAAAAAACTTAAGAAAAATCCTTCTCCAGTAAGAGAAATTCACATCGTAGGGGGCTTAAATCCGAGACTCCCTTATGAATATTATCTTGACTTGTTGAAAACCATCAAAAAAGAGTTCCCTCTGGCTCAAATAAAGGCCTTTACCTGTGTAGAGATAGAACATTTAGCCAGGTTAGCTCAGAAAAGTATTGAAGAAGTGCTGAAAGATTTAAAAAGTGCTGGGCTTTCCTGTCTTCCTGGAGGTGGAGCGGAAGTTTTTTCAGAACGTATTAGAAAAAAACTCTGTCCAGAAAAGATATCAGGGAAACGTTGGCTAGAGATAGCCCGCACCGCCCATAAACTCGGTATTCCTACCAACGCTACTATGCTTTATGGCCATCTAGAGACTTATGAAGAAAGAATAGAACACCTCATAGCACTGCGGCAACTTCAAGACGAAACCAAAGGTTTTCTATGCTTTATTCCTTTGCCTTTTTTACCGCAAAAGTCTTATTTAAAGAGAGAAGTGGCCCCTACCACGGGTTTTGAGGACCTAAAAATGATGGCTGTGGCCCGGCTTATGCTAGACAATATCCCCCACATTAAGGCTTATTGGGTATTTCTGGGGCTTAAACTGGCCCAGGTGGCTCTTCACTTTGGCGCTGATGATTTACATGGCACAGTTTACGAAGAAAAAATAAGCGACTTTTCTGGAGCCGAGGGCGATAAGGCTCTTTCCCGTAAGGAAATTGAGCGCCTCATTCGTGAAGCAGGTTTTGAGCCCGTGGAACGAGACGCTCTTTACCGGCCTGTTTAGTCTTTTTCCGCCAGCTTGGCTAGCGAGACAATTTTCTCTCCACCAGCCATCATAAAAAGACGCACACCTTGCGTAGCCCGTCCCTGGACGGGGATATCTTTCACCCTTAGCCTTATAATTTTCCCGGCCGTTGAAGCAAGCATTATCTCATCGTCATCACAAACTCTGGCGCAGCCCACGAGCTTTCCGGTTTTATTAGTAAGCTTCATGGCAATGATGCCCTTTCCACCCCGGCTCTGCAGACGATATTCCTTAAGACTGGTGCGCTTGCCGTAACCTAGCTCAGTGACGGTAAGAAGGCTTGCCTCATCATCAGGGTCAAGTATTTCTAAACTAACCACTTCATCACTAGAGGTGAGTTCTATGCCTTTGACTCCTGCGGCGGTGCGGCCCATGGGCCTAACGTCTTCTTCGGAGAAACGAATTGACTGACCTTTGCGGGTTACTAAAAGAATTTCTTTACTACCATCTGTAAGGCCGGCGGCCATAAGTTCGTCTCCGTCTTTTACCACTGCGGCCACAATACCTGTATTTCTGGGGTGAGAGAAGGCCGAAAGGGAAGTCTTTTTCACCAGGCCTTTTTTAGTGGCGAAAAAGACAAATTGGTCTTCTTTGAACTCCTTTACCGGTAAAATGGTGGCTATTTTTTCGTCTTGAGAAAGGGGAAGCAAATTTCTCAAAGAGGTCCCTTTAGCCGTGCGCCCGGCCTGAGGAATATCATAGACTTTTAGCCAATAAAGTTTTCCTTTATTGGTAAAACATAGAAAATAGTCGTGGGTGGTGGCAACGTAAAGCTGAGTAACTACGTCTTCCTCTCCGGCTCCCACTCCGGTTTTGCCTTTACCTCCGCGCCTCTGGCTCCGGTAAGTGTTGGCCGGCAAGCGCTTTATGTAGCCCCGATGGGTTATAGTTACTACCACTTCTTCTTCGGCAATTAAGTCTTCAACCGCTAGGTCCTGGGCTTTGGGTATGATTTCTGTGCGGCGCTCATCGGCAAATTCTTTTTTAATAGCCAAAAGTTCATCTTCTATCACTTTTAGGAGGACTTTTTCATCGGCCAAAATCTTTTCAAACCAGGCAATTTGGCGTTTGAGTTCTTCATACTCGGCTTTTAGTTTTTCCTGTTCAAGGCCTGTTAAGCGCTGAAGCCTCATATCAAGAATAGCCTGAGCCTGGATGGCGGTAAGCCCAAATTTTTCCATCAGGCCCTCTTTGGCTTCAGCCGGGGTCTTTGAGCTTTTTATCAAGGCGATTACTTCGTCAAGGTTGGCCAGGGCTATCAATAAGCCTTCTACCACATGAGCCCGTTCTTTGGCTTTGCGCAGATCATAAAGGGTGCGCCTTATGACTACATTCCTACGGTGGGCCAGGAAGTGCCCTAAAAGTTCACGCAAGGAAAGTTGCTCAGGACGATTATTAACCAGAGCAAGCATGATGATGCCGAAAGTGGTTTCAAGGGGGGTTAATTTATAGAGCTGGTTTAAAATAACCGGGGCAAAGTCCTGTTTTTCTCGTTTTAACTCTACTACTACGCGAAGGCCTTCACGGTCAGACTCATCACGCACTTCAGAAATACCTTCTATTTTTTTCTCCTGGGCCAGAGCGGCGATTTTTTCTACGAGCTTGGCCTTATTCACCTGATAGGGAAGCTCCGTAATGACGATAGCGGTTTTATTACCTTCGCGCTCGATGTGGGCTCTTGCTCTTAACTTGATAAGCCCTTTTCCCGTAGCGTAAGCCTCTTTGATCCCTTCAATTCCGTAAATGTAAGCACCGGTAGGGAAATCAGGGCCTTTGATGTGTTTTAAAAGTTCGTCAAGGGTGATGTCAGGATTGTGTATCATGGCCACGAGCGCGTCTATCACTTCGCCAAGATTATGAGGAGGAATATTAGTAGCCATGCCCACAGCAATGCCAGCGGCTCCGTTTATCAAAAGATTGGGAATACGGCTTGGCAGCACCACCGGCTCTTGAAGGGTGTTGTCGTAGTTGGGCATGAAGTCAACGGTTTCTTTCTCTATGTCGCGCAGGAGTTCGTGGGCAATTTTGGCCATGCGGACTTCGGTGTAACGCATGGCTGCGGGGGCGTCACCGTCCATGGAGCCGAAGTTGCCTTGTCCGTCTATCAACGGGTAGCGCATGGTAAAGTCCTGGGCCATGCGCACCAGCGTATCGTAAACCGCCATATCTCCGTGGGGGTGATATTTACCGATAACGTCACCAACGATTCTTGCACTTTTTTTGTAGGGTTTATTCCAGTCATTCCTTAGTTCATGCATGGCGTAGAGGATACGCCGCTGTACGGGCTTTAGACCGTCTCTCACATCAGGAAGGGCTCGTCCTACGATTACGCTCATAGCGTAGTCTAGATAGGATTTCTTAAGTTCCTCTTCAATGGGCACCTGAACAATCTCGGCCATAAAAACAAAACCTCCTGTCGTTAGTTGCCATAGTTATATACCACACAATGGAGGGCTTGGCTTTTAGCAAGCATTAGGGACAGGCGAAAATTTTTAGTGTTTGCTCTGGGTTTTCATCTTTCGCAACAAGTCAGAAGGCGAACAATTTAGGCTTTAAGAGGGCCTCGGCCCCGAAACCAAGCTAGGTTCCCAATACAAATTCTACAATGTAAGGATTGTTCTTTTTTTCTTCGCCAAGGGTCGAAAATGGTTTTTCGCCGTAATCATGGCCAGGGCAAATGATAGTTTCATCAGGCAAAGGTAGAATTTTTTCGCGTAAAGAGTTAATAAGCTGTTCAAAGTCTCCACCAGGAAGGTCAGTCCGCCCGACTGCCCCCACAAAAAGGGTATCTCCAGTAAAGAGGTATTTTTGACCATCGTAAAAGCAGACTGAACCAGGAGAATGCCCCGGGGTATGAATGGTTTGTAACTTGATGGTAGAGCCGATTTCTATAATGGAACCGTCTTTTAATAAAAGGTCAGCCGGCTCATTGGGTTCAAACCCCCAGGCAGCAAAAACCTGAACAGCCATGGGATGTCTAAAAAATTCATCGTCGGCCTCGTGCATGGCTACAGGGACGCCTAGTTTTTTTCGTAACCACCAGGCAGCAGAGACATGGTCTCCATGGCCATGAGTAGCAAGAATATATTTAGGTTTAAGGTTAAGATCTCTAATTTTTTCAAGTATTATTCTTTCATCTCCGCCAGGGTCTACAATGCCCGCTTCCCCGGTCTCTGGACAAATCAAAAAATAACAACGTACAGCCAGAGGCCCTACAGTAAGTACATCAAGCTTCATTCTGTTTCCTCCTGCGGTTTGCTTCTTCGGCAGCATTTAGTCCTGCAATACAACCTTCTCCAACAGCTTTGGCCACCTGTAACGGTGGACCGCACACGTCTCCAGCGGCAAAAACTCCAGGAACGTTGGTTTTTTGCGTTCGGTCAACCTGTATATAGGTCATATTTTCCGGATCAAGCATGACGCCTAAAGATGTAGCCAGCTGGAGGGCTCCTTTAGCTCCTTCTTCTATAAACACCCCTTTTACCTCAAGTGTTTGCTCATTCTCTAATAGAAGGCCTTCTACTTCCTTTTCTCCCAATATTTCTTTTGGTTTGACTGTAATGAGTTTGACCTTTTGTTTTTTTAGGTCATTTTTTAAAGCCTCGGGTATATCCAGTTTAGGACTTACTAAATAGACATCAGAAGCTATCTTACTAAGAGTCAAGGCCCCGTGAGCCGCCGCGCTACCATTTCCTATTACGGCTACCGGAAGACCTCGGAAAAAGAAGCCGTCGCAATCTACGCAATAGCTAACTCCCTTTCCCACCAGGGCTTTCTCCCCTTTAAGCTTACCTTTGCGTCTGGTAACGCCTGTGGCAATAATGACCGTAAGAGAATTTATTTTCTGACCATCTTCAAGTTCTATGTAAAAAGTGTTTCCTGAAAGTTCAGCTTTTACCACATCTAGAGATAAATGTTTGGCCCCGAAATTTTTGGCCTGAGAAAGCCCTATTTCAAGGATTTCTTTTCCTTCTTTTTTGCCTGGAACACCGAAATAGTTTTCCAGATGGGCCTTATAGAGCGCACTGGCCTCAATCTTTCCTAGGACAATAGTTTTTACCCGGCGGCGGGCGGCATGAATAGCCGCCTGTAATCCAGCAGGCCCGGCACCAATTATAGCTACGTCATAAAGTTCGTCAGACATTTTTATTCCTCCTTTTTGATCTCATGCACTTCGTCTAGCCCTTCAACTGGTACCTGAATACGGTATTCCTCTGAAAGCCAGTGGCCAAGATCTATGAGCTTACAACGTTCAGAACAAAAAGGCCGGTAAGGATTATTTTCCCAGGAGGTAAGTTTTCCACAGTGAGGACATTTAATCTTTTTTTTCATCTTACTATCCATAAACTTCTATCAGTTAAATTGTAAAGAACTTTTGATGAAGTTGAGCCCAAAAGAAGTTCCTTAAAACCTCCTCGTCCTCGTCTTCCCATTACCACGGTCCCAAAGTTTCCTTCTTTAGCCTCTTTTAGAATGATAGAGGCTACTCCATGAGGAGACCTTTTTATTTTTACTTTGACCTGCAAAATATCAAAAGTGTCTTTAAGAATTTTTTGAACTTCTTGAAAAAATTCCTGAGCTTCCTTTTGTTCTTTTTCAAGTAAAGACGATTCCAGTTTAGCGAGATATCTGCTTTCTTCTCCAGGAATCAATGATGGAATTATGTGTAAAAGTTCAATTTCGGCCTGAGGATTTTCAGCCAAAATAAAACCTAGATGGTCAATCACTTTGAGGCCAGTTTCTCCTAGATCAACCGGTACCAGAAAGCGTTTATTCCATTTTTGTCCATCAACAATCCAGACAGGAACATTTTGGCCGTATTCTACTAGTTTTTGGGTAACACTTCCTACCCACCAAGAAGAAAGGCGGCCAAGCCCCCTTCTTCCAGCTACTACGGCGTCATATTTTCCGTCATGAGCTTCTCTAAGAATTATTCTGGCAAGGTCGCCACGCTGAATAGTTATTTTGGTATGAATTTGATCTTCAGAAAAGCCTTCTCTAACTAGGGCTTCTTTGGCCTCTGTAACACATTTATTGGCCCAGGTGACATTTTCCGCTTGAATCTTTTCAAGTTTTTCCTGACGTTCAAGTTCATTTAGTCCAGGCACAGGCCCTAAAAGATAAGAAGGCGGTGCCGGAGCTACACAAAAGACTGTTATTTCGAAGTTTTTAGCGTCTTTAAATAGAGTAGCTAGATATGATACCGCCTTTTGGGAATAGGTTGAACTATCAGTAGCCAAAAGTATATGTCTATTCAAAAATGACCTTCCTTATAGTATTGGTTTTAATTCTATATGAGTTCACTAAGTATTCATAGAAAAATCTGCTTTAAGGAGGGGCTTATAGATTCTGCCGGGCTTCAATGGCTCGTTTAAGCGTCATTTGGTCAGCATATCTTACGTCCATACCCATGGGGATACCGCAGGCTAGGCGAGTTATCTTAACAGGTATTTCTTTCAGATATTGGACAATATAGGCAGAGGTAGCTTCTCCTGAAACTGTAGGCGAAAGGGCTAAAACTACTTCTTTAATGTTTTCCTGTTGTACCCGGGCTAAAAGTTCTGGTAAGTGCAATTCTTTAGGCCCTAAGCCGTCTCTGGGAGAAAGAACTCCGTGAAGAACATGATATAGCCCTTTGTAGACCCCGGCCCTTTCAATAGCCGAAAGGGCCGCAGGATCTTCCACTACACAGATAAGTTCTGCATCTCTTTCAGGATCAAGGCAAATAGTACAAAAATCTTCTGTGGCTAGATTAAAACAACGCTTGCAAAGCCTGAGTTTCCGACGCATTTCAAGCAGACTATGGGCTAACTCGGTTATTTCTTCAGGTGGGCGAGAAAGCAGATAAAGAGCCAATCTTGTGGCAGACTTTTCGCCAAGCCCTGGAAGAGAAGCCAGGTTTTTAATAACCCTTTGTAAGATTTCTGGAAAGGCCATATCAGAACATTCCCGGAATTTTTAACCCTCCGGTTACTTTGGCCATTTCCTGTTCTACCATTTCTTGAGAACGACGTATAGCCTCATTAACCGCTGCTACGATAAGGTCTTGAAGCATTTCAATGTCTTCAGGGTTGACTACTTCTGGATCAATTTTAATGGACACAAGCTCCTGGCGTCCATTAACTACCGCGGTAACCATCCCTCCACCTACTGAAGCTTCAACTGTTTTTTTGGCAAGCTCTTGTTGGAGCTCGGCCATTTTTTTCTGTATCTTCTGGACCTGACGCATCAAGCTCTGCATGTTTTGCATATCATTACTCCTTTTCGTAAATTTTTACCTGGGCTATTCGCCCACCAAAAAGTCTAAGTGTTTCCTGAACTATGGGTTTTTCTACCAACTTTTGCCTTTTTGAAAAAGAACTTTCCTGGGAAATAAATTTTAACTCGAGAGGTTTTTGCCAAAATTTTTGGGCAAGACTATTAAGTTTGGCCCTAATTTCTTTGTCTTCCAGAAGAGGATGCTCTGTTAATTTAAGAATAATCTTTTCTTGTGAAAGATCAGGAGGCTCTAAAGTTTCTAAGAGGGCTCCAAGAGTGGGTTTTTCTTTCTTAACTTCATTTATAAATTCTTCCCAGCTCTTATCAGGAGATTGCTTTTTTTCACTAGTCTGATGATTGTCTTTTGCTTTTTCCTGAGAGGTAACTTGAGTGTAAGGCAGATCTTTTAACTCGTTTATTTTGGCAAAAATCTTATCAAGGCTAACCATTTGATTGATTTGACAAGCCTTGGCCAGCATTAGTTCTAGGGAAAGTTTGGGAACCGAGCTTCGTCTTAAAGTTTCAAACCCCTGAAGCAAGGTTTGAAAAAAAAGTATGAGTTCTTCGACTTCTAGATCAAAAGAAATGGCGCGCAGAGCAGAAAGTTCACTTTCAGGGAGATCAAAAGATATGCGTCCTGAGGAGTTCTTAAGGGCCAGCAAGTTTCTAAAAAATTTAACAAGGTCTTCTGCTAAAAAGAGAAGGTCAGCCCCTCCTTCATAAGCCTGGTTAACCAACTTAAAACAAGTAGCCAAATCACGGTTTATGATTGCTCTGGCAAGGGCTTCAATTAACTGAGGCCCTGAAAGTCCCAGAAGTTCTTGAAGGTCTTCGGCCGTTTTAACTCCTGAAGATATAGCTTGGTCCAACAGGGACAGGGCGTCACGTACGCTCCCTTCGGCTTCTCTGGCAATTATGGCCAGGGCTTCTTCTGAGATAGAGGCTCCTTCTTTTTGGCAAACGTCTTTTAAGAAGGATACCAGCTTGGCAGGAGCCACCCGCCTAAAATCATAACGCTGACAGCGAGAAAGAATAGTTGCCGGTATTTTGTGAGGTTCCGTAGTAGCCAAAACAAATTTTACATGCCCGGGAGGCTCTTCTAAAGTCTTTAAAAGGGCGTTAAAGGCCTCTCGCGTAAGCATGTGGGCTTCGTCAATGATGTAGAACTTGACTTTTAGCCTGGCCGGAGGGAACTTTACATTTTCCCTAAGCTCTCGAATTTCGTCAATACCTCGGTTAGAAGCAGCGTCTATTTCCTGAACGTCAACCGCTCGGCCAGAAGTTATTTCCTGGCAAACATTACAGGTATTACAGGGTTCAGCCTCTTTAGCGTCTTCACAATTTATGGCTTTAGCCAAAATACGAGCAATAGTGGTTTTTCCTACACCTCTAATGCCTGAGAAAAGAAGGGCATGGGCCAGGCGGTCCTGCAAAATAGCATTTTTCAGGGTACGCACCACGTGTTCCTGGCCTACTACCTGAGAAAAAGTCTGCGGACGATATTTACGTGCCAATACCAAATAAGACATACACACCTGATTTTAAATAGAAAAAGAACTATTTACCAGGGGGTTTAAGGACAGGCGGAAAATTTTCTCAAAACGTCAAAAAATTGCATACGCCGCAATACCTAACAAAACGCTAATCCCAGGATTTCTCCAAATAATGTGAGCTATGGTAATAGCTATAAAGCCGAGTACTAAACGAAAAAAGTCACCGAGAATAATTTTTGGCGTTAACGGACTAAGAGATATGACCACCAGCGAGGCGATTAAAGAAGGGCCTATGTAGATGAGGATTTTTTGAAAGATTTCGCGGGGTTGATGAGGCGCTTCCTGTCTTTTTGCAGACAGGTAAAACGGAATAAAACGGGTGAGATAAGTGCCTACTGCCAAAAAAATTACGGCTATTAAGATGTTTTCCAAAGTCTCTCCCCCAATAATCCTGTTAAAGGGCCAACAATAGCGGCAGCAATTATTCCGTAAGCGGAATAGCCTTTTACGCTAAAAAACAAAGTAACCAACGTGGCGGTTAAGACGGGAATTAGGGTTTGCTTTTTTAGCATAGGTAAAAAGAGGCTAAAGAAAAGGGCTGCTGGTGCGAACTTTAAAGCATTTGACAACACAGGTGAAAAGTTAAGCAAAGCAGCACTACCCAAGGCCCCCATTCCTGTACCTATAACCCAGCTTGAATAAGCCCCTGTCTCCAAACCCAAAAGCCACCAGGGCCGCAAATTTAGCGGAATAGCCGGTAAACGCACTTGAGCCGTGGCAAAAACCTCGTCTGTAAGACCAAAAGAAAGCAAAGGGATTTTAGAAGGCTTGATTCCTTTAAATAATGGGGCTATTACTGGCCCATAAAGTACATGACGTAAATTCAAACAAAGCGAAATAAAAACACTTGCTACTAGAGAAGTGCCGCCTCTTAAAAGCTCAAGCAAAGCAAACTGACTCCCACCAGCAAAGACCAGAGCAGAAAATAACAGCCCCTCTCCAGTTCCGAAACCAGCTCCTTGAACAGCCAACCCAAAGGCAGCGGCTACTGGCAAGTAACCTAAAATAAGAGGAATGCTATCCAAAAGGCCATACATATAGGCTATTTTGGCTGATCTAATCTTTTTATCCATGGCTCTCTTCCGAAGGGTAAATCAATACCAACACCGCTGAAGTGGGTTCACTCAAAGCAATATAAACGTGAGGACAATCTGCTTTAAAAGTATAAGTTTCACCAGCTCTTATTTTTTTAGGAGCCTCTGCCGGCCCAACTAACATATAACCTTTAAGCACTGTAATTTTCTCAATTACTCCCAATGGGTGAGGCTCAGCCTCCCTGGAACTTTGTGGTTCAAAAACCATGTGGTAGGCATCGATAGGCGGAGGCCCCTCAGTGTGTTCAATTAAACGAACAGAAATGCCTTTTTCTCCTACTGTGCTGCTTTGATCTTCATCTAAAGCATCGATTAACTTACCAAACGGCACTTCTAAAGCGTCAGCCAAGGCCCAAAGAGTAGAGATTGTAGGATTTCCTTTCCCTTCTTCAAGGATAGAAAGGGTTGCTTTAGATATGCCAGCTTTTTTAGCAAGACTGCTTAGGGACAAACCCTTCCCCTGACGCAAAGATTTTAAACGCTTACCAACTATTTCTTTTACATCTTTGTCTTTGGCCATTATGTTAAACTATTTGTTTGGTTTAATTAACAGCTAGTTTAAAAAACTAAGGGCTGATGTCAAGTTTATTTTGGGGGCAGACAAAAATAAGCTTTAAAGCTCGCTTTTATAAGCTAAAATAGTTTCCATGATTAAAGGGTTTCGTGGCACAAGCCTGGTTGATTATCCGGGAAAAATTTCTGCGGTTATTTTTTTCGGGGGGTGCAATTTTCGTTGCCCTTTTTGTTACAATATAGACTTGGTCCTTCCAGAGAGACTCAAAGAACTTCCCGAGTTAGACATTGACCATATTTTAACTGAACTAAAACGCAGGAAAGGTTTTATATCAGGGGTGGTAATAACAGGGGGCGAACCCACCCTTCACAGCAGATTACTTAGAGCCTTACTTGAAAGAATAAAAGCAGAGCTTAATTTGCCTGTAAAGCTTGATACTAACGGCTCTCAGCCAGAAGTAATAAATTCACTAATTAAGGAAAATTTGGTTGACTTCATAGCTATTGATTTTAAGACGGCTCCTGAACGTTATCCAGAAATCAGGGGAGATTTTAATAAAATAGAACAGACCCTTTCCCTGGTCAGAGGCCAAGTCCCTTTTGAAATAAGAATTACCGCGGTGCCATATTTCATTTCATTTAAAGAACTGGAAGCGCTCGTCCCTTTTATGCATGGAGCAGAAAGAGTCGCTATCCAGCGCTTCATGAATGAATATGAGCGATTGAACCCTGAAATTGATCTGGGAGTTTATGGCCCCGAAGATTTAAAGGAGTTTAAATCTTTTTTAGAGGGGAAGATAGATGTCCCGGTGGTCCTCAGAAACGTCTAAAAAGTTTATTTTGGTTTTTGTTTTTTTGTTTTTACTTTACGGTTGCGCTACCGCTCCGGTAACAGGCCGCAAACAGCTTATTCTTGTTGACCCGCAAACAGAAATAAAGTTAGGCCTTCAGGCTTACGAAGAAATATTAAAGAAAGAAAAACTTTGTAATGATCCTACCATTAACGCCTTGGTTCAAAGGGTGGGCATGAGAATCGCTAAGGCCTCTGGCAAAAATTACGACTGGGAATTTAAGGTTATAGACAAGCCTGAATCCATCAACGCCTTTTGTTTACCTGGGGGCAAGGTTTTTGTTTACACTGGTATTCTTCCCGTGGCCCAAAATGAAGCCGGTTTAGCCACCGTTCTTGCCCATGAAATTGCCCACGCTATTGCCCGTCATGGGGCTGAACGTATGAGCATAGCCATGGTAGCGGCTTTCGGCGAAGTGTTAGCCGCAGAACTTCTTGACCTGAATAATTCCCGCACACGCGAATTATTTATGGCGGCTTATGGGCTGGGAGCCACTGTAGGCCTAATTCTTCCTTATAGCCGGAAACAGGAGTACGAGGCTGATACTATTGGTCTTTATTTAATGGCTAAAGCCGGCTATGATCCGCGGGAGGCCATAAAGTTTTGGGAGAGAATGCGCCAGGCTGCTTCTGGTCGCAGAAAAATTCCAGAATTTCTTTCTACCCACCCAGCTGATGGAAAACGTATCCAAGCCCTCAAAAATCTATTACCTCAAGTTTTGCCAATATATGAAAAGGCTGAACATAAATATGGCCTGGGAGAAAAGATTCCCGAACCTCATTGCCGATAAATTCTTTTCAAGTTAAAGTTCTTGAAAAAATAGGCCGAAGTGTGACCAATGTTTGAAAATTTAAGTGATCGTCTGGAATCAACTTTTAAAAAGCTACGCGGTAGAGGAAAACTCACCCCTTCAGATGTAGAGAAGGGCCTGCGAGAGGTGCGTCTGGCCCTATTAGAAGCCGACGTTAATTTCCGCGTAGTAAAAGATTTTATAAACCGTGTAAAGGAACGTGCTCTCGGGGCCGAAGTTTTAGAAAGCCTTACCCCGGCTCAACAGCTTATAAAAATAGTCCATGAAGAATTAGTTCACACTTTAGGTGATTCGGCCGTTCCTTTAAACCTTTCGGGCCCTAAACCCATTCCTATATTGCTTGTAGGTTTACAGGGGTCTGGTAAAACCACCACCGCGGCCAAGCTGGCCAAGTTTCTCAAAAAGAAAAACTTAAAGCCTTTTCTGGTGCCAGCTGACGTTTATCGGCCGGCCGCTATTGACCAACTTAAAACTCTGGCCAAACAGGTAGGAGTGGCCTGTTTTGATAGCCAGCCCGATCAAAAACCCGTAGATATTGTAAAGCAGGCTATGGCGGAAGCCAAAGCCAAAGGGTATGACGTGGTTATCATTGATACGGCCGGCCGCCTTCATATTGACGACGAAATGATGGCTGAAGTTGAAGAAATTAAGCAGGCCGTAGAACCTCGTGATGTGCTTCTGGTAGCCGACGCTATGACCGGGCAAGACGCGGTAAATATCGCCAAAAACTTTCACGAAAAAGTCGGTTTAACCGGAGTGGTGCTCACTAAAGTAGAAGGTGATGCCCGGGGTGGTGCCGCCCTTTCTATTAGGGCAGTAACAGGCTGCCCTATTAAATTTCTGGGAGTAGGCGAAAAGCTAGACGCCCTTGAAGTCTTTCACCCCGACCGCATGGCCTCACGCATTCTGGGCATGGGTGATGTGCTCTCTCTCATTGAAAAAGCCCAGGAGGCCTTTGATCTTAAAAAAGCCCAAGAACTTCAGAAAAAACTCAAAAAAGACGCCTTTACCCTTGAGGACTTGCGTGATCAGATTCGCCAGATGAAGCGGCTTGGCTCTCTTGAAAGTATTATCAAGCTTATCCCCGGAATTGGTAGCAAGCTTAAGGATATGCCTTTTGATGAGAAAGAGTTGGTAAGGATGGAAGCCATTCTCAATTCCATGACTCCTCAAGAGCGCCGCAACCCTAAAATTTTAAACGCTAGCCGTAAACGCAGAATTGCCAAGGGAAGTGGGACCACGGTGCAGGACGTTAATCGCTTGCTCAAAAGCTACGAAGAAATGAGAAAACTTTTTAAACATATGCGCAAAAAAGGTGGGCTTCAGGCCCTTGCCCGAAACCTATTTGGCATGTAAATATGTTAAGCTTAGTTTAGCAAGGAGGTGAAAGAAGGTGGCTATACGAATTCGCTTAATGCGCAAGGGACGTCGCAATCGTCCTTTTTACCGGGTGGTAGCTGCTGAAGCTTCTGCTCCCCGCGACGGAAAATTTTTAGAGGTATTAGGGTATTATGATCCCTTAAAAGACCCTTATGAGTTTAAAGTTGACCCAGAAAAAGTAAAAAAATGGCTTGATCGCGGGGCCAAGCCCACGGAAACGGTGCGTGCCCTTTTAAGACGTAGCGGAATTTTAAACTAAGGGGTGGCATCTTTTTTAGGGATACCTATATTTCTGCTGAGGAAAGTTCAAGAGGAGGTTAGTTATGGGAAAACTCAAAGAGCTAATTGAAAACATTGCCAAAGCGTTAGTGGACAATCCAGACGCCGTTCAGGTAAAAGAGATTGAAGGCGAACAGACTTTGGTTATTGAGCTCAAAGTGGCCAAAGAAGACCTTGGCAAAGTTATCGGGAAACAGGGGCGCACCGCCCGGGCCATGCGCACTATTTTAAGTGCCGCTTCCACCAAGCTCCGCAAACGTGCGGTCTTAGAAATTATAGAATAATTGGTGGATCAGTCCCGAAAAATCCCTATCGGGAAAGTTGCTAGGGCGCACGGAATAAAAGGGGAGGTAAAAGTCCTCCCCTATCCTCTTTTAAATTTTGAAGTTATTACCCGAATTCCGCGTTTTTATCGTCGTCTGGGTCGCGAAGATTATGAAATATTAGAAGTAGAAAAATTTCGTCCAGCCCCTGGTGAAGGTTATTTATTTAAATTTAAAGGCATTGACGACCGGGACGCAGCTGAAAAACTCCACGATATAGAACTATTTGTAAACCTTGAAGACCTCCCACCAAAGGAAGAAAATGAATTTTATGTCTTTGAGCTAATCGGCCTAAAAGTAATCCTGCCAGATGGTAAAGAATTAGGAGAAGTGGTAGGGCTTATGCCTGTTGGCCCTTATGAACTCCTTGAAGTTAGGGTAGAGCCACGCAAAACTATTTACCTTCCGATGGTTGAAGACATAATTTCTGAAATTGACCTGAAAAAAGGGGTAATTTACGCCACTCCACCACCAGATTTATTAGAAAGCCAACTTTAATAGACTTCTGGGGAAGGGGGCTTTTTACTCTTTCGCCATCGTCCGTAATATTTCAGGAGCACTAAAGGTCTTCCTTACATTCTGCAGAAACCTTTGGGAAAATTTTTATCGTAAGAGACTGCTTCGCCCATACGGGCTCGCAGTGACGAGGAAGGGAAAGGGCTCGCAGTGACAAACAGGAAAGGGCTCGCAGTGACAAGGAAGGAAAAGGACTCGCAGTGACTAAATGGTAGATGGGCCTATGGCTGATGGCTAAGGGCAGAAAAGACAACTTCGCTCCGTTTGGAGTGACAAAGCGGGAAAGGCATTGTGAGCTACGTTCCCCTTTCTCGTCATGCGAGCGAGCCGCAGGCGAGCGAAGCAATCTCGCGAGGCGACCTAGTCGCCGGATCTATCTGTGTTTTTGTGAATTTTGTAAAGGTCTATGAATATATTTTCTCTAGTAAAGTGTCACGGTGACAGCATAACCAAATGATACTTTTTAGGGGCACCAAAAGGTGCCCCTAAAATTTTTACTTTTTGCCCATTAATTCTTCTCTTCCCTTAATAAGTTCATCAATGACTGAAGGATCAGCCAGCGTTGAAGTATCACCAAGGTCTTCGTATTGACCAGCCACAATTTTACGTAAAATACGACGCATAATCTTTCCACTGCGGGTCTTGGGAAGACCTGAGACGAACTGAATGTAATCAGGAGTAGCAATCGGCCCGATAACTTTACGCATATGTTGCTTGAGTTCCTGACGGAGTTCTTCAGAGGGCTCGTAGCCTTCCTTGAGGATTACGAAAGCGTAGATGGCTTCGCCTTTAATTTCGTGAGGATAACCGATAACCGCAGCTTCGGCCACTGCCGGATGGGCCACGAGAGCAGACTCAAGTTCCATGGTACCTAGACGGTGACCGGAGACATTGATAACGTCATCAAGGCGCCCCATAATCCAGAAATAGCCGTCTTCATCACGGCGAGCACCGTCACCGGTATAATAATAGCCAGGGAAGCGGCTGAAATAAACGTCTTTAAAACGCTGCGGGTCACCCCACACACCACGGAGCATTCCCGGCCAGGCTCTTTTCATGCAAAGATGGCCACCTTCGTTTACATCAGCCGGAGTACCGTCGTCTTTGAGAATTACAGGTTCAACTCCGGGTAAAGGTAAAGTGGCTGAGCCGGGTTTTTGCGGAATAGCATAGGGCAAGGGAGAAATAAGGAAACCGCCGGTCTCTGTTTGCCACCAGGTATCTACAATGGGGCAACGCCTCTGGCCTACGTGCTCGTAATACCACCACCAGGCCTCCGGGTTAATAGGCTCACCCACCGAACCGAGGACCCTCAAGCTGGAAAGATCATACTTATGAGGCCATTCATCACCAGCCCTCATCAAAGCCCGAATAACTGTTGGCGCCGTGTAAAAAAGATTTACCTTGAACTTTTGGCAGAGCTCCCAGAAACGCCCCGGGTGCGGATAAGTGGGCACACCTTCATACATAATCTGGGTGGCCGCAAGACTCAAAGGCCCGTAAACGATATAGGAATGACCGGTAATCCAGCCAATGTCAGCGGTGCACCAGAATATATCTTCAGGCTTCAAGTCAAATACCCACTGAAGGGTATGAGCCACATAGACCAGATAGCCTCCCGTAGTATGAAAAACGCCCTTGGGCTTCCCGGTAGAGCCTGAAGTGTAAAGAATAAAAAGTACGTCTTCAGCGTCCATTTCTTCACATTCACACCAGTCAGAAATATCTTCGGCATTGATGGCTTCGTGATACCAGATATCGCGGCCTTCTACCCAGTTAATGTCAAGGCCAAGCCTTTTTACTACAATACATTTTTCAACAGTGGGGCAATCTTTTAAGGCCTCATCAGCATTCTTTTTGGCCTGAATCTTGCGGCCAGAACGCCAGTACCCGTCGGCTGTAATGAGAAGTTTGGCTTCACAATCCTGAATACGGGTCTTTAAGCTCTCGGCTGAAAAACCACCAAAGACAACCGAGTGAATGGCGCCAATGCGGGCGCAAGCCAGCATAACAATCGGAAGTTCAGGGATCATGGGAAGATAAATAGAAACACGATCGCCCTTTTTTATACCAAGCTTTTTAAGGACATTGGCAAAACGACAGACTTCACGGTGGAGCATCTCGTAGGTGTAAACTTTGACTTCTTCGTCAGGTTCTCCCTGCCAGATGATAGCGGCCTTGTTGCGGGTTTCATCTGTTAAGTGGCGGTCAACACAATTGTAGCAAGCATTTAATTTTCCGCCCTCAAACCAGCGAATTTCTGGCTTATGAAAATCCCAGTAACAGGTGCGATCCCAGAGCTTAAACCAGGTAATTAATTCTTTGGCCCGCTCACTCCAGAAACCATCAGGATCATTTAAGGAGTAACGATAAATTTCTTCATAATCAAACTTGCTGCTAATGTAAGCCTCATCCCGCCCCTCCTGCGGAGGATAAACAATGCGTTCTTCTTTTAAAACGCTTTCAATCTTGGTCGGATCCGCCATATAACCCTCCTTTAATTTTTGTAAACTAAATACAAAGTAGCTTTTTGATAGCAAATTTAAATTTATCTGTGAAGTATTTTAGATGAAATTTAACTATCAATACGACTAAATAAAAAGATCACTTATTTTGAGCTTTAACAAAAGATTTATTTTTTGCCAAGGGTAGGTTTGATAAAAAGACGGGGCCTACATCTGGCCCCGTCTTGGTTACATACCTTTTTTGGCTTCTTCGATAGTCTTATCAATTTTAGCTTGAAGTTCGTCAGGAAGGCCCTCTATTCTTACGTTTAGGAATCCGCGTACTACCAGGCTGGTAGCTTCTTCTTCATCAAGGCCGCGGGCCATAAGATACTCAATCTCTTCGCGAGCAATTTTCCCAACAGCGGCCTCGTGAGACATGTCCACGTTAGACACATGGGCCTCAAGCTCTGGAATGGCTAAGATGTAGCCCTTATCTGTCAACATTAGCCCCTGGCACTCAAGGTGGGCCTTAATATCCTGGGCTTTGCCGATCAAATGGCCGCGGGCAATAACTTCTCCACCATAACAAACTGTACGGGAGATAATCTCGGCCCTGGTCTCTGGGGCTTCTAAAATGACCCTTGAGCCCAGGTCAAGGTGAGACTTTTCAGGGGCGGCAATAATAGAACTAAATTGCCCTATAGCTCCACGCCCCTTTAAACGGCAGGTAGGATATGATTGCACAGAACCAACTTTATCAAGAGAAACATAAGTAGAAATCATTACTCCGCCTTCTTCCACCCAGATACCAGTGCGAGGACGTACGTGGACGTTTTCTCCCCACTCGTGAATCATGGTATAACTGAATTTGGCATTCTTTTTTACATAAAACTCGGAGACCCCGATATGGAGACCTGAAGTTACGTGAGGATTAGTGGTACAGCCGGTTATAACATGAAATTCAGCTCCTTCTTCTACGATAACAATATTGTGTACTCGCTGAGCTACTTTGTCGGTACGAATATATAGGCAGGTCTGTAGGGGGTAGATGACTTTTTCACCAGGCATAACCCGAATAAAGTAGCCATTATCAAGGTCTTCGGCGGTAATTTTAGTAAATTCATCTTTGTCTGGCGAAACGGCCTTCCAGAGATAATTTTCGCGAAGCCAGTCATATTTTTTAAGGGCTTCGGTAATAGGTAAAAGTTCTACGCCTTTGGGCACACAGTTACAGGAAACTACTCCGCAATCAGCTTGGACAAAAAGCCCCAGTTTTTCTCTGGCTTCAATATCAATCCCTACCTCTTTGAGGCGCGCCACTTCATCTTGAGAAAGTTCATCTAAAGATTTAGGCGCTTCTATTTTTTTAGCCGGTATAAAATCTTCTAAATTTAGGCGTTCAGTTGGGTTTCCATTCTTTTCAGACATTTTAGACACTCCTCATAACCATGTTTTTGTATTCCCTCAAAAATTTCCTGAGGATTACCCTGGCAATAAATCTTGCCGTCTAGCATAACGTAGCCCCGATCAGCCGGGACGTATTGGAGGATAAAACCCGTGTGGGTAATGATCAGGCCGCTTTTTTTCCTCGGCCGGTGGGTTTCCTTTTCCAGCAAGCGCCGGATCATGCGACCAATAACCTCTATATTTTCCACATCAACGCCAGATTCAGGCTCATCAATTAAGGCCAAATCTGGATTTTGGACCAGGAGCTGTAAAAGTTCGCTTTTTTTCAATTCTCCCCCCGAAAAACCCAGATTTACCTCACGGTCTAAAAATTTTTCAAAACCGAACTCCTGGGCCAGCTCCTGGATGCGGTAGCCGTTTTCTTTGGCACAAAGTTCAAGGAGTTCACGCAACTTGACTCCTTTAATACTGGGTGGACGCTGAAACATAATACCTATACCTCGCCTGGCTCTCTCGTAAGGAGGAAGGTCAGTTACGTCCTCGCCTTTAAAAATTATCTTCCCATGACGTACCTGGTACTGAGGAAAACCCATAATAGTCATGAGCAGGGAGGTCTTCCCGGATCCGTTGCGGCCGAAAAGAATATGGGTTTCACCTACCGGGATGGTCAAACTGACCCCTTTAAGAACTTCTCTCCCTTCTACCTCTACCCAAAGGTCATCAATTTCAAGCATTGGTTTTTGTGCCATAACCAACCACCTTGTAAAATTTCTTAATTTCCTACCTTTTTAGTATAGTAATAATTTTAACTCTTTACCGCAAGTAGTAAATGCATAAATATGAGTAATCAAGTAAAAAAATTTTAGGAGGCTCATATTCGCTGGTCTTTCTGGCTTGAAATTAATCTCTCAGCCCTTAGGTCTAATTTGAAAAGGCTTAAAAGCCTTGTCAAACCTGAGGTGGGTTTTCTTCCGGTGATTAAGAGTGAAGCCTACGGCCACGGGCTTTTACCAGTAGCCAGAACCCTGGCTTCAGAAGGTATTTACGGCTTTGGCCTCTCCGACTTAGATGAGGCCTTACGCTTACGAGAAGCAGGCCTAGCCCTGCCCATAATTTTACTAAGTGGTTTTGAGGCTCCTTGGCTTCCAGAAATAGCCAGGCTAAAAATTATTCCCGCGGTAGTTGACTTGCACCAATTAAACCTTCTGGCCTCTTTCTCGCGCAAAACAAATAAGACCTTTTCTCTTCATCTAAAACTCGATACGGGCATGGGGCGGCTGGGTTTGTCACCAGAAGAATTAGAAAAGGCCATTGAGATACTTCAAGAAAATCCCCAGCTGCGTTTAGAAGGGCTTATGTCTCATCTGGCGTGCGCTGAAGAACCAGAAAAAGAAATCACCCGGGCCCAAAAAAAGACCTTTGCCGAGTGCATAAAAAAACTTAAAATTTTGGGGATTAAGCCGCGATTCTTTCATTTAGCTAACTCAGCGGCTCTAATACTCGATAAATCTACTCACTATAACCTGGTTAGGCCGGGGCTTGCTCTTTACGGAGCCTATCCGTGTGAACCGCAAGCCACACCGATAAAATTACAACCAGTAATGACGGCCAAAGCCCAGGTTTTGAGTGTGAAAAAATTAAAAGCTGGTCAGGGCACAGGCTATGGCCCCATTTTCACCGCTCCTCAGGAAATGAGAGTAGCTTTCGTACCGGTAGGCTACGCCGACGGGTATTTGCGCAGTTTAAGCAACCGCGGTTTTGCCTGGATAAAAGAAAAAAGGGTTCCGCTTGTGGGAGCCGTTTCCATGCGGGTTATAGCGTTTGATGTAACAGGACTTAACGTTTCTCCGGGAGATGAGATGATATTACTCGGTGGTCCCCAAAAAGAAGTACCTGCTGAAGAATTGGCTTCTCGCGCAGGAACTATTCCTTATGAGTTGTTTTGTCTCTTAGGAAGGGGTAGTTTTAGAATCTATCTCGATTGAGGACGGACTATGTTTGGTATAGGTTTTCCTGAACTAATAGTTATTTTTGTGGTAGCCCTAATTGTTTTGGGACCTGAGCGCTTGCCAGAGGCTGCACGCTCGGTAGCCAAGGTCTTTCTTGAATTTCGTAAAGCTGCTGATGAATTAAAAAAAGAACTCGGGGCCGATGAACTAGAAGAAAGTAAGGCCGAAATAGAAAAAGTGAAACGAGAATTACTAGAAAAAGTCTATACACCTCTTGAACCAGACCCTTTCAATTCCTTAACCAAGCAGAAAACGAAAGAACAAGAAGCTCCTTCAACTTCAAAAATCTTGGAAAAAGACAAAGTAGAAAATGGCTCAAAGGACTAAAATAACCTTCTTAACTCATTTTGAAGAATTAAGACGGCGTATATTGTTTTTTTTGAGTTTTCTTTTTTTCGCCTGGATTGTTCTTTTTAGCCAATTTCACCGTTTAACAGCTTTATTTCTCTGGCCTTATGAGAGGGCTTTCCCTGATCAAAAACTAGGCTTAGTTTTTACTTCTTTGCCAGAAGCCATTATGGCCGCATTAAAAAGCACCTTTTTCATGGCCTTAGCCATTTCTATTCCTTTTTTTGTCTTCCAGGCTTGGCGCTTCCTTTCCCCAGCTCTTTTCCCTCATGAGAAAAAATTTTTTTCAAAAACACTCTTTTTAGGAGCTATTTTTTGCTTGGCGTCTTTAGCCTTCACTTATTTCATCGTATTTCCGGCGTTTTTAAAATTTGTATTGGGTCTAGGTTATACTCATTTCACCCCTCTTTTAAGAATTCAAAGCTACCTGGCCTTCCTGGGTAAAGGTCTTCTTTTTGCCGCTATTCTTTCCCAAATACCTCTCTTTACTGCGCTCCTGGTAAAAGTGGGCGTTTTGCCTGCTTATGGTGGCAAAAGACGTGTCCTTTATCTCTTGGGAGTGGCCTATGCTTTGGGGCTTTTTCTTTCCCCGGGAGATATTGTAGCCCAGATTATAATTGCTAGCTGTTTTTATCTTTTGTTAGAAAGTGGATATTTATTATCCAAAATTTTTTAAGAATTTAACAGCTATAATCAAAAGTTTTTAAAATTTTGTTAAAGAAAGTAAATTTTTTGTAACTACAAAAATCCAAGCCTTATTTTTACGGAAAAAGAGCTTTTTCGGTCCAAAATGCTTTTTGACGGCTAATAAAAATCAAATTAAGCTGCAACAACAAAAAAGAATAAGAGGAGGTTTCTATGAAAAAGGTATGGGTAGGAATTTTGGGTTTAATAGTAGGATTAGCTTTTTACGGTTACGCTATTTCTGGTGATAATGGTCCAGAGGTTATCACTTTTGAAGGCGGGAAAAAGGGAACAGTAACTTTTCATCATTTAAAACATCAAAAAGATTACGGAATCAAATGTGGTGAATGCCACCATGGAAAAGATCATAGCCCTTACAAAGAAGGTATGAAAATCCAAAAGTGCAGCGAATGTCACAATAAAGACATGGCCAATAAAAAACTAAATAGCGTTAAAAAAGCTATGCACAAAAATTGTAAAGGCTGTCATAAACAGGTTAAGGACAAACATCCCAACGCTCCCACCAAATGTAAAGAATGCCACATAAAGAAATAGGGGCTAAAAAAGGCGGATTTAAATCCGCCTTTTTTAGAGTTTTTTAGAGGAGATGAGTTATGGATCTCAAAAAATTTGGAAAGTGGTTAGCTTCTTTAAAAAACGAAGGAGTTGATACGATTCCTTTGGCAGAACGGCGGTCCTTTCTAAAAATGGGCCTTAAGGTCACAGGAGTTTTTGCCGGAGGCACTATCCTTTCTTTAGTATCTAAACTTAATAATGCTAAGGCTATTCCTCCAGCTTATGTGGGAACTTTCCCTTACAAACCACATTACGCCATGGTGCTCATAACCGACCGTTGTGTTGATTGCGAACTCTGTATGGAAGCCTGTGTGCGCACCAATCATGTTCCCCCCTATGGGTGGCGCACCCGTATTTTTGAAAGAAAATTAAAGGGCCCAGAGGGCTATGTGCGCCAATTCATGCCCGTTCTTTGTAACCAGTGTAATATTCCCCCTTGCGTGAGAGTTTGCCCCACTAAAGCTACTGTAAAAGATCCTAAAACCGGAATAGTAAAAATGATTCCCAAAAAATGTATTGGTTGTAAAACCTGCATGACGGCATGTCCTTACAATATGCGCTATTTTAACGAAGAGAGACGAGCAGTTGATAAATGTGATTTTTGCTGGGAATCAAGGCTTTCTAAGGGAGACAAAATTACCGCCTGTGCTGAGGCCTGCCCTGCAGGGGTGCGTATATTTGGAGACCTTACTGACCCCAAAAGTAAAGTTTATCAAATAGTCTATGATCCTGCCCGTGTAATTTGGGTTTTGCGGCCGGAAACAGGAGCCAAGCCCAACGTGTTTTACACCATTGAGGGCTTAGGATAAATTCTAGGAGGCTTATATGAAACGCTGTTTTTTATTGTCCATTCCTCTAATACTTTTATGTTGTTTTTTTATCAGCAAACCTCTTTGGGGACAGGAAGACGAAGATGAGTATCCTCAAGAACCCATAATTTTTACCAAACCGGTAAAGGCCGTTATTTTTGACCATAAATTTCATGTGGAAGAAGCTGGCCTTAGCTGTGAAGACTGCCATGACGATGTTTTCGAAATGGCCACAGGTACCGCTGAAGAAAACGAAGACTTTAACATGGAGGCCCTGTATAACGGTAAATACTGCGGTGCCTGTCACGACGGAGAAAGTGCTTTTGCCTCGGACAAAAAATGCACCACCTGCCATATCGGAGTCCTTGGCTGGCAACGCTTACAACGCCAAGAAAAGAAAGTTTCTCACTAAAAAAGAGGAGAGAAAAACTCTCCTCTTCCCCCTATTTACACCTCTTACATTTTTTGGTTCAATTATTTTAAATAAAATTAATTCAACTCGGATATATGGAACAATCTTTCAATTCAGAAATACTAGCTAACCTTTTGGATATTATCCAAGAAGGTATCATTATAACTGACAAAGAATATCGTATTGTTTATATAAATACCACTGCTGAAAAGTTATTAAAAATTAAAAAAGAAGAAGCTTTGGGAGCATATTGTTATGATGTGCTAAAAAAAATAATTGATAAAACTATTTGCAACTGCTTAAAAGAAAAAATACAAACAGGAAGAGAAATAATACAAGTACCTATTTATTTACAGAATATCGAAGAAACTTTTGTCTATATCAGTATATTCTTACCTTCTTCTAAAGAATTCTGCATAATTTCATTGAACCATGGTTTTCCATTCACATTATCTGATACAATATTAAACAATTTTAACGAAGCTCTTTTAGTAGTAAATCGAAATTATCAGATAATTTATTTTAACAAAAAAGCTGAAATACTAACCGGATTTAGTGTAGAAGAAGCTTTAGGAAAGAGTTGTCATGAAATATTAAAATCGACTATTTGCCAAAATAATTGCATAATTAAAGAAAGTTTTGAAAAGAAAAATGTCATCAAAAAATCTGGTATATTTTTAACTAAAAAAGACATGTCTTCATTTCCTGCCGAAATTATAGCAAGCCCACTATTTATAGGAGAAAAATTGCTGGGTGGTTTAGAAATATTTAAAGATATAACTTTTGAAGTCCAAATACAAACAATCTTAGAAAGTATAGGAGATGGAGTCTTTTCAGTAGATAAACATTTCAAAATCACATCATACAATCAGGCGCTTGAAAAAATTACAGGCTACACAGCTAAAGAAGCTTTGGGAAAACCTTGCTATGAAATTTTCAAAAGTAGTTTATGCGAAAGCGGATGTCCTGTAGCAAGGGTGATAAAAGAAAACAAGAAACTATCCAATAAGCAAGCTTACTTTATTCATAAAACCGGAAGAAAAGTTCCCGTTTCTATTACGGTATCTCCCGTTAAAGATTCTCAGGGAAGACTAATAGGAGCTGTGGAAACGGTAAGAGACCTTAGCGAAATATCTATTCTACGCAAAGAGCTTACTAAGACCTACAAACTTTGCGATATAATTTCAAAAAGCCCTTTAATAGATAGAATTTTCAAGGTATTACCCGATATAGCTGAAAGTGAAAGCACCGTTCTTATTACGGGAGAATCAGGCACGGGAAAAGATATTTTTGCCAGGGCTATTCATGAGTTATCTCCCCGGAAAAATGGTCCCTTTGTGGCGGTTAACTGTGCCGCTATTCCTGATACTCTTCTTGAAAGTGAATTGTTCGGCTATAAAGCTGGAGCTTTTACCGATGCCAAGAAAGACAAGCCTGGCCGTTTTGCACTAGCCGATGGCGGTACACTTTTTTTGGACGAAATAGGAGAAATCCCTCTCTCCTTACAGGCCAAACTGTTGAGAGCTATTGAAACCAAGGAATATGAACCTCTCGGGGCTTCCAAGCCGGAAAAGGCAGACGTGCGCATAATAGCCGCTACTAATCAAGATCTCGAAATACTAGTAAAAGAAGGTCGCTTTAGACAGGATCTTTTTTACCGGATAAATGTAGTTAGACTTCATCTTCCACCCCTCAGGGAAAGACGTGAGGATATTCCCCTTTTAATTGAACATTTCATCAAAAAATTTAGGGCCAGTAAAGGCAAAGAAATAGTAGGTATTTCTGAAGACGCTTTGAAAATTCTGATGAGCTATGATTTTCCCGGAAATGTTAGAGAACTGGAAAACATTATTGAGTATTGTTTCATTGTTTGCAAAGAAGGCCTCATCTATCCAGAACATTTGCCAGATTATATTGAAAAGAAAAAAGAAATTATATGGCCGAGCGAACATCAAACATTAGTGTCCACCCCCAAAACCCTGGAAGAAATAGAAAAAGAAGCCATTCTTCAAGCCTTAAGACGTAACAAGTGGCGCAAGATGGCCACTTGCCGCGAATTAGGCATTTCTAAAGACACCCTCCGCCGAAAGCTTAAAAAATATGGCCTCCAAGACAATGGGCGCAAAATAAGCCCATAAAACTTCCTGAATAAAATAATTTATAAAATTTAATAAAAATATCCATTGTCAAGAATAGATAAAAACGGGCTTATTTTGCGCCCAATTCGTATTGTCTGGGCTTATTTTGCGCCTAAAATTTCTCCTCTATACTACTTCAAATTTCCTTATATTTAATATCATTTTTCCTGAAAACATTAATTTCCAATAGTTTCAACCTTTTAAATGTCAACTTGGCATGACAAATGCATTATCCAAAAAGTGAAAATAGACATTGATAGAAAAAGTTAAATAGAGAAACGCAAAAGAAAAAATAAATAAGAGTTTACAAAACGTAATAAACAAAATTTTTAAAACATAAAAGCCTAAAGGAGCCAAAGCCATGAAAAGCATTCAAGCCCTAAAACCACACTTTTTAAAAAAGAACACGGCCTTGAGTGAAGTTCAAGAAGGATGGTGCTGGGCAGAAGGAATACTTGGAGCCTTTTGTTTTTTAATGTTCCTGGCGTTAGGGCCTTTTGCCGCTATACCAGCTTTTTTTGCCACCTTTTCTATTCCCAAATGGATTGAAGAAGAAAAACACAAATAAGGAGGTTTGTTATGGCTGAGACCAAGGTAGAAACCTTAAAACCTTTTCAGGTTGATCTATCGTTCGCCAAGCCACGTATCACTATTTTAACCTTTATTTTCCTATTTTTAACTTTAGTTGGGGTAGCTGCGGGAATTTACGGCTTAATTGTTGGGCATCATCACATTTGCAACACTACTCGTGAAATCCCGTGGGGAATTCTAATTTCTGGTTACATTTATTTTGCCATAATGTCCACCGGGCTCTGTATTCTCTCTGTCCTGGGGCATCTTTTTGGAGGCACTTCACTTCTGCCGCTTTCAAACAGATCTCTCTATTTGTCTATTTTTGCTATTTTAGCGGCTTTTTTAATTATCGGGCTAGAATTGGAAAATCCTTGGCGTATGTTTTGGATGGCTATAACCCCTAATCCTACCTCTAACATCATGTGGATGGGTGCCCTCTACGGTGCGTGTGTGGCTTTCATGTTACTTGAATTCGTTTTAATTCTTTCTAAGCGTTTTGCCCTGGCCTTTGCTCTGGGCTTATTGGGCGCTTTAACGGAAATAGCCGCCAATACCAATCTTGGTGCTGTTTTTGCCCTCATTTCTGCCAGGCCCTTCTGGTATGGTGCGCAGTTGCCCATTTACTTTATAACTTCTGCTCTTATGACCGGTGCCGCGGCTTTGATTTTCTTTAACTACATTGCCTATGAAGTGCGTCAGAAACCTATGGACGAGGCCATGCAAAAAGCTAGCTCAGCCGCTGCCAAAGTCCTTCTTCTTTTCCTTATAGCTGTTTCTCTGGCTACTATCTGGCGATTTCTCGCTATTTTTACCGGTGGCTCTGACGAAGGTCGTCTGGCAGCCAAAGCCCTCTTGAGTGGACCTCTGGCTTTTAATTTCTGGTTCTTTGAAATCGCTCTAGGCCTGGTCTTTCCCATAATAATTCTGGTATTTGGTGGACTCAGAAATATCCACGCTATGTTTTTGGCCTCACTAATAACTTTGATAGGGGCCTTTTTCCAGAGATATGATTTAGTAATTGGAGGCCAGATTGTTCATCCTTATTACGGCTTATTTGAAGATATTCCCAGGTACTTGAGCTACTCCCCCTCTATCTTTGAATTATTGATGCTTGTGGGTGGAGCTAGCCTTTTGATTACTGGTTTCTTGCTTGGAGAACGCTATTTTGCCGGGGTTTTCGAAAGTAGAGAACACTAAAATTCAAAGAGGGGCTTTGCCCCTCTTTGAAATAAAGGAGGTCAAAAATGAAAAAGAATGAAGCTATCTTTTCTATAGGTGTAGCCGCCAAAATATTGGAAGTGCACCCCAGAACTTTACGTATTTATGAAAAAGAAGGTTTGATCAGGCCGGTTCGCCGGGGAAGCAGACGCTACTATTCCATGGATAATATTCAATGGATTAATTGCTTGCGTAAAATGATTCACGAAAAAGGGTTGAATCTAGCAGGAGTGAAGGAACTTCTTAAATATGCCCCCTGTTGGAGCATCGTAGGCTGCCCCCCAGAGGTGAGGAACAGATGCACGGCTTATCTTTCAGTCGTGAGAAAAGACGAAACAGAACAATAGATTTTAAAATTTTTACTTCTTAAACACAGAAAAATTTGCCCCTTTTGCCCTCCGAGGTATTGGTTTGTAAATAGTAATTTACAAGTTTTTTTGACAATAAGAGTTGTCAAAAATTCCTGCCATTTGTTGATATACTTTTCTGACATTTCAATTTCAATCTTTTCCTATTTTATTATTTTTCACTATAACTTGACATAGACACTTATATTTTTTTATAAAAAGCTTTAAAAAATTTGTACTTAAATATCAAAATTTTTAAACCTAGGAGGGCATTATGGCGGAAACAAGAGAGGCAGTAATTGGAAGAGAACTGGTCATTATCCCCAGCAAAACAAACATCTGGCTGGCTTTGCTCTTTGGCCTTCTTTTCGCGGTAGGCACTGCGGTTGGTATTTATAGTTTCATTGCTGGCCATGAACATGTTTATGGTATAACTAGAGAGGTCCCCTGGGGGATACTTATTTCTACTTACGTGTTTTTTGTAGTCACCTCCACCGGTCTCTGTTTAACTTCTTCTATAGGCCATGTCTTCGGACTTGAGAGTTTGATGCCTATTGCCAGCCGTAGCGTGTTTTTAGCCATCGCTACTATTATCGCTGGCTTTGCGGTAATTGCTTTTGAGTTGGAAAATCCCTGGCGTATGGCCATTTATAACATTATTTCTCCTAACCCTACGTCTAACATTTGGTGGATGGGAACCCTTTACGGCGCTTACCTATTTTTTATGTTAGTGGAATTTGCTTTACTAAAACTGGGACACCATCGCAAAGCCGGTTTGGCTGGTTTGATGGGAGTTATTGCTGGTGTGGCGGCACACAGTAACCTGGGAGCGGTTTTTGGCCTGGTTAACGCTAAAGAGTTCTGGCATGGTCCTTACATGCCCATTTATTTTATTGCTTCGGCCATGATGAGTGGTGGAGCGGCGATTATATTTTTTACCTGGCTGGCCTACAAAGTTAATGGCTGGCAAATGGAACCCAAAATGGAAAAAGCCCTTCAAGTTACAGGGAAAATTTATGCTTTATTGTTAGCCATTGTAATGTTTTTTACTACCTGGAAAATTCTGGCGGGCCTTGCTGGACATCCTCCGGGAAAATATGAAGCTACTATGGCCTTGATTGCTGGTCCATTTGCCTTTAATTTCTGGTTCTTTGAAGTTGGCCTCGGTCTAGTATTGCCTTTTATCGTCATTCTTGCCGTTAAAGCTAGAAATATTCCAGCTATGGCCATTGTTTCTGGAGTGGCTCTTTTGGCCATCTTTGTGATGCGCTATGATTTAGTCGTCTTGGGGCAACTTATTCCGCATTACCATGGTCTCCAAATTGTAGATATGCCTCACTTCTATTCTTATAGCCCCACTTTCTTAGAGTGGCTGGTAGTTCTCGGTGGATTTGGCCTGTTTGGCATGCTTTTCTTTATGGGAGAACGTATTTTTAAAGGCCACCTAGACGAACACTAAATATCGCTCGGGCACGCCTTTGGCGTGCCCCTTAATCACTCAGCTAAGCTTTCCCAGATTTTTTGTTTTATCGGCTCAAGCCCTTCCCGAGTTTTACATGAACAAAGAAACACTTGAGATTCTTCCAAAGAAAGTTTTTCTAGATAGCGTCTTTTAAGTTTGGGAAGATCTGTCTTTTTGGCTCGGTCTATTTTGTTTAGCACCACGATAAAATTACGACCAAGGCTTTTTACATAGTCAATCAGCATAAAATCCAACTCATCAGGCTCACGCCGAATATCAAAAATTAAAACCAAAAGCTTGGTCAACCGGGGTGAAGAAAGATAAGTCTCTATAAGTTTTTTCCACTGGGCCCGCATTTTGGGAGGCACTTTAGCAAAACCAAAACCAGGTAAATCAACTACCCAGAACCGATGATCCACCCGGTAAAAGTTGATGGCCTTAGTAAACCCTGGCGTAGAAGATACTCTGGCAAGCCTTTTTTGCCCCAGAAAAGCATTTATCAAAGAAGACTTGCCTACATTTGACCGCCCTAAAAAAGCCACTTCTGGCAGTTTGGGGACAGTCAAATCTTCAGGCTTAAAAGCACTCTTTTCAAATTTCACCTGTTTTATCTTGGGCTTCATGTCTTCTCCTACAGATGAAGCTATCTTCAAATAAGGTATAATTGATTATAATCAAGTCAGCCAAAAATTTTTAAAAGGTGATAGATATGGAAACTTGGGTAATTGACGGTGTAACCCTTCACTTAGCGCACCCTGATGAATTGAACTTGATTTGTGTAGGCCAGGAAGATGTTATCAAGCAGGTGCTCGCCGCCTGGATGATTATTGACGAAAAAGACCTGCCTCTTAATCCCCGCTTGGTAGGAAAACCGGGCGTGGGGAAAACCACCATAGCTTACGCCGCGGCTAAAAGGCTTGGCCAAGAAGTTTATATCTTTCAGGCCACGGTTGATACTCGCCCTGAAGACTTGCTTATTACCCCGGTAATCTCTGATGAAGGTCGCATTCGCTATATGGCAAGCCCCATTGTCACCGCTATGATAAAAGGCGGTGTCGCCATTATTGACGAAGCCAACCGCATGAGTGAAAAAAGCTGGGCCTCGCTAGCCCCACTTCTTGACTCGCGCCGTTACGTAGAATCCATTGTGGCGGGTATCAAAATAAAGGCCCATCCAGACTTCCGCATTTGCGTCACCATGAATGAAGATGCCTCTACTTTTGAAGTGCCAGAATATATCCATTCCAGGCTTCAGCCCCAAATCTACGTTGATTTTCCAGAAGCCGAAGAGGAATATGAAATGCTCAGGGCCAATCTCCCCTTTGCCGATGAAGAAATACTTCATTACGTAGTTTCCTTTTTGCAGCTAGCGCACCGGGCCGGAGAAACTTTTTCCGTAAGAGACGGGGTAAACATTGCCCGTTACGCCTTAAAACGCCTGGCCGGGCCGGACAAAGGGGCAGATAAAAAAGAAATCCTAAAAGAAGCTATTTCCCAAACATTGGGGCAAACGGCTTTAATCTTTTGGCCGGATAACAGGAAAGAAGGCCCTCGTTTAAGACCCGTGTAATATGAAAAAACATGAGCTTCCCAGGGCCCAAATAGGGTCAAGCGAAATAATTTTTTTACCGGTTTTGCATGGCAAACTTGAGTTTGCCCAGGTGGTAAGAAATTATCTACTAGATATAAAACCTGAAGCCGTAGCCGTAGAGTATCCAGAAACACTTGCGGAAAAGATTTTGCGCGGCGTAAAGAGACTTCCCCTTCTTTCAGTAGTCTCCTATCAGGAAAAAGACGGCACCACAGTTTATCTCCTGGTAGAACCTGTTGAGCCCTTGATAGAAGCCGTGCGCACGGGCCTTGAGATCGGCTCTAAAGTTCACTTTGTAGATCTTGACCTTGACGGCTACCAAGGCCACAAAGAAGTCTTCCCGGATTCTTACGCTGTTTCCCGCCTGGGCTATGAAAAATTTCTTGAAGAGGCTCTTAAAGTTGACTATCCCAAAGACCCTCTTGATATTCACCGGGAGAAAACCATTGCTTACAGGCTCAAGCAATTGGCTAAGCGTTTTCGGTCTATTGTTTTTGTGGGAGGGCTTGCCCACGTAAACGCCATAAAAGAGTTTTTAAAAGAAGAACTTGCCCAGCCTTTGGCTAGACGCAAACGCGAAGGAGTTTCTCTCTTTCACCTCGACCAGGCTTCAAGTCGAGAAGTGCTTTCAGAAATTGGTTATTTCCAGGGAATTTACGAAAAAGAACGCACCAAGCAGCTGACTTTAGACCGGCTGGAGTTACAGCAACGGCTCCTGGAAGAAGCCCTTTCTCAGCACGAAGAGAAAAACAAAGAAGTTGTTCCGCCAAGGCACTTAAAAATTTTAAATCAATTTGCCAGAAACTACGCTCTTACCGAAGGCCGCCTGACCCCTGACTTTTATCAACTTCTGGTAGCGGCCCGCGGCAGTGTTAATGATGACTTTGCCTGGGAGCTATGGGAAATTGGAACCCGATATCCTTTCCAAACAGAAAATCCAGAAATCTGCCCTATCAGGATAAACCTTGATGACCTCTTTAAGCCGCACAAAAAACTAAAGTTTTTCCGCAAGCTAAAACCTCTTCGCCGTAAACGCCTGGTTCCAGTTAAAAAAAGGCCCCTGGAAAAAAGGCCCGGCCAATGGAAAGAGTCCTGGAAAGGCATAAATATTTGTTCCTTCCCCCCTGAAGACATTGTAGTAGAAGGCTTTGGGCGTTACGTGATGAAAAAGGCTCTAAGGGTTCTGGCCGAAGACCTAAGGCGTGTTGAGCCTTTTACTTCTTCTTTAAAAGACGGTATAGACCTCAGAGAAACAATAAGAAATTGGTATGAAGGACGCCTTTATGTGCGGGAAGAAAGACCAATTACCGGGAAGGTAGGCTCTGTGGTGGTTATCTTTGATGAAGACGAAGCCCCTGACGGAAAAGAACGCTACCCGTGGAAAATTACCTGGCACGGTGAGCACGATCAAGAATCAGATATGGCTTTTTACGCCACCCGAGCCGGTGAGGTGGTCGTAGGGCCAGGGATTTCTCGTTGTCATTACGGCGGTTTCATGCTCACTTATCCGCCAATGCGGGTTTATGACATCTGGAGTGATCCGATTTTTGATTTTGCCCGCGGTAAGGCCGAGCGCTTACTTATAGCGGCCATAGATTATTCCCTTGAAAAATACGTGGTTTATATTGCCAAAAAGCCTCCTTCTTCGCTGGCCAAACGATTTGCTACCCATCAGGGGAAAAAGGTTATTTATCTGCCTATTGGGCAGTTTTCGCCAGCCCTGATAAAAAAAATACAGACTTTTCATGTGCTAGAAGGCCATAAGGTGCGCCTTTACGCCCACAAGTACATTGAAGGCGAGTAAAAATCTTGTCTTCACAAAGCCTTTACGACATTTTGGCCGGTTGTTCTCCAGGATTAGAAGGAGTCCTGTCAAGTGAGCTCTCTTTTTTAGGAGTTGAAGGAAAAATCATTCCTGGAGGGGTTTCTTTTAAAGGCACTTTAGGAGATCTTTACCTTGCTAACCTGTGGCTACGTACAGCTAGCCGTATACTCCTAAAAATTGGAAGTTTTAAGGCCCTACACTTTAAAGAACTGGTAGAAAAGGCCTCTCGTTTCCCCTGGGAAATATATTTCTCCGAGGCTAAGGCCGTAAAAATCAGGGTTACCTGCCGTCGTTCAAAACTTTATCATTCCCAGGCAGTGGCCGAACGTTTAATCAAAGCCATTTCCTTAAGGCTTGGAAGAGAATTGACGCTAACCAGAGAAGAAGCAGCTCCTTTATTGGTAGTGCGCCTTTTTAAAGACGAAGTCCTTATAAGGATCGACTCTTCTGGTGGAGATCTCTTTAAACGTGGTTATAAAGTGGCCAAAGGTCCGGCACCTCTGCGAGAAAACCTGGCCGCTGCCCTGGTCTTGCTCTCTGGCTGGGATAAAAAAACTCCTTTTCTTGACCCCTTTTGCGGGACAGGCACCATCGTAATTGAGGCGGCTATGCTTGCGGCCAATCTTGCTCCGGGGCTTAACCGTAGTTTTTCTTTTGAAAACTGGCGGAATTTTAAGGCTGAGCTTTGGCAGGAGCTAAAAGAAAAGGCCCAAAAAGCGATCACACCTCCGAGCGGATTAATTTTGGGTACAGACTGGAGTGAAAAAGCCATCTCCGCCTCACAGGAAAATGCCAGAGCAGCCCAGGTAGCTCCCTGGGTCAAGTTTGAAAAGGTGGAAATATCTCGCTTAAAACCGCCGGCTACCGAAGGCTTTCTCGTAACTAATCCGCCTTTTGGAGAAAGATTAAAAGAAGGTTTTGTCCCTCTTAAAAAGCTTTCAGATCTTTTCAGGAAAGGATTTTCTCCGTGGGATTTAACCATGATCTATCCCCGAAAAAGATTGCCTGTGTTCTTTCCTTTTTGTTTAAAAAGCATAGCCTTCTTTGACCATGGTGGGCAGAGGGTCTTTGTGTTTAAAAAACAAATTTACGATTAAGGCTTGGGGCCTCAACGGTGAGATCATATCTTTCACGGATGGCTTTTAAAAGCTTGCCCCGAGCCGCAGGCTCTCCGTGGGTTAAGAAGACCCGTTTGGGCTTTTCCTGAAAATTACCAAGCCAGGAGAGCAATTCACTGTGGTCAGCGTGAGCAGAGAAGGCTTCAATCCTGAAAATGCGGGCCCGATTTTCTACGGTTGTGTGATCAAGTTTTACTCTTGGTAAACGCTCAAGAATAGCCCGACCAGGAGTGCCTTTGGCCTGGTAGCCAACAAAAACAACAAAGGTCTTGCGAGACGAAAGATGTCTTTTTAGGTGCTCTACGATGCGGCCTCCGGTTACCATACCCGAGCCGGCAATTACTACATAGGGTGGCTTAAGTTCGTCAATACGTCGTGAGGCCTCGCGTGAGATCGCTGAAAAAAGCAGCGGAAAAGAAAAAATCCTGTCTCCTCTGGCCAATCTATCTAGGGCTTCCTCATCGTAGAGTTCAGTGTGGCGGGCATAGACCTTGGTAACTTTAAGGGCCATAGGGCTATCAACGATAACGGGTAAAGGCTTTATTTCGCCGTCTTCTACGAGCTCATTAAAAAAATAGAGAAGCTCCTGGGTTCGCCCAATGGCAAAGGAGGGAATAAAAACCCTGGCCCTTAATTTTTGAGCCAGCTCAACTATGGCTTTGAGTTGTCTTTTGGCCAAAGAAAAGGGAGGATGGTGTCTCCCGCCGTAAGTAGATTCCATGATTACATAGTCAGCCTCTTTGATGGGAGTAGGATCTCTGATGATAGGAGTTCCTTGCCGACCAATGTCACCTGAAAAAACAAACTTTTTCCCTTCACACCAGAGCTCTACATTAGCGGCTCCTAAAATGTGCCCGGCATCCTGAAAGCGGAAATGTATATCGCCAGGAATATCTACCATTTCTCCGTAAGTGAAAGCCCAGCAAAGTTCTTGAACTTTTTCTGGTAAATTACGTAGGCCTATATGTGGTTCTAAATGAAGGCGGTCATTTAGAACAATATCAAGAAGTTCTATGGTGGGCTTGGTGGTAAGTATTTCACCGCGAAAGCCGTCACGCACAAGTTCAAGAAGCCTTCCTGAGTGGTCGAGATGGGCGTGGGTTAAAATAACGTAGTCAATGTCTTTAGGCGAAAACGGAAAGGACTCGTTAAAAGAAATAAAGTCTTCCTCCTGATAAAGGCCGCAATCAATAAGAATTTTTTTGCCTTTGCTTTCAAGCAAGTAAGAACTGCCGGTAACCGAGCCGCAGGCGCCAACAAAAGTTAAACTACCCATGGATTTTCCTTTATTTTGTTATTATTTAGGCATATCATAAGATAAAAACACCCGTAAAGGAGTTTTCTATGTTTTTAGTAGATAGACGCCGAAGCCCTAGATACTGCTGCCAGCTGCCAGTTTATATTGATGAAAAAAATCTTTCCCTTTTTCTTTGTGATTTATCCTTAACAGGTTGCTTTATAGAAACACTACCTAAAAATCTTATCCCTATAGGAGAAAAAGTAA